>NZ_REFU01000001.1:3507972-3826878 GCF_003688915.1 Rhodococcus sp. SBT000017
CGGCAGGGAACGATTTGCCGAACTGGTGGCCGACACCGGACCGCAGAACTACACCGACGACGGATTCGGCGTA
The DNA here is from genome assembly GCF_003688915.1 of Rhodococcus sp. SBT000017. Taxonomy (NCBI): domain Bacteria; kingdom Bacillati; phylum Actinomycetota; class Actinomycetes; order Mycobacteriales; family Nocardiaceae; genus Rhodococcus; species Rhodococcus sp. SBT000017. Next base: position 3,508,046 of record NZ_REFU01000001.1, read on the forward strand.
CATCTTGCCTTCTTCAGTCGGACCCCCGCGGAAGCTCGAGTCCGCATCCTCGAAGGCAGACGTCGCCAGGTCGAGGAGCGCCGAGAAGGCCTCCGCGACGCTGTGGCCAAGGCGAACGGGACGCTCGACCGCTACACCAGGCAGCTACACCAGCTCGGACTCGAATCGAGCGAACGCGAGGTGCGCTGGCTCAACGAAGTCATCGCAGCCGAGCAGGCCGAACCCAACCCAGCACCGTCCCACACAGCACCAAACAGGACAGTCAAGACAGAAGGAGAACCCGACCATGGGTGAGAACAACAACGCAATCCGCGTGGCCATTGTGGGTGTGGGCAACTGCGCCTCATCCCTGGTCCAGGGTGTCGAGTACTACAAGGACGCGGACGAGAACGCCACCGTCCCCGGCCTCATGCACGTCATGTTCGGCAAGTACCACGTCCGCGACGTCGAGTTCGTCGCCGCGTTCGACGTGGACGCCAAGAAGGTCGGCTTCGACCTCTCCGAGGCCATCTTCTCCAGCGAGAACAACACCATCAAGATCGCCGACGTACCCCCGAAGGACGTCCACGTCCTGCGCGGACCGACCCTCGACGGCCTCGGCAAGTACTACCGCGAGACCATCACCGAGGCCGACGGCGACGCCGTCGACGTGGCGCAGGCCCTGCGCGACGCCAAGGTGGACGTGCTCGTGTCCTACCTCCCCGTCGGATCCGAAGAAGCCGACAAGTTCTACGCACAGGCCGCCATCGACGCAGGCGTCGCCTTCGTCAACGCGCTGCCCGTCTTCATCGCGTCCGATCCCGTCTGGGCCAAGAAGTTCGAGGACGCAGGCGTCCCCATCGTCGGCGACGACATCAAGAGCCAGGTCGGTGCCACCATCACCCACCGCGTCATGGCCAAGCTCTTCGAGGACCGCGGCGTGCAGCTCGACCGCACCATGCAGCTCAACGTCGGCGGCAACATGGACTTCCTCAACATGCTCGAGCGCACCCGCCTCGAGTCCAAGAAGATCTCCAAGACCCAGGCCGTCACGTCGAACCTCCAGAAGGAGTTCAACGCCAAGGACGTCCACATCGGACCGTCCGACCACGTCGGCTGGCTCGACGACCGCAAGTGGGCCTACGTCCGCCTCGAAGGCCGCGCCTTCGGTGACGTTCCCCTGAGCCTCGAGTACAAGCTCGAAGTATGGGACTCGCCCAACTCCGCAGGCGTCATCATCGACGCAGTCCGCGCCGCGAAAATCGCCAAGGACCGCGGCATCGGTGGACCCGTCATCCCGGCTTCGGCCTACCTGATGAAGAGCCCGCCGAAGCAACTCGCCGACGACGTCGCTCGCGAACAACTCGAAGCGTTCATCATCGACGCATAGGGCCCGCAGCAAGACGCGAACGCCGCCCGCCGGTCCACTCGATGTGACATTGACCCCCAAAAAGGCCACTGAACGTCACATTGAGTACCGGCGGGCGTTCGTCTATCCGGCCGCGGTGATTTCTCGTGGATCGAAGGTCACCCGTATTTCTCTGATCGATCCGTTCTCGATTCGCTGCCAATTGGCGGTGCTTGCCGGGGATGCGATGGAGGTGTGCAGATCGAACCACGTCAGTACGTTGGGTCCGTCCACGAAGACGTGGGCGATGTCGATGTCGGTGACGATCTCCGACATTCCCTTCAGTCCGGCCACACATTCCGCGCCGTTCGCCGCTGTGCCCAGTGGCCCGCGGAACGTCGCGTCCTGGTGCAGGATCGACGCCAGGGTGTCGAAATCCTTGCTTTTCCAGGCCTGGAAGTAGGTCGCTGCAACTTCTTTCGGTGTCTGTGTCATGACGTCGAGTCTCGAACGACCCGGGCCAGAAGTCCAACAGTTGATTCCGATGATCATCAGAAGTTCTACTCATAGCCGCAGCTAGAGTTCACGCGCTATCGTGTGCTCGTGGCCATCGATCCCACTTCCAAGCATCCGATCCTCGAACGTGTCCGCGCGCTGGCGTTCGCCTATCCCGAGGTGTCCGAGAAGATCTCCCATGGCCGGCCCACCTTCCGCACGGCCTCGGTCTTCGTGTACTTCGGCGGTGGCGTCAAAGGCGGCGACCAGCACGACCACTCGATCCTGGTCAAATGCGAGAGCGCCGAGGAACAGCGTGCCTGCGAGCTCGAACCCCGGTACTTCCACCCCGCTTACCTCGGCCCGGCCGGCTGGGTGGGCTTCGACCTCTCCGACGCCGATGACGACGTTTGGGCCGAGGCCGCCGAATTGATCGACTGCAGCTACCGGTTGACTGCCCCGAAGCGCAATATCGCCAGGCTGGATGCCGGCGAGGGCCCGGATCTGGGAGTCCAGCAGTGGAATTGAGACAGCTGGAGTACTTCGTCGCGGTGGCCGAAGAAGCGAACTTCACTCGCGCCGCAGCCCGAGTGCACATCAGCCAATCCGGCGTCAGCGCCCAGATCCGCGCGCTCGAAGGAGAACTCGGCGCCGAATTGATCGACAGGTCCGGCGGCACAGCAACATTGACCACCGCGGGTCAGGCCGCGCTGACGCAAGCCCGTGCGACACTGGCCGCCGCCGACTCGGTTCGGCAATCCGTCGACGACGTCGCCGGACTCCTACGCGGATCGGTACGGATCGGCATGGTGACCGCGTGCACCGTCCCACAACTGTTCGACGCGTTGGCCCGCTTTCATTCGGCGCACCCTGGCGTCGAACTTGCTCTGCAGGAGGGCAATTCGGATCGCTTGGTGGCCGATGTGCGTGCAGGAGAACTCGACATCGCACTCGTCGGTGTCCCAGCGCGGGCTCCGGACGGATTGGAATCGATGGTGGTGATCGACGAGCGCATCGTCGCGGCCGTTCCACCGCAGCATCCTCTGGCAGCACAGGACGAGGCGACGTTGGCGCAGGTGTGCGAACACCCGATCATCGCCCTTCCGCCCGGCACCGGGATACGTGCGGTGCTCGACCGGGACTGCCATGGCGCAGGCCTGGCACCGCAGATCACGTTGCAGGCCAGCGCCCCCGACGCCGTGGCCGATCTCGCTGCCCGCGGCCTGGGGGTGGCGATCCTCAGCGCATCGATGGCGCAGTTCTACGACGACAAGCTCGTCGCCGTGGAACTGACGGACTCGACCACGGCAGCGCTGTTGGCTCTCGTCTGGACGCCGAAGCCGAACGCCGCGTCGAAAAGATTGGTCTCGATGGCACAGGATACCTTCGGTTTCACCGCGATCTGAGCCGGAGCGAGAACCGGAGTCGTTCGGCGCACAGGTCGGGACTTCCTACCCCAGCACCGGACGCACCTGCGAACCTACGGTCGAAGACATGAAAACTCCCACCTTCGGTCAGCGTCTTCGCTACGACGTCGGCGGCGTCCTCCCGGACGACCTGCAGGACTGGGTTCTGCACGACCTGACCGGACGTGGATCGACACCGCGCTATCTTGCCCGATTCCTCGTACCACTCGCCGCCGTGCTCTTGCTGTTCCTCCTGTTTCCGGGGCCGAACTGGATTGCGGGTCTGATGATGCTGCTGATCTTCGTCCCGGTCGTCTACTTCGCCTCCGCACTGCATCTGATCTATCGCGCGTTCCGGCTCGGGCAACACGGGATCGACGCAGCCTCGATTCCACGCGCGACACCCAGCGCGGAGCGCGACCGCGAGACCTACGAGGCCAACTACAGGCACCCGTGACAACCACACCCGATACCCGACCGAAAACACACAGGACGAGGCAAACATGACCAGCACCCAGGCAGAGCCCACGACCGACGTCGGAATGCCTCGAATCGGGGACCGCGCACCGTCCTTCACCGCAGTGACCACTCAGGGGCCGATCGACTTCCCCGCCGACTACCGCGGAAAGTGGGTCATATTCTTTTCGCACCCCGCAGATTTCACACCCGTCTGCACCAGTGAGTTCATCACATTCGCCGCCATGTCCGACGAATTACGTGAGTACAACACCGAATTGGTCGGTCTCTCGATCGACGGACTGTACAGCCATATCGCCTGGTTGCGCACGATCAAGGACAAGATCAGCTTCAACGGGATGTCCGGGGTCGAGGTCAAATTCCCTCTGATCGAGGATATCTCGATGGATATCGCCCGCGCGTACGGCATGATCATGCCCGGCGAAAGCTCGTCGAAGGCCGTGCGGGCAGTGTTCGTCGTGGACCCGAACAGTGTGGTGCGCGCAGTCATCTACTATCCGCTGAGCACCGGCCGGAACTTCGACGAAATCCTTCGCCTGATCAAAGCCCTGCAGACTGCAGATGCATTCGATGTTGCGACGCCGGCGGATTGGCGCCCGGGCGATCCGGTCATCGTGCCACCGGCGGGCTCTTGCGGCTCCGCTGCGGACCGAATGGACGGTACCGATTCCGACGTCGAATGCCAGGATTGGTTCTTCTGCACGCGTCCGATCAGTGCAGAAGACATCGAAGGTGCTATCCGCGCACGCTGAGGGTCAGCGAATCTTCTTGACGGTGTACCACAGTGCGATCAACAGACCCAGCAGGGCCACCGACGGCAGCACGCCGGGATCACCCCCGATGATCCCGGCTACCGCAACGATCAGGGCAACGAGCGCGAAGAATCCCAGAATGCCCGCCAGCATTTGGAGATGGTCCTGGGCCGTCACGATTTGACGCCACCTGCAGTGAGGCCGGAGATGATGCGGCGCTGGAACAGCAGCACCATGATCACCAGTGGAATCGCAACGATGGTGCCCGCTGCCATGATTGCGGCATACGGCACCACCAACGGATCGTTCCCGGTGAACCGCGCGATGGCCACGGTCACCGGCTCGGTCCTGTCACTCGAGAGTTGGCTCGCCAACAAGTACTCGTTCACCGCAGCGATGAACGCGAGTATTGCGGTGGTGAACAGGGCAGGTGCGGCGAGTGGCAACATCACCAGCCGGAAGGCCTGGAACCGGCCGGCTCCGTCGATCCGCGCGGCTTCTTCGAGTTCCCAGGGCAATTCGGCGAAGAACGCTGCCAAGGTGTAGATCGTCAACGGCAGCACGAACGAGATGTTCGGGATGATCATGGCCTGATAGCTGCCGATCCACCCGATGTTGGTGAAGAACTGGAACAGCGGGGTGACCAGCGCGACGACCGGGAACATCGAGGCACCCAGGATGATGCCCGTCACCACGTACTTGAAGCGAAAGTCGATGCGCGAGAGTGCATATGCGGTGAAGATGCCGATGGTCAGTGCGATCAGCGTGGTCGCTCCGCCGACGATGAGGCTGTTGCCCACCGCCCGAAGAAAGTTGTTGCCGTTCGCGGTCGACAGGGCATTGTCGAAGTTTTCCCACGTGACATGCGTCGGCCATGGCGTCGTGTCGAAGGTGTAGCGCGGGTCGCGGAACGCGGTGACGACCATCCAGTAGAACGGTGCCAGACCCCAGACGAGAATGATGACAACGCCGAGATAGATGCGGGCCTGCTTCATCGGCCGGCCCCCTTACGCTGAGTGTCCTGCGTGGCAACGGCATTGGCACCGAGGAACTTGACCAGGATGAACGCCACCACGAAGATCATGACGAACGAGATGGTCGACAGTGACGCAGCGCTGTTGAATCCCTGCCGGATCTGCTCCACCACCAGAATCGAGATGGTTCGCGTGGCGGGATTGCCTTCGGTGAGGATGGCTGGGAGGTCGTACATGCGCAGCGCGTCCATGGTGCGGAACAGAATCGCAACCATCAACGCGGGCTTGACCAGTGGCAGCGTGATCTTGGTGAACCGCTGCCATGCCGACGCACCGTCGACGCGAGCTGCCTCGTAGACGTCCGCCGGAATCATCTGCAGCCCGGCCAGAATCAGCAGCGCCATGAACGGCGTCGTCTTCCACACGTCGGCGATGATCACCGCGAAACGCGCGGGCCACGCGTCCCCGGTCCACAGGATGTTCGTTCCCAGAATGCGATTGGCGATACCGTCGTACGCGAAGATGAAGTACCAGAGCTTGGCCGTGACCGCCGTCGGGATAGCCCAGGGGATCAGGATCGCGGCGCGCAGCAGAGCTCGTCCGGCGAAGGTCTTGCCCATGATCACTGCCATGGCGAAGCCGATGACGACCTCGATGGACACGGTCACGACCGTGAAGAACGCGGTGTTTCCGACCGCGCCCCAGAACTGCGAACCGAGGGTCCCCGGCGGGCAGGGCACCAACGTGCCCGACGCCGAGGTGCACTGCTGCAGAATCCAATGCGTGTAGTTGTCGAAGCCGGCAGAACCGCCGGAGACGAACATGCCGGTAGCGGGATCGAGACCGGGATCCTTGGAGAAGGACATCACCAGAGCTCGGATCACCGGGTAGACGATGACGATCGCGAGGATCACCATCGTCGGTGCGATCAACAGCCAGGCCCGACCCTGCGTCAGGCCGAAGCGCTTGTTCTTGGACCGCACATGCCGACCGCGGCCGGGGACGAGCCCCGGCCGCGGTGGTTGCGCCGGCCCCACTGGTCACACCAGCAGGTACAGCCATTGGTTCTCCCGAAATCAGTTGGCGCCGGCGGTTTCGATACCGGCCTGCATGTCCGTGATCGCCTGGTCCACGCTCTTCTCACCCTTGATGGCGGCAGACACGTTGTCCTGCACAGCCTTCGAGACGGCCGGGTAGAACGGGGTGACGGGACGCGGGACGGCATTCTCGATGGATGCCTTCAATGCGGGAAGGTACGGCATCGCGGCGATCAGTGCGGGATCGTCGTACAGCGACGAGAGCACGGGCGGCAAAGCGCCCTCGGCGATGATGCGCTGGGCCTGCTCGCCCTGCAGGAACCGCAGGAAGTCGGCAGCGGTGGCCTTGTTCTCGGAGTACGCACTGATCGCGGCGTTGTATCCACCGAGCGTCGAGGTGCCGACTCCGGTGACTCCGGGAAGCGGTGCGACCGCATACTTGCCGGCCACAGCCGAACCTTCCTCCGCTGCGGTGCCGTAGACGTACGGCCAGTTGCGCAGGAACAAGGTCTGTCCGTCCTGGAAGGCCTGCTGGCTCTCGGACTCCTTGAACGTGGTGTCCTGGGCCGGGATGACGCCGGTCTCGAACGCGGTGACGAGGGTCTGCAGTCCGGCCTTGGCCTCCGGGCTGTCGACGGTGGGGGTCTTGCCGTCCTCGGCGACGATGGATCCGCCGTGCGCGTTGATGATCTCCGACGCGTTGGCCGTCAGACCTTCGTAGGGGGCGAATTGCCCTGCGTAGCAGTCGATGTTGTTGTCGCGGGCGACCTGGCAGTCCTCGGTGAGCTCGGCCCAGGTGGTGGGCGGTTCGGGGAGCAGATCACTGCGGTAGTAGAGCAGTCCGCCGTTGGTGTTCTTCGGTGCGGCGTACTGCGTGCCGTTGTAGGTCGCACTCGCAACGGTCGCGGGCAGAACGCCTGCGTTGTCGAGTGCGAATTCGCCCTCGAGCGGCACGAGCCAGCCCTTGGCCGCGAACTCGGCGGTCCAGACGACATCGAGCGCCATCACGTCGTAGTCGCTCTGCTGAGCCTGCAGCTGCTGAACGAAGTCGTCGTGGGCCTGATCGGCGTCGGCGGACTGCTCCTTGAAGGTGACCTGCTCGTCGGGGTTGGAGGCGTTCCACTCAGAGATGATCTGCTGGACGACACCGGTCTCGGTGGTGTCCTGGCCCTCTACATAGGTGATAGGTCCACGGCCGTCGGCATTTTCGGATGCAGCACCCGAATCGCCGCTCGAACCGCTGTCGCTCGAACATGCGGTGAGCGTCAGCAGCGTGGCTGCCGTTGCAACCACCGCCACCTTCGTGATCAAAGACGCCATTGTTCTCTCCACTTACTTCTACGCGGTGGTATGTGCCCGGAGATGGGCACGCAGAATCTCGCTGTGATGCTCCCCCCGACACATATGTCGATGGGTACTGTGGCACACATCGCACCGCGCAGTGGTCGTTTCTGCGTTCCTGAATCGGTCAACCCGAAGGTGTCGGAGGAGGCCGGTAGCCTTTCGCTCATGAGTTCGGACAAGATGCTGACGCGGATCGGCGGGCTGCTGCGCCAGGCCGAGTCCACCGACAACCCACACGAGGCCGAGGCCTTCATGGACGCGGCTCAGCGTCTGGCGACGTCGGCGTCGGTCGATCTGGCGGTGGCTCGTTCGCACAGTGCGTCCAGGGAGCGGCAGGCGACGCCGAGCCAGAAGGTCATCCCCATCGGAGAGCCGGGCAAGCGCGGACTCAAGACCTACGTGCATCTGTTCGTGGCCATCGCGCACGCCAACGACGTCCAGTGCGATGTGTCCCGATCGTCGACGCAGGTGTTCGCCTACGGTTTCGACTCCGACATCGAGACCACCGAGGCCCTGTACTCCTCCCTGCTGATTCAGATGGTGCGAGCGTCGGACGCCTATATCAAGTCCGGTGCCTACAGGTCCGAGACGGCGATCCGTAACGTCACCGAGATCAAGAACCGCCGGCGCTACACCCGACGCGAGGAAGTGCCGGTCGCCGCCGTGACGGCCCGGTTGAACTTCCAGACTGCATTCGCGTCGCGCATCGGTCAACGGCTGAGCGAAGTGAAGAAGGACACCGAGGCCAAGGCCATCGAACAGGAACAACAGGGCGCTGGGACAGCACTGGTGTTGCGCAACAAAGAGATCGAGCTCCGCGACTACTACCGGCAGACCTCGACAGCGCGCGGACACTGGCGAGGCCAAAGCGCGAACGCCGGCTACTCCGAGGGCGCACGAAAGGCCGGGGATCGAGCGGGGCGGAACGCGAAGATCGGCGGTCATGCCGAAATCGACTCAGCAAGCAGGCAGCTGGGACGCTGACTACTGCGTTCGCGGCGAAGCAACGAACACCGGCCACCCGATGTCCGTGCGCCACAGGGACGAATCCTCGGTATCACGCGGACCGACGGCGTAGACCTCACGAACCGGTCCCGCGATGGCCAGGCCATTGGTCTCGACATATACCCCGAGTGCGCCGTAGGTGACGTCGATATCGTCGTGCGGCCCGCGATGGACCGTCATTGCGAGTTCGGTGGGTTGCAACGTCATCGGCCGAATCCTGTTGGTGGACGGCGCAGTTGCGGTGGGCGCGTACACAGTCATGATACCGCGGCCCTCGGTGAACAACTCGTTGTCGTAGAGACCGCCCGGTTGCCCGGTGGTTTCGGAAACTGCTGCATCGATCTCGGCCATCGCCGTGCTAAACCAGCCGAGCACCTCGGACGCGTCGACCATCTCGGAAATTGCTGCTACCGAACACTGTTCGGTGAGTACGCGTCGAACATCGATAGTGGGCGGAACCGGATCCAACAGCCGGCGTAGTGCCGTCACTGCTGATCGCGTGTCGTCCAACTGCCGCTCGAGCCGAGTGAGGTGTTCGGAGATCAACCGGGCTCGGGCGTCGGGGTCCGGCGTGTGCACGATCGCCCGCACCTCGCGCTCCGGCATCTGCATACTGCGGAACCGACTGATGATCTGCGCAGTGGCGACCTGATCCGTGGCGTAGTACCGATAGCCGGAGTAGTCGTCGACTGTCGCGGGTTCGAGCAACCCCGACTCGTGATATCGCCGCAGCGTCTTGACCGACAGGTGCGTGATCCGCGAGAACTCGCCGATGGTCAGCAATCCGTTCATGTCGACATTCTGACCCCTCCCCCTGGGGGAGAGTGGACTCTCCCCGTGGGGGAGGGGTGACGCTGGGTTCATCACCGAATCGCAGACCATCGACCGCTACTTCGAGCTCGCCACACTGGCCGACTCGGAGCCCTACTTCGACCTGTTCGCCCCCGACGCCGTGGTGGAGGACGAGGGACACGAGTATCGCGGCATCGACGAGATCCGACGCTGGCGAACCGAGTTGCCACAGGTGCACTACGACGTACTCTCCGTCGTCGAATCCGGTGCAGGCAGCACCGCCACCGCACAGATTTCGGGCGACTTCCCGGGGAGTCCGGTGAACCTGTCGTACTGGTTCGAGCTTCCAGGACGGGAGAATCGCGGTGCTGCGGATTCGGGTGTAGCCGAGGTTTCGCAAACGCGCGCGCATTCGCCAGGTGCGCGCAGATTCGCGTCGAATCGGAAGCGAATCTGCTCGCGTATGGCAAACGCGCGCGCGTTTGCGGGAAATGGGGGCGGGGGATTGGGGGCGGCGGGGATTGGGGGCGGGGGCCGGGAAGGGGGCTGTCAGTCGAGGCGCGCTAGCACCACGCGCAGTCCGATGACACTGGCGATGGGGAACAGAGCCGCGACCAGCCACGGGATCGCTGCGCCCCAGCCGGTGTCGGGGGAGGCGTCGATCACCACACCGAGTGCAATTGATCCGATGAGCACTCCGATGCCCCCGAGCGAGGCCATGAAGCCGTAGTACGAACCGAGTCGGCGTTCGGCGGCCATGCGCGGCACCAGATCCCGAGCCTGGGGCATGGCGATCATCTGCCCCAGGGCGAGTAGCAGCACGAAGAGCGCAGCCGGGATCAGCCCGAGCAGACCTTCCAACTCCAAGGGACTGAATACCGCGACCAAGACGAAAGATGCTGCCATGACGGCGAACCCGACGGGCAGCGTGACACGAGGCGATATCCCCGCGACGCGTCGAGTGATCGGCAGTTGCGTCGATACCACGAGTACCGCCGAGATCGCGAAGAACCAGCCCAGCACCGTCTGTGAGCCCCACGCGCGTTCGACCTCGAGCGGCAGTAGCAGATACAGCTGGTTGTAGGCCACCAACTGTGCGCTCATCGCCACCGCGAACAGCACGAAGGTCCGGTTGCGCACCACGTCGGTCCAGCCCGAGAGCCATGGGTCGTCGCGATGCTCACCGCGTTCGCGCGGCAACCACCTGATGTGAGCGGCGATGACCAGAACGAATATGGCGGCCGCCACGAGACAGGCGATGCGGAAGTCGACGAGCAGCAACACCGATCCGACGAGCGGGCCGGTGAACGAGCCGATCTGACTGCACACCGAGAGCAACGCGAACGTCTCCACCCGCGTCGCACCACCGTCGCGCTCACTCTTGCCCGCCTCGATCGCAACTGCTGATTCGACTGCAGGAGAGAACAATGCGGCTGCAAAACCGACCATTACCGTGGCAATCAGCACGGCCGCAAGCGAATCGGCGAAGGCCAGACCCACGAATCCCAACACGCGCAACACACAGCCGAAGAGAACGACCGGCTTGATGCCCCACCGATCGGCGAGGGTGCCACCGACGAAGAACAGTCCCTGCTGCGAGAAGGTTCTGATTCCGAGGACCACGCCGACGAGAGCGGCCCGAGCCCGAGATCACTCGTCAGGTGCACCGACAGATACGGCAACACCATGAAAAAGCCGATGTTGAAGGTCATTTGGGTGAGGACGAGCAGGCGGACGGTGGGGGTCGCTCGCCGCAGATCGACCAGAAATGACCACCGCCACCGCGTCGGCGATCCGTCGGTCCTCGTGCTCACGTACTGCGCCCTCCTGCGTCGACTTTCTCGATGACGCTACCGGTCTTCCGCACGCGCCCCGAGGTGGCACCGGCGAGCGAGACTGCGAGAACGGCGAGTGCGATCAAGGACGCGAGCGGAGCAGCGGTGACCCACGGTGCCCGCTCGACGGCGGCGACCCCGTCAGACAGGATCAATCCCCAATCCGCAGTGGGGGGTTGCGGACCGAGGCCGAGGAATCCGAGGGCCGCGAGCGCGAGAGCGACGCCGGGGAGCCGAATCATGGCGTGCCGCAGCACTGCCGGAACGACGCTGGGCACGACGGACCCGAACAGGATTCGCGCATTTCCTGCCCCGAGTGTCGGCAGGATGGAGATGTACGGCCGAGCGCGGGTCTCCTCGACGAGGGCGGCCGTGTGCGCGGCGAGCGGAGCCCACGTGACGATGAGAACGGCGACGGCCGCCCCGCCTGCACTCGGACCCCAGATCGCTGCGATCAGAATGCCGGTGACGACGGGCGGCGCCGCATTGGTGACCTCGACCAGCCCACGGGAGGCCCGCGGAATCAGTCCCAGCAGCACGCCGACCACCAGGGCTGCGAGCGTCACGGCAAGCGAGAGACCGATGGAGCGCAGTGCGCCGTCGGCGACGCGGGCCAACAGGTCTCGACCCGAGGCGTCCGTACCGAAGGGGTAGGCCGGTGACGGGGCCGCGAACTTCTCCCGCGTCGTCGCCTGGCCGTCTCGCGGGAGTCCGGCAAGGACCATGACCAGTAGGACCGACGCCGCAGCGATCGGCACCACCCAGCGCCGCGGTGACGGGTGGAAAATGCCGGAGGGGATGGGCATCGCCTTCTCGTGCAGTGCGCTGCCGAGCAGCAGCCGTCGGGCCAGTTCGGCCGCGATACCGAGAACCGCGCTGACGGCCAGGAGAAGGATGATGTCGATCTGCAGGGCGGGAAGATCCTGCGACTGCGCGTCGCCGAGGGTGGTGCGGCCCAATCCCGGTATGGCGAAGACTTTTTCGACGGCCACCGCGCCGCCGGTCATCGCGACCATGATCAGACCGATCTGCGATGCGAGGCCGGGGAGGGCGCGTCGCAGAACCGCACCGGCGATCTGGGGCCGCGAGAAGCCTGCGACCGTCCACGTGATGACCCAGCCCTCGGTGAAGGTGACGGCGATCGCGTCGGCGAGCAGTCGTCCGATCAGCCCGCCCGCAGGTAACCCGAGCGCCAGTGCAGGCAGCACCGCGTATTCGGGACCGTTCCAGCCGTAGGCCGGGAACGACAACCACACGGCACCGAGAACGACGAGTACCGACGCGAGCAGAAACTCCGGCATCGACGTGAGCGCCGCGGCGACGCCGCCCCCGGTACGTCTCGGGGTGCCCCGGAGTCCGGCCCGGACGCTGGGGACGACCACGAGGGCGGCGGCGGCGATCGCGACGACCATCGCGAAACCCATCAGCGTCAGCGACACCAGCAGCGCATCGAGGGCTCCTGGCAGCACCGGTTCACCTGTGTTCCAGGATGTTCCGGGATTGCCCGACGCGATGCCGGTGAACCAGTCCCAGAACATCCGCAGCGGTCCGGCATCGAGGCCGAGGTCGCGGCGAATGGCTGCGAGGGCCTCGGGGGTTGCTTCCTGCTCGGCCGAGCGGGCCCGCAGAATGCTCAGTGCCGGATCGCGATTCGACAGCCACGGCAGCATCCCGACGAGAAGGACGACACCGGCGACTGCAACCAGACGCGAGGCGGTGGTTCTCACTGCTTACTCGAAGGCGGTCTGGTTGGTGATGAGCGTGCGTTCCCTGGGATCGCGGGCGACACCGGTCACACCTTCGGATTCGCCCTGGATGACGCGTTCGTGCAGCATGGGCACGGCCGCATCCTTCTCCAGGATCAACTTCTCGGCGTCCAGGATCGCGGCGCGGCGGTCGTCTCCTGGTTCGGTGGCCGAGGCGTCTGCCAACGCCGCGTCGACCTGCGGGTCGCAGAATTGGGAGATGTTGAACGATCCCTCGCAGGCGAAGTCGGAGTACATGTATGCCACGGGGTCTCCGGAATCGAGCACGGTGGCGCGGGAGAGGATGAAGGCATCGAATGCGCCACTGAGCGCGTCGGTTTCGATGAACTGGTATTCGCGCACCACCTGCTCGACCACGAAGCCCTTCGCCTCGAGTTCCTGCTGCAGCAGCACGGCGACCTCGGGAAGTTCGGCGCGGTCGGTGAAGGTGGCGAGAGTGATCTTCTTACCGGTGGCATCGCCGGCCGGTGTCTCGGTGCGCGCGGGACGGTCCGCCGCCCACGGCAGCGCGGGGCCGAGCAATCCGTTCGCGGCGTCTGCGCGGTCCTCGTAGACCTGCTCGACCAGGCGATCCTTGTCTACCGACTCTCGTGCGGCGGCACGCATTGCCGGATCCGCGAACACGCCGGACGACGTGTTCAGGTACAGGGTGTTGGTACGCGGCATCGGAACCTCGTGCACCAGCGACGGGTCGATGTTGGCGGCCTGCGACACCGGAATCGCCTCCACCACATCGGCGGTGCCGTTGCGAAGCGCTGCTGCGCGGGACGTACCGTCGGGCACGAAGTCGACGTCGATTCCGGCGAGCTTCGCGGGCTCACCCCAGTAGTCGTCGTTGCGGTCCAGCGTCGCACTGGACGTGCCGTCGACTCCGGTCAACACGAACGGTCCGGTGCCGGTCCCGACGGGGTCACTGCCGCCTGCGGAGTAGGCCGCGGATGCCAGGATGGCGAGCTGCGGGCTCGAGAGTCGTTGCGGCACCAGTGGATCGACGTCCTCGGTGGCCACCTCCACCGTGTCTTCGTCGGTGGCGGTCACCGTCAGCTCGACTCCGTCGAGGATGCGCGGCTTCGGCGCGGCGGTAGTGGCAGCAGTCAGTGCGGTGACGACGGCGGCGGAATCGAGCGGCGCACCGTTGTGGAACCTCACGTCGGGTCGGAGGTCGAAACTCCAGGTGCGCTCGTCGACGCGGTTCCAGGCGGTGGCCAAACCGGGCTGAGCGTCACCGAGATCGTCGAGGGTGACGAGGGTTTCGGCGGTGGACCAGCGCGAGAGCTTGAAGGCATCGTCGCTGAACTGCGAAAGCCCCGAGCGTGGCGGTTGCAGCATCGCAACGCGGGCCCGATCTGTGGTGTCGTCGGAAGCGCCCGAGGAAAAGCAGCCCGCGAGCGTGAGGGCGCCTACCACTGCCAGGGTGCTGATGCGGAACATGTTGGTGGTCAATGGATCTCCTGTGATGGTCGTGCAAGCCGGGGTACGGCGTCGATCAGGTCTCGGGTGTAGGAGTGCTGCGGGTCGGTGAGAATGTCTCGTACGCTGCCGGTTTCGACGATCCGGCCGTCGTGCATCACCGATACCTCGCTGCAGAGTCGAGCGACCGCGGACAGGTCGTGGCTCACGATCAGCAATGCGCTCGGTAGTCCGGCCAGGACTGCGAGGACCTGCTCGCGAAGATCAGGGTCAAGTCCGCTGACCGGCTCGTCCGCCAGCAGGTACTGCGGTTCGCATGCCACTGCACGCGCAATGGCGACGCGTTGATTCTGGCCACCGGACAGTTCCGTGGGTCGGCGCTGCAGGTAGCGCTCGTCCAGCCCGACGGCAGCGAGTGCGGCACCTGCTTTGGCTCGATGATCGCCGTCGACGCCGAGAAGTCGCAGCGGCGTCGCCACCAGATCCAGGACACTGCGGCGTGGGTCGAGGCTGTTCGCGGGATCCTGAGGAACGTACTGCACGAGTCTGCGAAACCACCGCAGCGATCGCGCGGAACCCGGACGGACTGTGCGCCCCTCCACTTCTACGGTTCCCGCATCGGGGGAGTCCAGCGCCAGCAGTATGCGCAGCACAGTGGTCTTCCCCGAACCGGATTCGCCCACCAGGGCGATGCGACCGGCCGGTGGCAGCGTGAGCGTGACAGCGTCCAGCGCGGTGCGAGACGAGCCGTGCCGAACGTAGGTGCGCGTGATGTCCGTGGCCACCAAGCCCGCGGTCATCGCGCTACCAGCTGACGAAATGGGTCGGCGGTGCGAGCTCGATCGAGCATGCGCACCACGAGATCGGACTCGGGAGTGTCGAGAATCACTGCCGTGGAACCGGATTCGACGATGCGCCCCGAGTCGAGAACCATCAGATGGTCGCACAGCTGCGCGGCGACGGCGATGTCGTGCGTGATCAGCAGCAGCGAGGCCACCTCACGGAGAGCGTCGAGCACCCGCGCCTGACTGAGTACATCGAGGGCCGTCGTAGGTTCGTCCGCGATCACCAGCGGGCTCTCGCGCGCCAATGCGACTGCGATACAGACGCGTTGACGCTGACCACCGGACAGCTCCAGCGGGTGCGAGGCCAATATGCGTTCGGTGTCGCGCAGACCCACACGCTCGAGCAGCGCGGAGGCGTCGGGCGTGCGGAGTTGCCTGCCGACGGTGACCATCGGGTTCAGCGCAGTGGCCGAATCCTGGAAAACCATCGCCGGGCGGGCGGTGCGCGGACGGCGGGGCGTCGGAACTCCGGCGACATCGTGGCCGTCGACGGCGATGCGTCCGGTGCAGCTGATCCCCGGCGGCAGCGCTCCGACGAGGGCGGCGGCGATCATCGACTTTCCCGATCCCGACGCACCGAGAAGGCCGAGGCGTCGACCCGCAGGTATCTCGAAGGACACGTGCCGGACGATGCGCGAGCGTCCGGCGTCGATGCAGAGATCATCGACGGCGAGCACGGGTTCTCCTGAACGATAGAAACTGGGAACGAATTCGACAATCGTTGTCGATAGACGACTGTAGGGGACTCCGGGGTCATACACAAACCGTCCGCTGAGTAACGCGAGCCGGTGACTCGTCGAGGGATTACCAGCGGTCAGGTCACTCCGAACTGAGCGCGATAGCTCGACGGGCTGATGCCGCGATGTCGATTCATCTGGTGGCGCAGATTGTCTGCCGACCCGATTCCGCTGCGTGACGCCACCTCTGGAATCGTCAGGTCGGTCGTTTCCAAGAGTTGTTCGGCGTACAGAAGCCGTTGTGCCAGAACCCATTTTCCGGGGCTGGTGCCCGTGGTCGCGGCAAATCGGCGGACGAAGGTGCGCGCGCTGAGGTGCGCCCAGGACGCAAGCCTGCCTACGGTCAAATCCTCGCTCAGGCTGTTCATCGCGCGATCGAGCACCGGTCCCAGCTCTGTGTCGAGGGCCTCGCCCACCGGCGCCTCGGCGAACTGAGCCTGACCGCCTTCGCGGTGCGGTGCCACGACCATAGCTCTGGCGATTCGGTTCGCGACGTCGGATCCATAGGCGCTGCGGACCAGATGCAGGCAGGCGTCGATTCCCGCCGCAGTGCCCGCGCTGGTGACGACCGGGCCGTCGACGACGTAGAGCACCGAGGCGTCGACGGTGACGTCCGGATACCGCTCGGCCAGTTCGGCGGCGTACCGCCAGTGGGTTGCTGCCCGCCGACCGTTCAGCAGACCGGCGGCCGCGAGGAGAAACGCCCCCGAGCACACCGACAGCACAGTGCCTCCCCTCGCGACCACGTCCCGCAATGCCGTTGCCAGCTCCGGCGAGGGCTCGAGCGTCCGGGGCCAGGATGGGACGGCGATCAGGTCGGCGGTCGCGAACTGTTCGAGTCCAGCAGTGGCTTCGACCGCGAACCCGGTGGTGGTCGCAATCAGACCAGGCCTTTCCGCCGTCACCACGAACGAATGGTTCGGAAGTCCCTCTGCTCGCCTGTCCAGACCGAACACCTCGGCCAGGACGCCCAACTCGAAGGCGGCGACCGGTCCCTGCACATGGGCCACGACAGTGCCCGATGCGAACTCCATGTTGGCAGAGAATGCCCGATCTACGGCGCGATTGCCACTTACTACCCGCGGCGCGTCGGAAGCACACTGGACGCATGACTTCCGACGAACGACTATCGACCGCTGTAGACATCTACTTCCGCGCGCTGCACGGGTGCGACGGTGACTTGCTCGATGCGGTCTTCCACCCGACCGCATCGCTGTTCGATGTCGACGATGGCTACGTTCGGGTCGATCCGTACCCCATCTGGCGCCAGGAGGTGGTCTCGAGGCCATCACCCGCTGCCGCCGGCCAGCAACGCGACGACAATGTGGTCGCTGTGCACTGGTTGTCCGCGAGCTGTGCGACCGTGCATGTTCGCCTGCGGATTCTCGACCAGATATTCGTCGATCACCTCTCGTTCGTCCTCGACGACGGAAGATTCAGGATCGTCGCCAAGACATGGCATCTCGAGCGAACCACGTAGCGGCGGTAGCGCCGGCGGCGGTCGAAAACACGGCTCGACGACCGCGGAGTGACGCAGCCGGTTCCGGCGCGTCAGCTCGGTATTACTTCGACGTGCTCGATTTCAACAACTGCAACCCTTGCTCCACGTCGCCTTCGGGTACCTCGGTTCCCACGTCCGACACCGTGAAGTGGAGCAGGAGGTGCCGAGCGTCGATGGACGCTGGACGTGGCGGATACAGAACCGATGCCACCTCCGAGCCGAATCAGTTGATGCGGCATCACCCCGACGAAATTGCGGTTCACACCACCTAGGCTGATCGGATGAGCAGGGCGAGGGACTCGCAACGAGCGGCCGTCTACGACGCAGAACAACTGGTCCGCACCATGTTCGATCGCGCCGAGGAGCGGGGCCTGCGCATGGTGCAGGTCATGGGTTCGCAGATCACGCTGCCGATCGAGCGCAAGTTCGCCTCCATCGACTCGGTGCAGGCGTACGTCGATGCGGTGCTGGCGCTCGATTGGGTCGCAGCGACGTGGCCCGACGCCGGTCGCGTGGTCACCGTCCGGGCCCGTTCGGGTTCGGCTGCAGCGCACTACGAATCGGACACCGCCACCATCGCCGTGCCCCTGCATCGGGGCAACAGGGCCTGGGCGCTGCGGGAGCTGGTGGTGTTGCACGAGCTCGCGCACCACTTCGCCGACGAGGACGAGCAGCAGCACGGCGGCGCATTCGTGGACCGCTACATCACCCTCGTCGGCGAGATCGTCGGCTCCGAGGCCGGGTTCGTCCTGCGCGCGATGATGGCCGAGAGCGGCGTCCGCATCGGCTGATGCCATTCGGGTGCATCATGGGAGACGCAGCCCACACGACGAGGAGACGTACATGACCGTCAAGATCGGTGTTCAGCTTCAGCCCCAGCACGCTCCCGACTACCAGTTGATCCGCGACGCGGTGTTGCGCTCGGAGGACGCGGGCGTCGACATCGTCTTCAACTGGGATCACTTCTATCCGCTGTACGGCGACCTCGACGGTGCGCATTTCGAGTGCTGGACGATGCTCGGTGCCTGGGCCGAGCAGACGTCGAACGTCGAGATCGGTGCACTCGTCACCGGCGGCGGTTACCGCAATCCGGACCTGTTGGCCGACATGGCACGCACCGTCGACCACATCAGCGGCGGCAGGCTGATCCTCGGCATCGGCGCTGGGTGGAACGAGAAGGACTACGACAACTTCGGGTACGAATTCGGCACGGCCGGTTCGCGTCTGGCATTGCTGAAAGAGAGCCTGGCCAGAATCCGCCACCGCCTCGACGTCGGCAACCCGGCCCCCACCCGCGACATCCCGATTCTCATCGGCGGTGGTGGAGAGAAGAAGACCCTGAAGATGGTCGCCGAGTACGCGCACATCTGGCACAGTTTTGCCGACCTCGAGGCACTGAAGCGCAAGTCCGAGATCCTCGCCGAGCACGGCACCACCGTCGGGCGTGACGTCTCCGGCATCACTCGATCGGTCTCGTGGCCCGGCGCGGACACAGCCCAGGACTTCGTCGACGCCGGAGCCACCCTATTCACCGTCGGCGTCAACGGACCTGAATACGACCTCACCGAACTGGGCCAGGCCATCGCGTGGCGGGACTCGCACAAGTAGAGACACGTCACGGCAGTTCGTTGATCGAAACCCTTGCGCGTCGGCCGTTTGGGTGAGTGGGCCCTGGTCCGCTTAGGGTTTTGTACATGGTTGCCGTACGCGCTTCACGCGCGCTCGTGGTTCTCGTTCTCGGACTGTTGATGGCCCTCACGCTCGCCGCGTGTGGAACGTCGAGCTCCGATGATCGGACGGCGGCAGGTCCGACCGACCTGTGCGCCCCTCCCGGAGTGGCCAGTGCGTCGTCCACGCCGACGAACTTCGACGCTGCCGCAGCGGCCGCGACGGAGGACAGGTACACGACGGAGAACGTCACTCCGCTGGACCGCATCGACACGAACGCCCTGGGATTGGCGACGCCGGGAGTGCTGACCGTCGGCACCCTGTCCGACGCCCCGCCGAGCATCTGCCTGGACTCGGCCGGCCAGTACACCGGGTACGACAACGAACTGCTGAAGGCCGTCGCGGCGAAACTCGGCCTGCAGATCAACTTCTCGGGCACCGAGTTCTCGGGCCTGCTCGCCCAGGTTGCAGGCCGCCGCTTCGACGTCGGGTCGTCCTCGATCACGACGACGGACGAGCGACGCAACACCGTCGGGTTCACCAACGGGTACGACTTCGGCTACTTCTCGCTCGTTGCTCAGACCGGCGGCCCGATCAGCCGGTTCGAGGACCTGAACGCGGGCAGCAGAATCGGCGTGGTGCAGGGCACCGTGCAGGACGACTACGTGGTGAACACGCTCGGCCTCGATCCGGTGAAGTTCCCGGATTACAACACCGCCTACGCGAACCTGCGCACCGGGCAGATCGACGCCTGGGTGGCCCCGTCCCAGCAGGCGGAGGGCTTGGTCAAGCCCGAGGACGGCACCGCGATCACGCAGAACACGTTCTCGCTGAACAACTTCGTCGGCTGGGCCGTCGCTCGCGACAATCAACCGCTGATCGACGCACTGAACTCCGGGCTCGACGCAGTGATCGCCGACGGCACCTGGGCCACGCTCTACTCCGACTGGGTTCCTCGCGAGCTGCCCGACGGCTTCAAGCCCGGCAGCAAGTCCGCCCCCCAGCCGGAGCTACCCGACTTCGCCGCCATCGCGGCACAGAACGACGCGAATGCTCCCGAAGCCGTTGCTGTTCAACCCAAGTCCACGCTGGCGCAGCTGGGCGACACGTTCTTCGACTGGTCGCTGTACAAGTCGGCAATCCCCGACCTGTTCAAGGTGGGCCTGCCCAACACGCTGATCCTGGCGTTGGCGTCGGGCATCATCGGTACGGTCCTGGGCATGCTGCTCGCTCTGGCCGGCCTCTCTCGCACGCGCTGGCTGCGCTGGCCCGCCCGCGTCTACACCGACATCTTCCGTGGCCTCCCCGCCGTGGTCATCATTCTGATCATCGGCCTGGGCATCGGACCGGTGGTGCAGGGCGTGACCGGCGGCAATCCGTACTGGCTCGGCGCTGCGGCACTCTCGCTGCTCGCCGCGGCGTACATCGGCGAGATCTTCCGATCCGGCATCCAGAGCGTCGAAGCCGGACAGATGGAAGCTGCACGGGCACTGGGCTTCAGCCGTCGTCGATCGATGAACCTGGTGGTCGTCCCGCAGGGTGTCAGGCGCGTCCTGCCGGCGCTGATGAACCAGTTCATATCGCTCATCAAGGACTCGTCGCTGATCTACTTCCTCGGGCTGCTCGCCACCCAACGCGAGCTGTTCGCAGTGGGCCGAGATCTCAACGCACAGACCGGAAATCTGTCCCCGCTCGTCGCGGCCGGATTGTTCTATCTGGTGCTGACCGTGCCGCTCACCCATCTCGTGAACTACATCGACAAGCGACTGCGCACCGGCAAGGCCGAGCAGACGCTGGACCCGGTCGAGCAGGCCGTCGTCGTGGAAAGAGGCTGACATGACTTCTGTTTCGCTCGCAGGCAAGGACATTCACCTGTCCTTCGGTACCAACAAGGTGCTACGCGGGGTGAGCATCGACGTCCCGGCCGGCACGACCACCACGGTCATCGGCCCATCGGGCTCGGGCAAGTCGACGCTGCTGCGTGCTCTCAATCGACTGCACGAGCCCGAACAGGGCGACATCCTGCTCGACGGCAAGTCGGTGCTGAAGGACAATCCCGACGAGTTGCGTCAGCGCATCGGCATGGTGTTCCAGCAGTTCAATCTGTTTCCGCACAAGACCGTTGCCGACAACATCGCTCTCGGCCCGCGCAAGCTGCTCGGCCTGTCCAAGGAGGCGGCTCGCGCGGCCGCGATGGATCAGCTCGAGCTGGTGGGACTGACCGACAAGGCGGATTCGCGGCCGGGCAATCTCTCCGGTGGCCAGCAGCAGCGCGTCGCCATCGCGCGAGCACTGGCCATGAAGCCCGAGGTGATGTTCTTCGACGAGGCCACCTCCGCCCTCGACCCCGAGTTGGTCAAGGGTGTGCTGGCGCTGATGGCCGACCTCGCGAAGGGCGGAATGACCATGGTGGTGGTGACCCACGAAATGGGCTTCGCACGATCGGTGTCCAACAGGGTGCTGTTCATGGATCACGGCAGCGCCGTCGAAACCGGAACGCCCGAGCAGTTGTTCGACGATCCGCACACCGATCGACTCAAGACTTTCCTCTCGCAGGTGCTGTAGCGAGACTCGGTCAGCTCGGTACCCGGTACAGCCGCCAATCCGGCTGATCGGCACCGTCGTTCGGCACTTCCAGGACGAGTGGATACAGATCGGCGCCGTTGTCGTAGACCGTCGGATATCGCCGGTTGACCGCGTCGGACACTCCGCGGCCCTCGTTCGGCACCGTCAGCAGATACTGAACACCGGCGGAAGCCGGGTCGTTGAGGATCTTGGTGAAGTCCAGATCGGACGGAACCACGAACTGCTTCGGGTGTTCCGATGCTGCCACGATGGCGAACCCGTAGACGGTGTCGACGAGGATCGACCCGTCGGGGAGGTCCTTGCCGTCGAGGTAGGACGCCAGTCGACGTTCGGTGGAGAAGGAATCGATGACTCGACGTGCCGCCATCGCCTCGGCGTCGTCGGCCGAAGGATCCTCGTCGAGAAGACTGCCGAGCGCGAACTGCTGACTGGACAACGACGGCTGCACCATCGCCCACCCTGTCACCGGAAGAGCCAGTGCGCAGACCGTCATTGCCGCCGCCGCGGCGGCAGGGCGCAGCGGTGGGAGCACGGGGCGGTGCCTGCGGTACGCACCTGCGCGCCGGGTTGGCCGATCTCCGGCAGCCGGAAACAGTTGCACCACAACGACGGCCGCCAGCGGAATGGCACAGATGAAGAATCTCAGAAATCCGAAAGTCGAGCCGGTGATGTAGCTCGCGGCCTGGAACCCGAGCACCCCACCGAAAAGCAATGGTGCCACCACGAATTCGAGGTCTCGTCGACGCAGCGCCAGCACCACGGCGAGCGGTAGCGTCACCGACAACGTCGGTCCGAGCGCGACGACGGCACCGAGCGAGAACAGGCCGGTGCCGATCAAGTCGCCGCTGGACCCACCGGACTGCGTCAAAATCGCGGCGTTTCCGTAGCTCGACGACAGCTGGGCGAGCGCCTCACCGGTGATCAGCCAGCTCGTGGTGATCCACACCAGAAACACTGCCGTGCCGGGCCCAGCGACGAGTACCGCGTCCAGAATGGCTCTGCGGCGCATGCTTTTCCAGTGCGGCCGACCCCGACGCAGGGCCGTGACGACCGCCACCAGCACTGCGGCCAGAGCTATCGGGACGACGCCCTCGTAGCGGGCGAGGAAGGCGAGAGCCAGTGCGACGCCGGCCAGAAGGAGATCGTGAACGTCGTCGGTGTTCACCCATCGAATCAATCGGCGTACGGCCCAGCAGAGGAAGAACAGGAAGCCGGCCTCGCTCATGCCGTTGGCTCCGTAGAAGACGATCATCGGGTTGATCGCGAAGACGACGGTGATCAGGGGGCTGTATCGGCCGGGGAGTCCGCGATCTCGGCAGATGCCGTTGATCATCACCACCGCACCGGCCATGAACACCGCCGACACCGCGATGCCCGAGATGTTCCACCGGGTGATCGCCGGCCACCACGATGCGAAAGCGACCATCGGCAACTGTGCCAGGGCCGTCAACGGCGTGAAGATGAAGCCGATGGCCGACACGTGCGGATCGCGGCTGAGCAACACCGCCTGTGCCGCCGAGGTACGCGACAGCGCGTCACCGAGCAGGAATCCGAATCGCATGCTCAGCGTCAGGCCCACCGCCAGGTAACCCGCGAGCGCGCTGCCGAACACGATCCACGGTGTCCGCTGTTTCACGTGGACTTCTCTTCGCCGACCGACGGCTCGACGGCGGGGCCGGACAGGCCGTGGAACGTCTTCTCCCAGTAGGACGGATTGCGAACCAGCTGCCAACAGCCCTTGATGGAGGCCACGCTCATCATCACCCAGTACAGGGGCATCGTCAGGCTGGGAACGAGCAGGTAGGCGTTGTCGCTCTCTCGGCTCGCGATCAGATACATGTACACCGTGGCGATGTTGCCCACTACCAGAGACAGCAACGAGAAGTAGTAGATGTACGGCGGAAAGAGCTCGGCAACCAACGCCGGCTGGCCGAGAATCCATGCCGCCGTGGTGAACCAGAAGACCATGTTGATGCACGCCGTGATCGGTGTTCCCGCGAGCAACAATGTGAAGCGGTAGGTGCCGACCGGCCCGAGGGCACGAACCGTCGCGACCGGTCTGCGCATGTGCACCAACCACGTCTGCAGATAGCCCTTGTACCAACGGGATCGCTGACGGACCCAGTTGATCGGATCGCTGTTGGCCTCTTCGAGAGTGGTGGAGTCCAGCACGGCCGTCGAGTAGCCCGAGGCCGCGATGCGCACACCGAGATCTGCGTCCTCGGTGACGTTGAAGCCGTCCCAGGCTCCCACTTCGTCGATGACATCGCGTCGAAGGTGATTGGAGGTTCCGCCGAGAGGGATCGGCGAGGTGCTGGCCATCAAACCGGGCAGCAGGTACCCGAACCACAGTGCATAATCCGCGGTGAACCACCCGGTCAACAGATTCTGAGAACCGTTGTGGAACGCCAACTTCGCCTGCACACACGCCACGGTGTCGGGCAGCCGCTCGAAAGCAGCGACGACGCGACGCAGTTGCAGTCGCTCGGGCAGATCCTCGGCATCGAAGATCGTCACGATCGTCCCGGTGGCGAAATGCAATCCGTAGTTGCACGCTTTCGGCTTGGTGCGAGGATCGCCTGCGGGCACCAGGACCACGTCCACCAGATCGCTGACGCCGCTGCGCGCGGCCGCCTCGATGGTCACCTCGTCGTCTTCCTCGAGCAGTAAAAGAACCTGCAGCTTGTCGGCTGGATAGTCGAGTCCGGTCATTGCCGCGATGAGGTCACCCACCACCTCCGGCTCGTCGTACGCCGGGACCAGAATGGTGTAGTACGGCAACCGATCATCGGGAACGGCCCGGGCCTCCTCGTCGGTCACCGTGACGATCGCCGACGCGTCCAGACCACGGGAGAACAGCAGCAGGCGGTCGATCATCGCCAGCAGATACCCGATGGTGCAGACGACCGTGCCCGCGAGCAGCGTCCCGACCGGGGCGAACACTCCCCAGGCGAGGAGCAGCAGCGCCGCCCCGATCGCCGTGTACTTCTGCCAGGGAACGAAGGCAATTGCAGCGGACGCCAACGGATTTCGATCGGCCAGCCCGTTGATCGCGTCGTCGAGCGCAGTTGCTCGGAACTCTTCGGTTTCCGTTCCGACGCGCGGGGGAGTCGGCCGTTTCCCCATGGGAGTCGTGGTCATCGCGGCGCACCGTTCGCCAGGGCCCATTGCTGGCGAACGAGCCCGGTACCGAAGGTCGTCAACAGCTCACGGTCCTTGTATTCCGGATCGTCGTCGATGGAGATGGCGTTGCCCCGCAGGAAAGTGCCGATCGCCGTACCGAGGTTCGATGCCATCGACGGCATCGGTTGCGGGAACGCGGCATCGAGGTCGTGATTGTCGACGCTGATGACGGTTACACGTTGGAACACGTCGCCTCGTTGCCAATGAAACACGAGCTTGGTCCAGGTGAGCAGCAACGCGTCGCTGACCGAGGTGTAGAGCGCGCCCGTCACCCCGCGTCCGAGATCGATGGTCAGGGGTTGGCTGGTGCGCGTGTTGGTCAATCGATACAGGGTGCTCTCCGGATAGACGGCCAGACTGGCCCGATTGGTGGTCGACAGTACGTCGACCACAACGGTCCGTGGCCTCGACCGCATGTCCCACGCGGAATTGCCTTCGTCGGCGCGCATCGTCTGCCGAGTCAGAGTGGCACTGGTACCGAAGAACGCACGGACCCAATCGAATTGCTGCAAATCGATCCGGCCGAATCCGACCGGGGGCGCAAGAGGCGTCGACACCGGCCCGGGTGGTCCCAGCGGTGCCGCCACGGGGGTGCGGTCCGGTAGGGGAACGAGAGCCAGGACCGCCGCTGCCACGATCGCGACGACGATCGAGCTCGGCGACCACTTCGCCGTCGGGACAGCGAGGCGGCGCGGCTGACGCTCGTCGAATCGGCCGCGACGGGCAGCGAGATAGAAGGCGACTCCGGTGACTGCTGCCGCGCCGACGGTCGGGACGAGCTGCAGCCAGACGATGTCGATCTGCGGCCACAGTGCCAACATCAGTGCAGCAACTGCGAAACCGGACAGTGTGGTGCACACGAACCCGAGCCAGCCGCGGCGTCTGGTTCGGCCGACGGCGATGGCACCGGCGATTCCTGCCAAGAGCACCATCACCGCCGCGTATGCGAGACGGCTCCCTCCCAACCCGATGGCGACCAATCGGTAACCCAACGGACTCAATGCGAGCAGCAACAGCCAGACGGACCAGAACCGACCTACCGGCCGCAGGCCGAACATCAGTATCGCGCCACCGAAGAAGAACGCCAGCGCCGCAAGAACATCCAGGTGCGCCAGCTCGTACTGGTCGGCGTAGCGCGGCAGCCACAGCGCCTTGATGGCGATGGACACCAGCAAGCCGATCCCGCCGACGATGTTGTCGGTCTGACGATCGTGAATGGGCAGCTCGTCGGCCCTACGCCGCGCGACCCCCTGCGCCGCAACGACAGCGAGGAGTGGCAACACGAAGATGTACGCGGTGATGGCACCGTCGGACGCCTCCTGCGCCAGCCGCACCCAGGTGGGAAGGAATGCGAGAACGACACAGGCGAGGAGAACCACCCAGCGCACGACCAGGACGTCGAGCGGACGCCGTGCTCGCCACCGAGGCGGCGCACTCGGCGTCGGCTCCGCGCCGGTGTTCGGTGCCGTGTCCACCGTCATGTCGAGTCGCTGTGCCGGCTCGGCTCGGTCGTCGACCGGCGCGTTCGCAGCGCGACCACGAGTGCGCCGACGCCGGCGACTGTCAGTACCGCAAGACCGATTCCCACGACGAGCACCGTCGCTCGGTCGGGGGTGTCGTCGGACGCCGCCACGGTGTCGTCCGCACCGGACAGGGCCGCGCTGGACAGTGAGATCGGTTCGGTGTTCTGTGCGGCGAACACGATGTCGCCGTCGAGCGCGAACCACCGAGCCGGGTCGCCGTCGAGCCAGGACAACATGGCGTCGAATCGGTCCGGTGCCGAGCTCCAGGATCCCACGAGTACAGCGTTGTTCTGCACTGACGTGACCTGCACCGTCGCGAAGGGCTGAGCGGTGTCGACCGTCAATTCGGTGGCACCGCCGGCCGAGTCCGGGTCGGCGATCCGGAATGTCGTCTCGTCGATGGACGACAGCGGCAGCGTCACCGTGTCCGGCAGATCCGAGGCCGGGGCGATCACGAGCGCGGGGGCGCTACCGTCGAGCGCCTGATCCATCGACACGACCTCCGGCACGAGTGGAAGACTCGACAGACGCTGCAGTCCGGTTGCCATCGTGACCGCTCGGACGACTCCCGCGTAGGACTCGTCGGCCAGCGCAATCTCGAACTGCGGCATCAGCGCCTGTGGCATCGATCGCAGTCCCAGCGGAGCCGGTGTCGAGGAATCGGACGACCGCACCACAGTCGAACCGTCCACGGTCACACTGGTATCGGCGGCCGCGGAGCAACCACCGCTGCCCGTGGTCGGTGGATGGTCGACGGAAATGTCGAGCGTCTCGACGCGGGACAGTGCCGAATTCGGAATGTCGATCCATCGGTCGAGCCGACCGGTGTCGTCGGCCTCCCACACTGCGAGCGGTGACCCGTTCACCGTGGCCCGCACCGAGCCCGCGCCCGGCGTGTAGCTGCCGATCAGGTGCACGGACAGGTTTGCTGCGGACCGGCCGAGCCGCGTCTGATCGATCGTGATCGACGCCGTCGCCGTGGCACCGCCCGAACCGGTCACCGTGCCGATCCCGAGATCGTCGAGCGTGATCGATTCGGGTGCGAGCTGAGCTTTCGGAGCGGACGGTCCCGCCAAAGCAGAGGTGGCAACTGCAATCTCGGAAAGATCGCTGGTGATCAGGCGGGCCTGATCGGTCAGATCCGATCCGGTACCGGTGAGGTACATGCGCGGCGGGGCCTGCTCGAGGGGATAGATCAGCTCGGCCCCGGCGTCGGAGTTCTTCGCCAGGACGACCGACCTCTCGAGCGGACCGTCCGGGGCTGCTCCCTGCAGCTCGCTGTCCGGCCGAACGACGACCTGAACCGGCTGCGATCCGTAGCGGTGGACTACAGACGTCGCCACAATCGTTGCTGCGGTGATCGTTTCGCGATCCGGCTCCGACGGAACGAACACCGTGAGCTTGCGCAGCAGGACCGGCAGGAACTCCGCGACGGTGGCCGGCACAGCGAATTGTCCTGTGTAGTCGACGGACGCATCGAGGAGACGGACCGCGTCGGAATCCGGATCCGGGCAGTACCGATCGTCGGGGATCAACGATGGGATCAGGTCGAGTGCGATCACCCCGTCGACCGTCTGTGCTGCGGCGAGAGGAATCGACACCGGGGTCGTCGGTGCCGCGTTGTCGAGGGTGATGCGGGTGATCGGTCGGCCGTCCGATTCGACGTCGACCCATCCACGGTCGAGCCAGGCCGGTGTGGTCAGCACACCGGTGAGGGTCGACGGAACCGAGCCCGCGGGGGACGGAACTGTCAGCCGAGTGCGCACTCCGGTCGGATCGACGGTGGTGGATCGACCCAGGCCCAATTCGGCGAAGCTGAATCGGTTGGCATCCTGCTCGGCCGGTTGCGCCGACGCCACCGTGACCGACACAAGCATCGGAATTACAGCGAGAACTACTGCGGTGGCAACGCGAACGATTCGCATAAGAATTGGTCCAGCCTTCGATGAAAGAAATGGAAGACCATGAGGGTATCGCGCACTATCGATCTCGCACGCCCCGGAGGACAATACGCCGATGTTCGGGCCTCTCGAATTCCCTCGAGAAACAGACTGGGAGACAGGATAATTGAGATGTATCAGCGGTGCCGTCCTCGCAGGTCGAACAGGGACGAATTCAACCCGAGATATTCCACGGAAGCCGTATTCGTCACCGGGGCTGCTGTGCCGGTGTCGACGACTTCGGAATTCACCGACGGGCGTCTAGCATTACGCCGATGCGGATCGTTTCGATGTTTTCGCGGTGCGCACTCGGCACGGCAATGGTGCTGTCCTTCGCACTGAGCACCGGCGTGCCCGACGCGGCTGCGGCCCCCGAGTCCGGTGCCCGCGTCACCGCAAGCGCCGACGGTCTCGCACTCGACGGGAATCCCTGGTGGCCGACCGGGTTCAATGCCTATCAGCTCGCGACCGATTGGTCGATCAACGCAGGGTGCGGAGCGATGGTCGACCTGGACAGCTACTTCGGCGCACTGCCTCCGCATTCACTGACGCGATTCAATGCATTCCAATCTTTGGCGATCGACCGATTCACCGGCGCACTCGACTTTCGCCCGATGGACGCGGTCTTCGCGGCGGCCGAGGCACACGGACAACTCGTCGTCCCGGTTCTCTCACCACAGGACGGGGCCTGTGAGGGAAACGTCTTCAAAGGCAGGCAGTGGTACATCGACGGATGGACGACGCCCCCTGCCGTCGCCGACACGAATGCGGTGACGAGCTTCGAGCAGTGGATGCTCACCGCTGTGAACCGGTGGAAGGATTCGCCCGCGCTGGCGGCCTGGGAATTGGTCGGTGAACCGGAAACCAGCTCGTGCACCGACGCGGCGTGCTCCTGGACCACCCGAACCTGCACCGCCGATGCCGCCGAAGTTCTGCGGTCCTTCTTCGACACCGCGGGGCAACAACTCCGCTCGGTCGATTCCCACACCCTGATCACCGCCGGTCTCACCGGCGGCGGGCAGTGCGGAAGCCAGGGTGACGAGTACGAGTACCTCGCCCAGTCGTCGTTCGTCGATATGCTGCAGTACCACGACTACGGATCCGACGGCGTGCCGCTGCCAGGAGATCAATGGAACGGTTTGCAGCGGCGGATCATTCAGAGCGCTGCGGTGGGCAAACCCCTCCTGGTCGGGGAGATCGGCCAACTCGCCGGTTCGTGTGGCGACATCGGCGCTCGCGCAACGAGTATCGCCACCAAAATCGACGGCCAACGTGCCGCGGGCACAGCGGGAGCTCTGCTGTGGGCATTCGTACCCGACCCGCGGCCGGCCGAGTGCACCTACGACATCGGACCCGGCGATCCGCTGTGGCAGACGATCGGACCTTAGGGCATCCTCGTTGTCCGCGACTTCACCTGAACGTTCCTTTACTTTCGCTTTTGGGTGACAGCGTGCCCACTCATGAAGCCACTACCCTTGTTCGCTGTTCACGACGGAAGCTCCAAGCGATCATCATTGACGTGCAAGTACAAGTGCGGGGATGCATGTTTCCACGAGGTTCCCAATACGTCGAAGGGTGAGTACTTCGGCGACATCGTCAAGACCGCGATGTCGCGGCGCGGCGTCATCAAGGGCGGTGCCATGGCAGTGCTCGCCGTGGGCGCGGGCAGCGCTCTCGCGGCGTGCTCGACCGACGAGCCTGCCACCACGGGGGGCGCGACCTCGAGCACGTCGGGTGCCGACACCCCGCCCGTCGACGGCGTGGATTTCGTTGCGGTCGAACCGAACACCGAGGACGCCGTCGTGATACCCGAGGGTCACGAGCAGGCCGTCGTGATCCGCTGGGGCGATCCGGTGGTCGAGGGCGCTCCGGCGTTCGACTTCGACAACCAGACCGGTGCGGCGCAGGCGATGCAGTTCGGCTTCAACAACGACTTCGCTGGCCTGCTGCCGGTGGAGGGCACCCCGAACGCCTTCCTGCTGGTGGTCAATCACGAGTACACCACCGAGCCGGCGATGTTCAAGGGCTACGACGAGGAGAACCCGACGCGCGAGCAGTTCGACGTAGCGCTCGCCGCGCACGGTCTGACGGTGGTTCAGGTTCAGGGCGAGGGTAACTCGGGCAAGCTCACCCCAGCGATGGGCCAGTACAACCGTCGTATCACCGGCACCACGGAATTCGTCGTCACCGGCCCCGCCGCGGGCAGCGACTTCCTCAAGACCAGCACCGACCCGACGGGTACTCGCGTGCTCGGCACGTTCAACAATTGCTCGGGCGGTCTGACGCCGTGGGGCACAGTGCTCTCCGGCGAGGAGAACTTCAACCAGTACTTCGGCAATGCGGAGTCGGTCACCGAGACCGTCGCTGCAGACCGGCTCGCCCGCTATGGCATCGAGGGTGCCGCCAGCGATCGCAAGTGGGAGACCTTCGACAAGCGCTTCGACCTTGCACAGGAACCCAACGAGCCCAACCGATTCGGGTACATCGTCGAGGTCAACCCGTGGGATCCGCAGTCGGCTCCGATCAAGCACAGTGCGCTGGGACGCTTCAAGCACGAGGCCGCCACCATCTACGTCACCGACGACGGCACCGTCGTCGCCTACAGCGGCGACGACGAGCGCTTCGACTACATGTACAAGTTCGTCTCGAGCCGCAAGATGATGCCCGGCACCGGTGCAGCCGCGATGCGAAACAATCTGACGCTGCTGGACGCGGGCACGCTGTACGTCGCAACGCTCACCGGCGACTCCCCGGACGAGATCGACGGCTCCGGCACCCTTCCCGCCAGCGGCGAGTTCAAGGGCACCGGAACGTGGATTCCGTTGCTGCGCACCAACG
Source organism: Rhodococcus sp. SBT000017 (assembly GCF_003688915.1). NCBI lineage: Bacteria > Bacillati > Actinomycetota > Actinomycetes > Mycobacteriales > Nocardiaceae > Rhodococcus > Rhodococcus sp. SBT000017. The sequence continues at coordinate 3,539,487 of NZ_REFU01000001.1, forward strand.
AGGACGGCCGCGGCGAGTCCATGGTCGACGGCATGAACGCCGAGGAGGTCGCGGTGTTCACCCGCCTGGCCGGCGACAAGGTGGGCGCCACCAAGATGGACCGTCCGGAGGACTTCGAGCCCAACCCGGTGACCGGCAAGGTCTACGTCGCGTTGACGAACAACTCCAACCGAGGCACCGAGGGCAAGGCAGCCGCCGACGAGGCCAACCCCCGCAACACCAACAAGAACGGCCAGGTGCTCGAGATCGAAGACGACCACGCGGGCACGTCCTTCACCTGGAACCTGCTGCTGGTGTGCGGTGACCCGAACGAGGCCGACACGTACTTCGGCGGCTTCGACAAGAGCCAGGTCAGCCCCATCTCGTGCCCGGACAACCTGGCGTTCGACTCGAAGGGCAACCTGTGGGTCTCCACCGACGGCAACGCCCTCGACTCCAACGACGGCCTGTTCGCCGTGGTGCTCGACGGGCCACGCCGAGGTGAGACCCGTCAGTTCCTGACGGTTCCCGCCGGCGGCGAGACCTGCGGTCCCATCGTCTCCGACGAGCGGGTCGTGGTGTGTGTGCAGCACCCGGGCGAAAGCGACGACGCCACCGCCGACGCACCGATCTCGCATTGGCCCGACGGCGGCGACACCCAGCCGCGGCCCTCCGTCGTCGCAGTGTGGAAGTCGGCGTAGCAGTTCAGGATCGACAGTGAACCGAAGGCGCCCGTAGTCGAAGACACTCGACTGCGGGCGCTTTCGCGCTACCGGAGTGGTTGCGAGACGTACAGGTAGACGGGCGTCACCACCGAGCGAGTGCGCGCAGCGATTCGGGTGTGCCCGCATAGTGATTGATGTCGGTACGCCCGTCGATTCCGGGAATCGTGCCGCGGTCGGTGAACTGCCAGAACAGCCAGTTCGTCCAGCCTCCGGGCAGCGGCCCCAGCTCGTCGTTGTAGTCGGCGATCCACAACGGATAGTTGTTGAACTCGTGGGTGTCGGCCATCGCTGTCCGCCAGAAGTTCGGATAGGTGTAGATGATCGGCTGACGTCCGGTCAGCGTCTGGACGGTATCGAGGTACCGGTGCGTCCAGTCGATCACCTCGGCCGGCGACCTCCCCTTCGCATCTTCGAGGTCGAGCACCGGCGGCAGATCACCCGGACCGTTGATGCCCAGCACCAGTGCCGAGTAGTACGCGCCCTGCAACTCGGGTGAGAGCGTCACATCGGCGTAGTGGTACGCCCCGCGCGCCACGTTCGCCGTGCGCATGACGACGGAGTCCTCGACGAAGTACGGGTTGACGTAATCCAGACCCTCGGTGGCCTTGACCATCGCGAATCCGTGGCCTGCAGCCTTGACGGCGTGCCAATCGATCGCGGTGCCGTCGATGTGTTGCCACGACGAGACGTCCGGGCCCTGCGGAACGGCCGACGCGATGCCGGGCGCAGCACAGGCGATGACACCGGCCGAGAACAATCCGAACAGGGCACGCGACGTGCGGGAGAAGACCACTCGGGTGAGATTAGGGGCCCGGACCTGGGCACTCAATGGTGAACAGTCACTAATGCGTTCTGTCCACAGACGTGGTTGAGTCCTCGGTAATGAGACGTGGGTAACACTCACGCCGCCGGCAGCGACATACCCAGAGTCGGCACGAACAAACCCAATGGAAACACGAACTACATCTCTTGGCTCGGAGGCGCACCCATGACTGTCGTGAACGATCTATCGCATCTGGCTCTCACGGAACTCGACCCGTCCGACTACGCGGTGCCGACCATCGCGCCGATCCGAACCACCGGAGACCTCGATCCCGTGTTCTGCATCCACCCCTTGGTGGGCCTGGTCGATTGCTACGCGGGCCTGGCAGCCCACGTCGACGACGACCGCCCCATCTACGGCGTCCAGGTACCCGCGTCCGGTGAGCGTGCCGAGTCCCTCGCAGCATTGGCGGCGCAGTACGCCGACGACATCGTTCGCATCCAGACCGACGGCACCGTCCACCTCCTGGGCATGTCGTTCGGTGGAGTTCTCGCCCACGCCATCGCCGTCGAACTGCAGAACCGGGGCGTCACCGTCGGCGCACTGACGTTGCTCGACAGTGACCCTGTCCGGGCCCGCGCCGAGAGTGCCGATCTCCTCGGAGCCATGGGCGACGAGATCGATCGCAGCCACGTCGAGGAACTGCTCGCCGTGGCGTCGCACAACGACGAACTGGTTCAGCGCCACCTGCCCGGCATCTACTTCGGCAACGTCCTCGCCGTCTCGTCCCTCGGTACCGATTCCGGTTCCGCGTGGCACCCCTTCGTCTGCGGCACCGTCGCCAAGTACCTCGTGCCCGACGCCACCTCGTTCGACGTCGTCGGCCCCCTCGTCGACAGCTACCTCGGCTGACCTTTCTCGCTACCCCAGCCAGTCCAGCACGGCCGCGGCCGTCCAGGATTGCTGCATGCTGCCGAGCGGCTTGCCGGTGAACGGCTCGTAATACTCGGCGAAGCTGCCGTCGCTGGCCTGGCGCAAGCCTTCGTCTCGCAACGACAGTGACCGCTCCGACCACCCACGACGCGCGAACGCCCACGAGAACAGCCACGTCATCACCGGCCATACCGGGCCGCGCCAGTACTCACGGGCACGGAAGTCCTTCGACACCGGGGACGTGGATGGCGGAACCGCGTACCGCAGATCCGGATGCCCGCAGAACCGGGTGCCCTCGAAAAGCCGAATCAGGTTGCGTTCCTGTTCGCGGGGCAGTCCGCCGCACAGCAACGGTGCGAACATCGCGATGGTCTCGGTGCCGATCCATTGGCCCGTCCGCAGATCGAAGTCACGGGCCCCACCGGAGCGCGCGTCCGTCGTCGCGATGACTCCCTTGCGGAACTTCTCCGCCCACGACCGCAGCTCCCGAACATCGGAGTGGGGACGCGAATGGTCTTCGCCGATGGTCGCGAGCACATCGCATGCCACCGCGAAGATGGCGCTGACGAACACATCCTCGACGGCGAAGCTCATCTTCGTCTTCAATGCATCGTCGTCGTACCCGACCTGCTTCATCTCCTCCACCAGCCAGATGTAGCGGTCGTACTCGAGATTGCTGGGCCGCTGGGAGGAATCGGAGATCACCGCCTTGTCCTCTCGGAAATACGGATCCATCTCTCCGGGAACCACATTCGCGTAGGCCGAATCCCAACGTGGCGAATTGTCCATCCCCGACTCCCAGCCGTGGAAGACCGCGATTCGTCCGTTGTCGTCGACATCGCGGGCCTGGGCGAGCCATCGATGCCACCGCACCAGATCACCCCAGCGGCGATCGAGAAACTCCTCGGCGACGGCACGCGTCGTACGTCCGTGGCGCTTGGAGTGATCGAGGATGCGCTGCACCGCGATCGCGTGGACCGGCGGTTGGGTGATCCCCGAGGTCTGCGGGCTCATCGGTGCGTGCGACGCGAGCGTGCCGGTGGCCCACCGCGCAGGCCCGGGGAAGTAGCCGTCGACACCGTTGGCGAAAACGATGTGCGGAATCATCCCGTTCTTCCACTGCGCGGAGAGCAAGGTGTCCATTTCCACCACGGCCCGCTCCACGCTCAGCGGAGCCAGCCCCACGGAGACGAACGCCGCATCCCAGCTCCACATGTGCGGATACAGCCGCGGGGCCGCGCTGGTCATGGTGCCCAGGTCGTTACCCCTGAGCAGATATGCCGCGCGCGCCGCCAGCTGCGTGGAAGTGAAACCTCGATCGCCCATGCATATAGTTTGCGTCCGCGCGCGCGATTCCGCTTGTTTCGATTGCGGACCGAACCTGTCCTCGATTGTTCCTAGTGTGGGTTTCACCAGCCCACCCAGGAGGAAACAATGACCACCGAGAACACCGACATCACCAAGATGCTCGACGAACAGCGCGCGAATTTCCTCATCACCGTCCGCGGAATCGACGACGAGCAGGCGCGCGCCCGCACAACCGCCAGCGAACTGACCCTCGGCGGGCTGCTGCATCACGTGATCAACAACGAACGGCACTGGATGAAGGTGATCGCCGATCTCGACGACACAGCCGAGTTCGACATGGAATCCGCCGGCGGCGAGTACGTCATGGCGGACGACGAAACCGTGGCGGGGTTGATCGCCGAATGGGAAGAGCTGGCAAGCGCTACCTCGGCTGCGTTGGAGATCTTGGACCTCGACCTGTCCGTCCCGGTCCCGACGGCACCCTGGGCACCCGAACGCATCTGGCAGAGCGCACGATTCACGGTGCTGCACATCCTGCGCGAGATCTCCCAGCACGCGGGACATGCCGACATCATTCGCGAAGAACTCGACGGAGCGAACACCACCCAGACCTGGGCGGCCGCGGCGGGGATGAGCTTCTAGCTAACCTGGCTTCATGACTCGTACTGCGTTGGTGACCGGAGCAAGCCGTGGCCTCGGAGCCCACATCGCCAGACTGCTCGCCCCGGATCACCACGTCCTGCTCGGCGGACGATCGGCCGAGTCTCTCGAGCCGATTGCGTCGGAGCTGGCAGGGGCTACCCCGTGGCCGGTGGAACTGACCGATCCCGACGCGGTGGCGGCGGCCGCATCGGGCATCGATTCTCTGGACGTGTTGGTGCACAACGCCGGAGTCGCGGCACTGGGCACCGTCGAGGAGTCGACGGCGGAGGACTGGCGGCGACAGTACGAGGTGAACGTCATCGCCGTCGTCGAGCTGACTCGGCTGCTCCTACCGGCGCTGCGAAAGGCGAACGGTCATGTGGTGCTGATCAATTCGGGTGCCGGCATTCGCGCGAACCCGGGTTGGGGTGGCTACGCGGCGAGCAAGTTCGCGCTACGGGCCTTCGGAGATGCCCTGCGACTCGAGGAGCCGACGCTTCGCGTGACCTCGATCCATCCCGGACGAATCGACACCGAGATGCAGCGCGAGATCGTTGCCCATGAGGGTGGGGAGTACGACGGCTCGAAGTTCTTGCAGCCCAGCACCGTTGCCCGTGCAGTACGCAACGCCATCGATACCCCCGCCGACGCTCACCCGACAGAGTTGGTGCTGCGCACCAGGTGAGCGGAACTTCGTAGTGGGGGTCGAGTTTCCGTTCACGACAAGGGGTTTGGCGTTGGACTGGTCGACCCCGCTGCGCTCGCCAAGCTCGGCGGCCATTCACTACGCGCCGGGTTGGTAACGCAAGGCACCCGCAATGGTGCCGACGGATCCGCCATCGCGCGCCAGACCGGACACGCCAGCCTCGACTCCGTGGAGGTATACCGCTGTGAACACGCCCCCCTGTTAGGCAACGCGGTCAATGAGATCGGGCTGTAGTTACAAGGTCGGCCACACCAGCACGGGCGAGGACACTGCTGATTCTTTGCTGCTGTTAGCCGCCCACACCCGAATGATGTGCCCTCCTGGGGGCAGTCCCGCGAGTTTGACAACTTGCGTTGTTTCGCGAACGACCTTGTTAGATTGGGAGAGGGTTCGTCCTTGCTCGTCGGTCACCGACACGGTCACAGCCTGTGGCCAGACTGGGCAGGAGATGCCGAGGGTGACAGGTTCAGATGCGTTCGCAATTTCTGGAACTGACACCGCGATCTCCGTTGAGACAGCCGTTTTGAATGTGACCGGTTGGGAAGTTGTAATTGCCTCGATCTCGTCGAGTGCTGCGCGGTTCACTTGGAGGCTGCCGTGCTTCTCGGCGACGCGTCTGAGGGTATTGTCATCCAACTGTCGGCCTTTGGGGATGGATGCGGCGGAAACCGTACCGTCGCCGCCATGGTCTGCGCCTTGTAAGAGGTCGTGCACCGCGAACGAATCTCCGTGGACCGAGATCGATGCCGCAGTCGATTGCTTGGTACCGACTATGGCGTGAACCATCGGATCGGTGCCCAGCCCCTGTTCAGCCTTCTCGAGTTCGCGGTAGAAAGCCATGCCGTCATCGATGGCGTTGGAATGCACTCCAGGTAGGTCGTGCCCTTCGATGGTCTCCAGAACCCCTCCGCGGTCCAAACATGCATAGGACGGCAGCAGCTGGTGGGCGGACGGTAGATCAGCCACCGCTGAGTGCAGGTCTACACCAACCCTTCCCAGAGCTGGAAGGGGGCCATTCGCAAGAGTTGCAACAGCTTTCAGTGATCCGCGAAACGGGGTTCCGAGAGTTATTAGCTTACGAGTAACCTCCGCCCCTCCCTCGACTGCGATGTACCACCGGGCCACCAGTCCCCCCATTGAATGGCAGATGAAGATGACTTGGGCATCTCGATTGTCGGGTGATGCCTCACGCCACCGACCCAGCGATGTCTCCACGGCTGCCTTCAAGCGGCGGGCGTTGTAGCGGTTCGACAACCGCCAGTCGTACGGGAAGAGCACTAAGTTGCAAGCCGGACTTTCGGCACCGGCGGCTCTGCGAAAGCCGACGCGCTCCAGTCTGGTGACGAGGGCTCCGTAACCCTGGACTGGGGACCACAGACCAGGCACAAGATGTATGTTGCCCATAAGTTCTATCGCGTCCACGCCATCTTCAGGATGGTCGTCCTTAAGGCCCGCCGGCACACGAAGGTAGTCGATATTGCGGCTGAGATGGACAATCGAGCTTGTCATGGGACCAATTTTGTTGGACCAGAATGGCTTTCCATCCTTTGCCAGCGTGCTCCCCATGATGCCCGGGATGACTACGACTAGGTCCTTGATTGTCATTCCTCACTCTCACGGAAGAGTCGAACTAGCTGCGCGAACTCCGGGTGTGAGGAACCTAGGCGAACCGCTGCGGCGATCAGCGGGTCGATACGGCTGGGCGCAAGGTCGCTGACGAGCTGGGTAAGTTCCCTGGCTTGTTGTAGGTGGCCCTTGCCGACGAGAAATGCACTGAAGAAAAACGACGCGACCGCGGCAACCTCAGCATTGATCGCCTCCTCGGACTGGAGGTTGAGTAGCAGTTGTGTCGCCCGTGCCAAAGTTGGCTCGTCATACCCGGAGACGATCCGCTCGAGAACGGACTGCGCGCCGTCTGGATCGTGTGTGACTTCGACAACGGCAGTATGCAGATCGTGCTCCGACAACCGGACCAGGAAGGACGCGGTTTGCGCAGACTTGTCGTTGGCCTCTGCGCGGACACGAAGCTGCTGTAACACGTTGGGCGAGCGTAGTTGTTCGCCGTCGGTTCCTAGCAGTTCGAGCTGCATGTCTAGATCTGAAGCGACAAAACTCTCGGCGATGTCGGAGGCTATCGGATTCTGGTAGGCAGCGGTGATTCCGTGCTCGGCAGCTGCAGTTCGAATCACTCTAAGCTCCACCACTCGCTCAGGACGGATTCCCAGGTAGGCCTCCTCGACGATTGCCTCGAAGGTGGGTTCCAGAAGGTACGGATGGCGGAGCAGATACTCGCGACCTTCGCTGTGGGTGTCCGACGATCCCCACTGCATCGCTGACCTCAACAGGTCTCGGTTGACGGTCAACCAGAAAGGCGGTGTAGCATCTGTGTCCTGTGTCCAGACGGCGTCGAAAAAGATCGATGCCGAGCTTCGTTTGCGGCGCGCGAGCGCCCTCAAACCGAATTTCAGTTGGGGGTCCAGCTCTCCCAGAGCATCGAGCCCTCTGTTGATCCACGTCGGAACGAATCGATGAAGGTCGGGCAGTCGATTAACCACTGCACCCATCAATAGTGCGCGCTGGACGCCGTCGAGTGGCTCCATCATTCGATCGACGTACGCAGGTATGGGCAGCTGCGGATCATCCTCGATCGCATCGGTCGCGAGAAACGCGAGCACCTCGCCGCATGTGTCGATGTTGGCGGGAGTCAGCTCGGGGATACGTCCGTAACAGTCCAAAGCCTTCAACGCTGACGCGATAGCACCAGCTCGGTGTTGTGGGACAGCGAAACTCAGGCGAGCATGCGTTCCAAGAGCGGAGGCTAGTTCTATCTCGAACGCACGGTCTGTGCCAGCGAGCTGGGTGAATAGTTCTACAGCGCGGCGGCTGATGTCGACGCCTGCCTCGAACTCTTGTCTCGTCCCGTGTACGGCCGCAAGATTGCGTAGGGCGGTGGCGTAGTCGGATTCGGTGACGCGTCCGCTTGATTCAAGAGCGGACACCACGCGTTCTGAGAACTCCAGCTTTAGGTCTACATCGCTGACGCAAACGGTGGCCTGCACGAGTGCGTATATGAGCGCATTGGCGATCAGGACCGCGTCAACTCGTCTACTTTGTGCAAGCTCGTCGCAAAGCTGGACAGCCACTGTGGAAGTTGTCGATGCGTCCTCCCGATTGTGTGCTGCGAGCTGCAGTATCGACAACTGAGCCATGGTTCGCACAACGTCTATCTCATACCGGGAGTTGGCGCTCGCCAGTGTGACGTACAGATCACGGGCTTCCTCAGCACTCGCTACGGCCTCGTCTGCTCTGTTGACATGTGCCAGCCGGTCAGCGTAATTGACCAGCACACGAGCCAGATCGCCGAGGTGGCCGCTGCCATGGTCGGCCATCGCACGATAGATCGCCAGGGCTTCCTCTGTGTGTTCGATAGCTGAGCGATGCTGACTCAGTCGGCTCAAACAGTTGGCATGATTGTCGAGAATCATCGCGAGACTCCCGACAAGCATTGGATTCAACCCGGTAATTCTCCGGGCCAACTGGATAGCCTCGGCACCGCGGTCGGCAGCTGCACTGACCGCCCCAAGATTTAGAAGGATTGCGCAATAGTTGTTGAGCGCACCTAGGAGCTGGGAGCGTTCTGACAAGGCGGGACGTTCGGTTGCTCGGAGGGTGGAAATAGCCTCCGACATCAACTGAAGCGCGCGCTCACCATCACCGAGCTCGTACAACCGGTTCGCAAAGTCGTTCTTCAACCCAGCTAGCTTCGCTGCCGGTACAGACTCCTGCGTTGCTTGATCGACAAGTTGGAATGCCTCCTCAGTTACCGAGAGTCCTATTCTGAGATCACCTGTCGCGGCTAAGTGACTGCCAAGATTGCTGAGCGACTCTGCGAGCGCGAGACGGTCCCGGACTCTGTTCCGCAGTTCGAATACTCGCCTCAAGCTGTCGACGGATTGCTGGCTAGCGCCTACGGCGTTCGAGTCACGGCCAGCAGCGCTGTATGCAAGTGCTAAGACATTCAGTGTGATGCCCAACCTGAAATGGCTTTCGTTGCCGCCGCGATCGACGAACTCTCTCTCCAAGTCGACAACACGCTCCGCCACCCTCACCGCGGCCGTGGACTGGCCCGCGTCCATCAAGGTCGTCGCGTAGTTGTGGACAACGGCTGCGTAGTCGGGGAGGAGCTCGCGGTTTTCAAGAATGAGGTTCTCGTAGGTCCTGACTGCGATGCCAGATGCCTCCAGCGCACGATCGATCTGTCCATCTGCTTGTAGACACAGCGCTAAGTGTGCGTGAGCCTGCCCGAACAGTGGGCGAGGAACCTCGTTGTCTCTTTTGTCGCGCAGCATTGAGACTGTTTGCTGCGCAAGCTCGGTCGCTCGTTTCACGTCTCCTGAATCTCGAGCGTTGATCGACGAACCCAGCGTGAGATACTCGAGGAGCCCATCTTGTTCTCGGATCACTCGCGGATAGTCGCGCACCATATCCAGACCCGGCCCACCAGCACGCATGATGTACTGCCCGAGATACCGAGCTAGATGTGTCGGGTTATTTGCGCCCCGCAACGCTTCGGATGTAGAGGCTTCGCCGATCAAGACGCGTGCAACCTGGAGTTCAACTTCCCCGGGTTCGTGATCGATGAGTGCCTTGAACCGGAAATGGTCGGCGATGAAGGGGTGCGCACAGCGATAGACGGCGGTTCCGTGTTCTGAGTCTTCAACGACGTACTTGCCAAATGCAGAGAGAAGCCAGTCAATATCGTCGCGAACGAACTTGCGAGTCTGGCTTGTGCCGTTGGCAACAGCGATCCACTCTGTTTCGGGGAATCCTGCCCCCAACCCCCACTGCAGCGCTGCGAACAGATGGTTTGCATCCTCGACCGGACGCTCTGAAAGCTGATGCGGATCCGAGACCGATTGCTCGACGACGATGCTGTCAAGGCTGTCGTCGACAGATGTCGCCAGTAGCACCTCCCAGCCACGCTGAGAGGTGTCGATCGGGGCCTCCGCTAAGTGGTCACAGACGAGTTCAGCTAGTAGGTAGGGCGGCGGATTCTGTTCGCCGCCGATCCTTCGAAGCTCGTCGGCCACATCCGAGGCATTCATAGTTTCGGCCACATCGGACAATCGGTCGACCACGGACTGAGTCAGAGAAGCCCAACCCGACGCTCGATGGTGTGTTTCGTCGAGGTCGAGGACCCTGTCCTGGGACGTGAGAACGTCCGTGATGTCCAGCGGAACTGATGTCGGCGTGGCATCGGGATCAGAGATCCCCCCGCGATCGCCAGTCAGTTGGCCCGCCTTCGTCGAGACTGTCGATCGGCGCGCGGTCACCAGGATCGTCGCAAAGTCGCTCAGTGGGGATAGGAGTCGATCGATTACGCCAGTGAGCTGGGAGGGTGTCTCATCCAAGCCTTCCACGCCGATGATTGGGATGTGAGGTCCGTTCAACGGTGGTGCCGACAGGGCCATTCGTTCCAATGCGCCGATCAACTCGAAGGCGTTCCGCGGATTGCTCAGAGGCTCCAGTACACCTGACGCTATGAGTTGTTCGTCGATCCGTTCAGCAATTGCGTTGTGATTCAATCCGATCGCACTCACATAGGCATAGGGAGTCTGAGCGATTTGCAAAGATCCATCTTCTGCATCATCCGGTTGACCGTGCTGGACCAAGGAGTAGGCAAGAAGAGCTGATTTGCCACAGCCCGGACTTCCAGTGATCACGAAGATCCCTGTTTCGCGTTGGTTGACCCAGGATTGGACAATGCCCACTTCGGCTGTCCTGCCTGTGAAATGCCGCACCGCAGCGCCGTCGATGATCTCCTGCATGATCATCGCGGACGCCGCAGGTGACCATAGTGGGTTCTTGAACGTTGGCAGCGCACTACCCGCCGTGGCGAAGTGGGGGATAGGCCCGTGGGACGAGTCGTCCCATTGTTTGATCAGCGCGTCGCAGAGATCGTCGCCACGGATGAATTCACTGTGTACGTTCCAGCGACGTCGAAGGATGTCTGCGTGCTTTCCTACTGGGTCTGGCCCGCTTGTCAACAGATCGGCTAGCGCAGGCCCAAGGGTCTGTTCGCGGGCGGTTTCATTCGCTGCACACGAGGTCAGAACCCCTACCCAATTCGATTCGCTTGCCGTTCCGTGGCTGGTGAACAGGTCATCGACCTTGATAGAGATGCCCAGAGCAGAGCCCGAGTGGCACGTATCGAGGACGCAAAGGATTTGATGTGCGCCTGTCAGTACGCAATGCGACGCTACTGACACGGGGTCAAAGCCGGAAGCGATGTCGTTGCTGCTGTCACCGACCAGTAGTCGCACGCGTGAGCCGTCTGGGATGCCATGCCCGGACCACATCACAAAGACGGTGCCGCCGTCGGCGGAGTACTTTCCCTTGGAGGCTGCTAGCGCGCTGCGAACATCGACTTCTCGTGCGTCGGCAAGGACTTGTGTTTCGAAGTGGTCGCCCACGAGATCGGCGACCCTGGTTACCTCCGCAACTGATCGCGTTAGATCCGCGAGCTCATGGTCGTCGTAGCGGTCCGTTCCGATTCCAATGAACAGTGCTGGACCAGTCGCCACATTCCGCCCTCTCGTCCGACCTAAATTAGCGTAAGCGCATCGTCTGCCTCTGAATCGGCCTCGAAGTTGCGTGCAACCACCCCGCTGAACTCGTCGCTCAGAGGTCGTCGAGTTTCACTATCCCGTCTTGCAGAGCCCTGGCGACGAGTGCCGCCTTGGTCGGCGCAGCCCGACCGACTCGGGAGTACTTGTCTCGAATTCGAGTCAGGTGGGTATTGACGGTACCCAGCGCAATGTGGAGGCGAGCACCGACTTCGACTTTGGAGTCGCAGTTCAACCAGACCTTCAGGACTACAACTTCACGCTCGGTCAGTCCAGGTGACGAGTACGTCGGCGCTGGTCGTGGGCTCTGAACCTGCACCGTCGCGAGAGTGGAGCGGGCGACGGGCGGCCTCGGGCCGAGGGGGTTACGCACAGTCCTGGGCATTGCGGCGCGCGTCTGGACTCGGGTTCGATGATCGATCGACACCATCTAGGCCTCCTAGAGATACCGGCCTTGGGGCCGACAGAATCTGACCACGACTCTTGAATCCCTTGCAACACAATCTAGTTCGAGAAGACCGTCTATTTCAGTGCTCTATCTACACCCACATTTAGTTTCGACTACAATGTGCGGGCTCGATCACCGAATTGCTATAGTTCCTGATCCATTCAGGTGCTGTGCAGTCCAGTGAAGGCGGTTGACGTTGAACCCTAGGCCTGTCCCGCGCGAACAATTTCTCCATGCCGGATACCGGCTCCTCAACGAATTGGACATGACCGATCTCGCACGGTCGCTATCCATCTCGGCGGTCGTCGACGGTGCTGGGCTGTCGCATCAGACGTTCCACAACACCTACCCTGGCAACTCCCGCAGCGGAGGTTCCGGCGGCAAAGAGGCGTTTGTCGCGGATCTGCTCGACAACCTCACCGTGAATTACGGCGGCACTGCACCCACCGACCCGCCTGCCGGGCTGCTCGATGCGGCCGCACCGGTGTCCGCCCTGTTCGACGACCTGACTTCCGGCCTGATGCGGCGACGCCTGATCGCCACCTTGCTCGCTACCGACCACGACGGGGCCCGCAAAGCCGTCACCCCCGAATTCGAACGACTGGATGCCGACCTGCGCACCAAGGTGGGCCAGGCAATCCAAGCTCAGGGCGGGTCCGTCCGCCAACCTATGTCACTGACCTCCCTCTCCACTGTTCTCGGAGCTCTGCTGGACGGACTCGCACTACGAGAGATGCTGACTCCCGGTTCCTTCTCCGGGGACGACATCGCCGCAACGACCACCTCGATCCTGCGGTGGGCGATCGATCCACTGCATTCCGATCGACAGGTGCCCGACCCTGAACCGGCATATCCTCCCGACGACGCCGACGCGCTACGGCCGGACCTCGAGGCCGACGTGATCACCGCAACCGAAGCTCTGTTCGTCGACAACGGCTACTTTCTCGTCACACTCGCCGATATCGCGGCGGCCGCACGTCTGCGAGCCGACGACCTTCGACGGCTGTTCCCCAGCAAAGTCGACATCATCGTCGCCGCGCTGAAACCGAAGTTCGATCGAGTCCTGCGATTGCGTCGAGCCGATGAGCGTCTCGGCATCGAACCCGCTATTGCATTGCGCCGCACACTGATCGAGGTGGGCGAATTCGTGATCGACAACCGAGCCATGAGTTCCGGGATGCTGCTCGCCTTGAGCTTCGAGCAGTTTCAGCAACCCAACACCGTCACCACAGTTCTGGAAAACCTCTACCTCCCATCTGCGGTTATTCCGATCCTCGAACGGGGGCGCGAAGCGGGCGTGTTCAGCGATGAAGCACCGACGATCGAGGCGGCGATCATGCTGACCAACAACGTCCTGTTTCGATGCTTGACGCGGCCGACCGAAACGGCAATCGACGTTGCCGACGGCGTTCTCCGACTGCTCATGCCCGGCATCGCAACAAGGACCCCATAAGGGTGCCGCACCACCGCGCCCATGCCTGCGGCGTGGCGAGGTGAGTGTGACCGAAATCGATCCCATGCACTGGGATCGACTGGCACGACTGTCGCAGCACCTGCTCGACGACATCGAAGTCGGATCCGGAGACCACGGCACCTGGTATGTCAGTCGCGATATCGAGGCCGCGTTGCTTCGACGCACAGTCCTGGGATCCGAACCACAGATTGTTGTCGGTGAAGCCGGGCACGGAAAATCGACACTGCTGTGGTCGCTGCACCGAGCGTTGCAGAAGCAGGGGCTCCATCCGCTGCTGGTCTCTGCCACCTGGCTCCATCCTGGCGACGACGGCATTCGTACAGCCTCGACCGCCGAGATCGTCGCCGCCATCACCGGTCGACCGGGCGCGATACTGTTGCTCGACACCGCGGACCTGATGCTGCACAGCCGCTCTGCCCGCCACGACATCATCGACCTGGTCACAGTGCTCGCTCGGACGGCAGTCCCCGTAGTTCTGACGACCAGGCCGCTCGAAGGGCAAAGCCTTCCCGCGAACCTGGGGCACAAAATCACCCTCGGGCCGTTCTCCTCGAACTCCGAACTGCCGACCGCAATCGAGGCCTTGACCGTCGAATTCATCGCCGACGACTCGGTGATGCCTACGAATCCGGTGTCGGCGATCCAATCAGCCCTGGCCCGGGGCGCACTCGTAGACGACGTGTGCACCAGCCCCTTGCTGCTCAGGCTGCTCTTCTCGTTGTCGGCACCACATTTCCCTCAACTGGAACTCGACGTCACCGGCCTCTACAACCTGTTCTGGTCTCGCCGTATCGTCAGCGATCACCGCTCCGGACCCGAGGTACCGGCCGAGGACTCCGATGACCTCTCTGCCAGTGCCGGATTTCTTGCGATCGCCATGCTGGCGTTGGGAACACCCGAACCGCCCGTCGACGTCGTCGTTCGTCGCGCGGCGCAGGTCGCCGCATCGGTGGACCATGCGTACGACGACGTGGTCCTGCGCAGACATGTACGGGCACTGACCCGGCGCGGCGTACTGGTCACAACCGACAATCGTGCCCGATTTCTCCATCAGACGTTCTTCGAGTTCGCCGCCGCCAAGGGGCTCGCCAACAGGGGGGCCGAAGACGAACTCCCGAGATTGACAGCTCGTGTCGCACAGACGCCCGACGATCTGTTCGTCGGTGCCGTGGTCGAACAAACCTTGATCATCCTGGGATCAGATCTGCTGGCCAGACCCGCCGTCCGCGCAAGCTGTCAGACCCTCATCCGCACCGGGCTTCCGTATCCCATCTCGATTGCCATGACCGTGTGGGCGCATCACCCGGCACTACTCGAGCTCACCCCTGACATGTTCGCTGCGGTCGCCGATGACCAGCTGCGTCGATACCTGACGACGCTGCCCTTGCTGGACTCACGTCAATTCGCCGAGCGTGCACGAGATTTCGGCAACCGTCTCGACATCATTCCCAGGGGAACAGGAACGGGAACATTTCACGAAATTCTGTCGCCTCACGACGGCTCGGTTCATCCGCCGGATTCGCGGGTGCCCGAAGAACTCACCGCGTACCAAGAGCGCCTCGTTCGCGCTCTGCAACGCCTGGAGGCACGGCGGGGTGATCTCGAACGCGCCACAGATGAGGCCTACCGTTCGATTCGACGCGCCGCCGGTAGCAAAGACGACGATCAGCTCGGCCGCACCTTGTTCAGCATTTCCCGATCTGCGTTCTATCGGCTGAAAGCCGGTTCCAGTTGGAGCGCACCTGGAAAGAAGCTCTGCGCCGACATCGATGCGCACGGAGACACCATCGGCGAGCGCTTCGACCTTTCACGGTTGCACGACTCCTATGTGGCCGCGGCTCAGGAGGCGGACGATGCCCGCCATGCCAGGGATGGGCGCGGCGGATCCGCAGGTCAATGATGTTCGTCGCCAGTTCCGAGTTTCTCGAGAAGTCGAACAAGCACGCCGCGCGATCGGATCACACAGTCCCCACGTGATTCCCGTTCACCGCCCGGCCGGCGGTGGACTTGATCGAAAGGTCACGCCTTGAACTCAGCAGATCTGCACGAGCCCGCACATG
Organism: Rhodococcus sp. SBT000017; assembly: GCF_003688915.1. Classification (NCBI taxonomy): domain Bacteria; kingdom Bacillati; phylum Actinomycetota; class Actinomycetes; order Mycobacteriales; family Nocardiaceae; genus Rhodococcus; species Rhodococcus sp. SBT000017. The sequence goes on from NZ_REFU01000001.1 coordinate 3,555,151, forward strand.
CCGCGCTCCGACTTGTCCAATCCATCGCTCTCTCGGTACCTGCGTATCGCCGTCTGCTCCACGAGAACGGGATCGAGGTCGACTCGATCGCAACGATGACCGACCTGACGCAGCTACCGACCACATCGAAGGACAACTACCGCCGACCGAACACCCTCGTCGATCTGCAATCCGGGCAGCCCGAAGATGTCGAAACCATCGCCAGTAGTGCCGGATCGTCGGGCACCCCGACCTTTTGGTCACGCGGGCAACGCAGCACCGAACACGGAGCAGCCATGTTCGGAGACGTGCTGAGGGAATGTGCCGACACGGAACACCGAGCGACCCTGGCACTCGTGACGTTTCCCCTCGGACCGTACATCGGGGGTGCATTCATGTACGCAATGCTGCTCGAGCTCCGCAAACGTGGCCACCGACTGTCGATAGCGACTCCGGGCATGGACCCTGACGTCATCGCGAACGTGGTGTCCGAGGCCGCAGACGGGTACCAGCAGATAGTGATCTTCGCGTACCCGCCGATCGCGCGGGATCTCCTCGACACCCACGGCGACCTGCTTCGTCGACACGACGTCGTCATAATCGTCGGCGGCGAACCCGTCAGTGAAGCGTGGCGCTCCCTCGTCCACGACATGCTGGGCGACAAAGACGGAGACCGTGTACGAGTGGTGTACGGGGCAACCGACGTCGGATTCGTCGGATACGAAACGGCCGCCACGATCGCCATACGGGCGGCGGCAGCACATGACTCGGCCATGAATCGCGCGATATTCGGCACCGAGTACGCCGAAGGAGATGTCGTGCAGCAACCCGCCTTCGTGCAATACCAGCCCGAATTCACCTACATCGAAGTCGACTCCGAGGGCTACCTGCTCTTCACCGTCGGCGGCGTACTACCGCTCGTGCGCTACCGGGTGAACGACAGGGGTGAAACCCTCGTCGGCAGCGCCGTCCGCGAGCGACTGGCCGACGCCGGCCATCCCGCTCTGGCGGAAGGTATCGACCCGAATGCCCACTACCTCTTGGTTTTCGGACGTACGGACGTCGCTGCGATCTACAGTGCCGTCAACATCTACCCCGACTACTTGCGACCGGCAGTCGAACACATCTCCCTGGCGACGCGGTTGACCGGACGGTTCATCGCCCGCTGCGAGACAGACAGCGAACAGCGTCAAACACTGACCCTCGACGTCGAGCTTCGCCCCCAACAACAGCCCGACCCGGAGACAGTCGAACAGGTTCGACAGCTTTCCATCGCCAGCCTCCGACAATTGAGCGCCGAGTACCGCATCGTTCACGATCAGAAAGGCCGAGAGGCAGAACCCGTAGTACACCTGAGGCCGTTCCGATCGGACGGTTTCGTCACCGGCGGAAAGCAGAAGTCGGTCGAGTAAGCGCTTCCGCGCCGTCGTGCGTCGCAGGTCTGGAACTTCGACAGCGGAAGCCCTACGGTTGTTTCATGGCACTGTCGAAGGCAGAACGCGAAGAATTTCTGGCCGAGTCTCACGTCGCCGCGCTGTCCGTCTCCGCGGGTCCTGATCGTGGTCCGTTGACCGTCCCCATCTGGTACGACTACACCCCCGGCTCCCAGGCGTGGGTCCTCACCGGCGAGACGTCCAAGAAGGCCGAACTCATCAGGGCTGCACAGCGTTTCACGCTCATGATCGAACAGTCGAATCCGACCATCAGATACGTATCCGTCGAGGGTCCGGTCACTCGCGAGGAACCGTGCACCCCAGACCTTCTGCGCGTCATGGCTGCCCGCTATCTGCCACCGGAGAAGGTCGACGGCTATCTCGAGATGGCCGAGAGCGAGCACGAGGAAAGCGTGGTGTTCTACCTGCAGCCGGAGCATTGGCTGTCGGCCGATCTGGGCGCGATCTGAAAGACCACGCGGGTTCGTACTACGGAGTCGGTGCCAGGCTGTTTCCGGGTGGGATGGTTCCGCAGTTGCTGCGCGTCGGCCCACCGGCAAATCGCTCTGTCAGAAACTGCAGACTCTGCGCCTCGAACACCGGAAATGCTTCGCTGTGCGTCAAGCCGTCGTACTGTGCGTACTGCACATCGACGCCCCGGCCGCAGTATGCGTACGCCAGCCCCTGCACGTCGCCGGTGATCATGACGGTGTCGCCGATCGGATCGGCGTGCCCGACAGCCAGGAACATCGGCGTCCGCGGCGTGCCCTGGCTACCCATGATGTTGTCGTCGATCGCCGCCACCACCTCGGGTACGTCCAGCAGCGAGTTGTACGGGGCCCTGACCATCGAGGCGTCGGTGAGTGTCGGGTAGTCGTCGGCGAACTGAGCGATGCACTCCTGATCGACCTGATCGATCACCTCGAGGCCGTAGTCGGAGATGAAACTGTTCAGGTCGAGGCCGTATGCACGTTCGTAGGCGACGATCAGTGCCGGGATGACACCCGCCCACTGCTTGTTGCCGCTGACGTACGGCAGGTTGTGAGCCAGGTCGACCGGTAGCCCGCCGGCCGCCACACCCACGAGATTCAGCTCGGGTGCGTACTCGGGGGCAATTTCGGCACCCCACTGCGTCGGCACGGATCCGCCGGAGTACCCGACCATGCCGACGGGCGTGCTCGACGGAAGCTGCAGGAAGGACTGAGCCGCACGAATGCCGTCCAGCGCTGCGTAGCCCGACTGCCGCCCGATCGTCCACTCGAGCTCCTCACCCTCGTAATCCGGCACGACGACGGTGTAGCCGGCTGCGAGGTAGCCGGCGATGACCGCCTGTTCCGCACCGGCAATGGGACTCGTGGACCCGCCGCTGAGGGTGTACGAGGGATTGCACTGAGAGCCGAGGGCGTCGTAGGCCATGTGGTACGAGACGATCCGCGTCGGCCCGGGGACCAAGGGCCGCAGCACGGTGGCGACCGTGACGACGCCGTCGCCCTGCTGGTCGGTAGTGCTGTACAGCACCTGGCTACCCGTGATCGGCGTCGGCTGGGCCGGCGTTCGGAACGTCATGGGCCTCGACCGCAGCACCGTCCCTGGGGAGACGTCCAGGCCGCCGTCCCAATCGTAGAACGGATCGTCGGCAGGTATCGGTGAGCCGGGTCCCGGATCCGCCTGTGCAACAGGCACACTCACGAAAATCGCGGACCCGAGAAGTAGAACGACGGAGGCCACCAGCCTCACCGCAAACCCTCTACCAGCCTGTGACATGGAACAATTAAACCCCCGCGAACTCGAAGTTGTGGACGGAAATCGCCGGATTTTCATCCATAACTTCGAGTTCGGCGGAGGCGAGAGCTACTTCAGAACGATGTTCACCATTCGACCCGGGATCACGATGATCTTGGTCGGGGCCTTGCCGTCGAGCAGGGCCACGATTTTCTCCTCGGCCAATGCAGTTTTCTCGACGTCGTCCTTCGTCGCGTCGGCAGGCACGGTGATGCGGCTGCGGACCTTGCCGTTGACCTGGATGGGGTAGTCGACGGTATCGGCGACGAGCCACTTCTTCTCCACGCGCGGGAAAGGCCCGTGCGCCAACGACTTCTCGTGACCCAGCTTGCTCCACAGTTCCTCGGACAGGTGCGGCGCCAGCGGAGCGAGCATCAGGATCAGCGGCTCGACCACCCCACGCGGCGCACCGTCCGGGTACGCCTTGGTGATGTGATTGGTCAGCTCGATCAGCTTGGCACCGGCCGTATTGTCGCGCAGCGCAGCGTAATCCGCGTGCACGCCGTCGATCACGCGGTTGAGCACCCGCAGCGTGTCCTCGGTCGGCTTGTCGTCGGTGACGCGAACCTCGCCGGTCACCTCGTCGAGCGCCAGTCGCCACACACGCTGCAGGAACCGCTGCGCGCCGACGACGTCCTTCGTCGCCCACGGCCGCGAGGTGTCCAGCGGGCCCATCGACATTTCGTAAACGCGCAGGGTGTCGGCACCGTATTCGGCGAAGATCTCGTCGGGGGAGACCGAGTTCTTCAGGGACTTACCCATTTTCCCGTACTCACGGTTGACGGGCTGATCCTGATAGAAGTAGCCGCCGTCGCGCTCGACGACCTCGGCCGCGGGTACATAGACCCCGCGCGCGTCGGTGTACGCATACGCCTGGATGTAGCCCTGGTTGTACAGCCGACGGTACGGCTCGCTCGAACTGACATGACCCAGATCGAAGAGCACCTTGTGCCAGAAGCGCGAGTACAGCAGGTGCAACACCGCATGCTCGACGCCACCCACGTAGAGATCGACACCGCCTGGATCGTGGGGCCCGTGGATCTCCGGACGCGGCCCGACCCAGTACTTCTCGTTCTCCGGGTCCGCAAAGGCCTCGGAGTTGGTGGGGTCGATGTAGCGCAGCTGGTACCAGGAACTACCGGCCCACTGCGGCATGACGTTGGTGTCGCGGGTGTAGGTCTGCAACCCGTCGCCCAGATCGAGCTCCACGTTCACCCATTCGGCGGCCTTCGCCAGTGGCGGGGACGGCTCGGAGCCCGCGTCGTCCGGGTCGAACGAGACCGGTGCGTAGTTCTCGACCTCCGGAAGTTCCACCGGCAGAGCAGAATCCGGCAGGCCGTGCGGGTTGCCCTCGGAGTCCCAGACGATCGGGAACGGCTCGCCCCAGTAGCGCTGGCGAGCGAACAGCCAGTCGCGCAGCTTGTACTGAATGGTGCCGCGGCCGGTGCCGTCGGCTTCCAGTCGCGCGATGACGGCGGCCTTGGCCTCGTCCACCGGCAGACCGTCCAGGAAGTCGGAGTTCACCAGCTCACCGTCGCCGACGTATGCCGCCTCGGTGACGTCTCCGCCCGAGATGACCTCGCGCACAGGCAGACCGAACGCGGTGGCGAACTCCCAGTCGCGCGCGTCGTGTCCTGGTACGGCCATGATCGCGCCGGTGCCGTAGCCGGTCAGCACGTAGTCGGCGATGAACACCGGCACCTGCTCACCGTTGACCGGGTTCTTCACGTAGGCACCGATGAAGACGCCGGTCTTCTCCTTGTTCTCCTGCCGCTCGAGATCGGACTTGGCGGCGATCGAAGCGCGATATGCAGCAACGGCTTTCGCGGGGGTGGCGGCCCCGCCGGTCCACTTGTCGGAAACGTCCGAAGGCCACTCGGGAGCAACCAACCCGTCGACCAGTTGGTGCTCCGGGGCGAGCACCACGTAGGTGGCACCGAACAGCGTGTCCGGGCGGGTGGTGAACACCTCGATGTTCGAGAACGAGACCTGCGCACCGCGCGAGCGCCCGATCCAGTTGCGCTGCATGGTCTTGACCTTCTCGGGCCAATCCAGGTACTCGAGGTCGTCGACCAGGCGGTCGGAGTACGCGGTGATGCGCATCATCCACTGCCGCAGGTTCTTTCGGAACACCGGGAAGTTGCCGCGATCGCTGCGTCCGTCGGCGGTGACCTCCTCGTTGGCCAACACCGTGCCCAGGCCGGGGCACCAGTTGACCATCGAGTTGGACTCGTACACCAGACGGAAGCCGTCGATCACCTCGCGGCGTTCACCGACGGTCAGCGTCTCCCAGGAGCGACCGTCGTCCAACTGACGCGCACCGGAAGCAAATGCCGCCTCCAGTTCCGCGATGGGCCGCGCTTTGCCGAGGTCCGCGTCGAACCACGAGTTGAAGATCTGCAGGAAGATCCACTGCGTCCAGTGATAGAAGTCGACGTCCGTCGTCGCCAGGGACCGTCGGCGATCGTGCCCCAGACCCAGCCGACGCAGTTGGCGTCGCATGTTGGTGATGTTGTCCTCGGTGGTGCTGCGCGGGTGCGTGCCCGTCTGCACGGCGTACTGCTCGGCCGGCAGACCGAACGCGTCGTAGCCCAGCGCATGCAGCACGTTACGACCCTGCATGCGGTGATACCGCGCGAAGACGTCGGTGGCGATGTAGCCGAGGGGATGACCGACATGCAGCCCACTGCCCGACGGATACGGGAACATGTCCTGGACGAACAGCTTGTCCTTCGGGACGTCTCCGGCGAGGGTTCCGACCGGGTTGGGAGCGTCGAAAGTGCCCTGCGTCTCCCACAGGTCCTGCCACTGCTCCTCGATGTGCCCGGCGAGTTCGGCTGTGTAGCGGTACTCGGGGGCGGACTCGGTGGATGCTTCAACGGAATCGGTCACACCTACCAGCCTAAAGTGTGACGCGGCCCGCCTGGTACCAGGACCTCGCTGCGCCGTATCCTGGCCAGGTGGTCATCGTCTCGGTTGTGTTGTTCGTGCTCGCCCTCGTCGTCGGCGCTGTCGCTGTCGCGTCGCTGCTGGGCCGGCTCCCACGTAACCGTTTCGCCGGTGTCCGCACCGCCGAGGCCATGCGTGACGACGAAACGTTCATCCTCGCCAACCGCGTTGCCGGTCCCACCACCGCCGCATCGGCCCTGGTGTTGGCCATCGGCGCAGTGGCCGCACTCGCATTGAGCGGCATCGCCGCCGTCGTCGGCGTCGTCGTAGCCCTCGTGGCCGCCCTGTTCATCGCCGCAGCCGGCGGATCCATCGGGGCACGCGCAGCAGCGGCCGTCCCGCCACCCGCCGAGGCGGACGGATGCGGAAGCTCCTGCATCTCGTGCAGCCTCAAGGACGCCTGCCAGCCGAGCTGAGCAGATGAAGGCGAAGGCACTACGCACGTTCGACCCGGCCGGGGTCGTCTTCGGCGTCGTCGTCCCCCTTGTCGTAGCCGCACTCGGACTCGTCCTGGCGTACCTGTGGCAAGGCCGTCTGCCGGAGCAGGTCGCCACGCACTTCAGCGGCACCGAACCGGACGACTTCTCCAACCCGCTCTCCAACGCCTGGACCCTCGCGATCGTGATCGTGCTGGTGGGCGGCGGGTGCAGCGCCGTCGCATCATTGGCCCGGGTGCTGCTGATCATGCGTCGCACGATGTTGATCATCGGGCTGACCGTCGTCGGGACGATCGGTGTTCTGCAGATCGCCACCCTGGTTCGCGAACTGGACATGGCGACCGAGCAAAGCGTCACCGTCCCTGGTTGGGCCATGGCGGTGGGGACCGTCGTCGGCTTCGCGGCCGGGTTGTTCGGCGCATCGAGGCTGCGCGATCACCGCGAACGCGTTCTCGCCACGTCGCCGCCGCACTCCGATCTGCCACGGTGCAGTCCCGAATTGCCCCTGGTGGTCCACGTCGGTGCCAGTCGCATCGCCGGCATCACCGTCGTGGCAGTGTCCCTGGCCGGGGCCGCTCTGACGTGCTACCTGTCCAGCTCACTGTGGCCGATCTTCCTGTTCGCCCCCCTGACGATTCTGATTCTGTCGCTGCTGCGCTTCACCGTGCACATCGACAGCGACGGTCTGTTCGTCTCGAGCCTCGGCATGGCGGCCTTCGACTACGACATCGACGAGATCACCGGCGCATCGGTCAGAGCGGTCGACCCCTCGAAGGAGTTCGGCGGTTGGGGCCTGCGGGCCAAGGGACGCGGCAATTACGCCGTCGCCACCGACGCCGGTCCCGCGGCCTTCGTCACGTTCGCCAACGGGGACAGGCTCACCATCGGTTCCGCCAAGGCCGACACAATTGCTGGCACCCTGAACACCTTGACCGCCCGCACTCGCAGCGCCACGGTGGATTGAGTTGGCCGAGTGAAGTTGTTCCGGGATACCGTGCTGGATCCCTTCCTGCTGGGCATCTTCGCGGTCGCCGCGCTGGCGAGCCTCTTCCCGGCCACCGGTACAGCGGAGGACGTACTGGGCTGGCTCACGCGCATCGCCATCGCACTGCTGTTCCTCATCTACGGCGCGCGCCTCTCGCCGCGCGACGCCTGGAACGGCATCAAGCACTGGCGGCTGCACTCGGTGATTCTGGCGTGCACATATCTGCTGTTCCCGGCGCTCGGGCTTGCCCTGCGGATCCTCGTCCCCGGGGTGATCAGTGACGACCTCTACACCGGAATACTGTTCCTCTGCCTGGTCCCCTCGACCGTGCAGTCCTCGATCGCCTTCACCTCCATCGCCCGCGGCAACGTCGCCGGTGCCGTGGTGAGTGCCTCGTTCTCCAATATCATCGGCGTGTTCGTCACCCCACTGCTCGTGATCGCCCTGATGACCACCACCGGTTCGGTGACCATCGACCCCAGCTCGATCCTCGACATCGTGGTCCAACTGTTGCTCCCGTTCGCCGTCGGTCAGCTGATCCGGCCCTGGGTGACAGGCTGGCTCACCCGACACAGCGCGCCGACGAAGCTCGTCGACCGGGGTTCGATCCTGCTGGTCGTCTTCGCCGCCTTCAGCGAATCGATGAACCAGAACGTGTGGTCGTCGGTGGCGGTGTGGCGCATCGGCGTCGTCGTCGCAGTGAGCGCTGCGCTGCTCGCCCTGGTGCTGACGATCACCTGGTACGGAGGCAAATGGCTGGGCTTCGCCTTCGAGGATCGGGTGGTGCTGCTGTTCTGCGGCTCCAAGAAGAGCCTGGCCAGCGGGCTGCCGATGGCAGCGGTGCTGTTCGTCGGCCAACCCGTCGGACTGATCGTGCTGCCGCTGTTGATCTTCCACCAGATTCAGCTGATGGTGTGCACCGTGATCGCTCAGCATTTCGCGCGACGACCGGAATCGGAACAGAGCCCGGTGGGCAGCGTCGCGGACTAGATTGGGTGTCACTCGAGCCGATCACGGGAGAAGACGATGACCAGGAAAATCCACGCCGACGGTATCGTCTCTGCGGCCTACACCGGCCGGTTCGCCACCAATCCCGTACCCGCACTGAGACTTCCCGAGGAGCAGCTCGATCCCGACGCCGCCTACCGCTACATCCACGACGAACTGATGCTCGACGGCAGCTCGCGCCTGAATCTGGCGACGTTCGTCACCACGTGGATGGATCCACAGGCCGAGAAGCTCATGGCGGAGACGTTCGACAAGAACATGATCGACAAGGACGAGTATCCGTCCACCGCCGCCATCGAGGAACGCTGCGTCAACATCGTCGCCGATCTGTTCCACGCGCCCGGACTCGACCGGGAGGACCCGTCGTCGGCCACGGGCGTGTCGACCATAGGATCCAGTGAAGCCGTCATGCTGGCCGGATTGGCACTCAAATGGCGCTGGCGGGCCAGGGGAACGGGTACCGGCACTCCGAACCTGGTGCTGGGCAGCAACGTTCAGGTGGTGTGGGAGAAGTTCTGCCGCTACTTCGACGTGGAGCCCAAGTACCTGCCCGTCGAACGCGGCCGCTACGTCATCACCCCGGAACAGGTTCGGGATGCAGTGGACGAGAACACCATCGGCGTCGTAGCGATCCTCGGCACCACGTTCACCGGAGAACTCGAACCGGTGCAGGAGATCTGCGCCGTGCTGGACGAGATCGCCGGTGGTGGCGGGCCCGACGTACCGGTACATGTCGACGCGGCCAGTGGCGGATTCGTCGTACCGTTCCTGTACCCGGAACTCGAATGGGACTTCCGGCTGCCTCGCGTCAAGTCCATCAACGCCAGCGGCCACAAGTACGGATTGACCTATCCGGGAATAGGATTCGCCGTCTGGCGAACCAAGGAAGACCTGCCCGAGGACCTCGTGTTCCGCGTCAACTACCTCGGTGGAGACATGCCCACCTTCACGTTGAACTTCTCCAGGCCGGGTAATCAGGTGATCGGGCAGTACTACAACTTCCTGCGCCTCGGCAGATCCGGCTACACCGAGATCATGAAAGCACTGCGCGACACCGCCGTTCGCGTCAGTCGGCACCTCGACAAACATCCCGACATCGAGGTGATCACCGACGGAGCGGCCATCCCGGTGCTGTCGTTCATGCTGAAAGGGGACTGCGGATTCACGGTGTTCGACGTTTCCCACGAACTACGTGCCCGCGGATGGCAGGTACCGGCATACACGATGCCCGACAACGCAACCGACGTCGCCGTACTCAGAATCGTCGTCCGAGAGGGCTTCAGCGCGGATCTTGGTCGCATGCTGTGCATCGCCATCGACGAGGTGATCGACGGACTGAAATCAGGCGGACACTCGACCGCACAGGCTTTCGCTCACTAGTGCCTGCGGCAGTGGTGCGGTTGAGTGCCCTGGGTGGCACTTAACCACGCCACTGCGAAGCACTCAGTTCCGCTCGACGTCGATCGGGTGGGATGCGAGCAACGCCAACGGCATCGGCTGACGACGCAACACATGGGCCCACAGGTCTATCCGCGGTGGACCGATCACGTCGGATGGCAAGGCAGACATCACCATCCAGTCGTCCCGGTCGAGTTCGCCTTCCAGCTGGCCGAATGTCCAGCCCGAATATCCGGCGAAGATGCGCACACCCTCGACGAGTGGGGTGATATCGGCAGGATCGGAATCGAGATCGACCATCACCACTCGGCCGTCGACGCGTCGCAGACCGGGAACTCCGTCGATCGACACGCCGGTCCGCAGCGTCGCCAGGCACAGGGCCGAATCGCGTTTGACCGGGCCACCGACGTACAGCGCCTGCGGCTTGGCTGCCAGCTCGGACCAGTTGGGCAGCACGTTCTGCACCGCGGTCTCGCTGGGACGGTTGATCACGACACCGAGACTGCCCGCGTCGTTGTGTTCGATGATGTAGATGACGGTGCGCCGAAACGTGGGCTCCACGAGTTCGATGGACGACACCAACAGACTGCCGGGACGAACATCGCGCAAGGCCGATGCCGTCTGGTCCTCGGGTTCCTCCGCATGCGCTGCCACGCTAGTCATTGTGGCACCGCGCACCCGCGGATGTGGCGCAAGCGATGCGGCCAGTCCCTCCTCCTATTCGAGCCCCGCGATCTTCGTCAACAATCCCAACTGGTACTCGAACAAGTCGTCCCTGCTGGCGAACGTCGTAGCCCCGTACTGATCGAACACATCGAAGCTGATGGCCCCGAACAGTGACGCCCACACCATCACTCCCAGTGCGATCAGCCCGTCGGGCAGGTCCATCCCCATCTCCGCGCGGATGTCCTCGAAGCTTCCGTGCAGTGACGCCAACTCGGGCGGGTCGGCCTCGACGTCCGGTCGACGTGTCTGCCACCCCGAGTGGAGGACGGCCACCAACGTGGTGGTCACCCGGGTGCCCGGACCGGTGGTCTGCTCCGCGGGGGCGTGATAACCGGGCACCGGACTACCGAACAGCAACGCGTAGCGCGCCGGCTCCCGCAATCCCCACTGCCGCACCGACCGGCCGAGCGCCAGGAACTTCTCCCTGGGTCCGTCGGCCGCGTCCACCGCTGCGTCGACGGCATCCCCCAGCTCGGTGTATCCGTCGACGACCAGCAGTGTCAGCAGTTCGTCGCGGCTGGCGACGTAGCGGTACACGGCAGAGGACACGACCCCGAGGTCTCGCGCGACAGCGCGCAACGACAGGGCGGCCGCGCCTTCGGCGGCCAGGTGTTCGCGTCCGATGCGCGTGATGTCGGCCAGGGTCTGCGCGCGGGCTCGAGTGCGGGGAGTGCTCGCCATGGCCCTCACAGTAACTGCCGCTCTTTCGAGAGAGCATTGCTCTTGCTTTATCGCCACCACGGGTGCATACTCGATACAACAGAGAGCACTGCTCTCCCTTTCCTCGAATGGAGCCACCATGACCGAACTTCACGTCGTCACCGGGGCCGGACCCGTCGGCTGGACGGTTGCCGAACAGCTTGCTGCGCAGGGTCGTTCGGTGCGCGTCCTCACGCGCTCCGGCAGCGGGCCCGAGCACCCGATGATCGAACGCCGCGCCGTCGACATCGAATCCGACGATCTTCGACCCCACCTCGACGGTGCCACCGCCGTCTACCACTGCACCCACGTCGCCTACGAGAACTCGGTGTGGCGGAGCAAGCTCGTCGCCATGGAGAACCGCGTGCTCGACGCGGCCGCGGGCACCGTTGTCGCGTTCCCAGAAAGTCTGTACGCCTACGGGCGGGTCGACGGTCCGATCCGCGAGGACTCACCCCGAGACGCGACGTTCCGGAAATTGGGGGTACGCACCGAACTCCTCGCTGCGCGTGATGCGCACGCGACACCCACCGTCAGCGTCGCTGCCTCGGATTTCTACGGATCGCGCGTGCTGACCTCCCACATGGGTGAGCGGGTGATTGCGCCCATCCTTGCCGGCAAGCCGATCCGCGTCATCGCCTCCGCCGATCTACCCCACTCGTTCACCTACGTCCCGGATCTGGCAGCCGCGATGATCACGGCAGCGGCGTCACCGTCGCTGTGGAACACCGTCCTGCATGCACCCACCGCTCCTGCCGTCTCGCAGCGGGCGATGATCGAGATGTTCTCGGCTGCAGCTGGAGTCACCACACCGAAGGTCGGCGTCATTCCGACCTGGGCAATGCGAGTGCTGAGTACGGTGCCCGGTCCGATGAAGGAACTCGGCGACACGCTGTACCAGTTCCGCTACCCCTACGTCCTCGACTCGAGCCGCAGCGAGGCGATCCTCGGGCAGCAGCCCACCTCACTCGTCGACGGCACGGCCGCCACGATGGCGTGGTGGGCCGCGACTCCCGCCGTCCCGGTGTGACGGGCGGGGGCTAAAGTCCCGTCGGTGAGCGACGCTTCCTTCCGTACCCGACTGCGCGAATCCCCGGGGGTCGGCAAGCTGACGACCATTCGGTTCGCCGGTCAGTTCGGCGATGGGTTGTTCCAGGCCGCGCTCAGCGGTGCCATCCTGTTCAACCCGGAGCGCGCGACGAATCCGGCCGAGATCGCAGCCGGATTCGCGGTGCTGCTCGTCCCGTACTCGCTGGTGGGTCCGTTCGCCGGAGCCCTACTCGACCGCTGGGATCGCCGCTCGGTCCTGCTGTGGGCCAACATCGTTCGCATCGTGCTGATCGTCACCACTGCGTTGCTGCTGTGCGCCGGGGTGGACGCCACACCGTTGTTGCTGTTGGCCTTGGCCACCGTGGGGCTCAGTCGTTTCGTGCTCGCGGGGGCGTCCGCGTCGCTGCCCCACGTGGTTCGTCAATCGTGGCTGGTGCCGATGAACTCGGTGCTGGCCACCGTCGGATCCGGTTTCGCGGCGGCAGGTGCTGGCCTCGCCGTCGCGGTGATCGGCGTCGTCGGCGCAGGCGATCTCGGCTCGGGTATCGCCGTGGGTCTCGCGGCCACCGGATCGGTCGTCGGGGCGCTCGCTGCGGCGCGGTTCCGCCCGCGATCTCTCGGACCGGGCACCTCGAGCCGCACCGACAGTCCACTGAAAGACGTTGCTGCAGGCCTGAAATCGGGTGCCCAGGCCGTCTGGCGCTCCGCCGGTGTCACGACCGCGATGCTCGGCATCGGTGCACACCGCATCGTGTTCGGCATCAACACCCTGATCATGGTGTTGATTCTTCGCGGGAGCGGAGCCGACAGCACCCTGCCGGGCGGCCTCGCCGGCTTCGGTATCGCTGTCGGTGCCACAGCGGTCGGCATGTTCCTCGCCGCTCTGATCACGCCCTTCGCCGTTCCCAGGTTCGGTCGCACCCGCACGATCGCCGCCGCTCTCGTGCTCGCCATCGTGGCGCAGCTCGGTGCCGTCTCGGGCCTGACGCAGAACAGCTTGCTGATCGGAGCCTTCCTTCTGGGCGTCGCCGGGCAGACCGTCAAACTCAGTGGTGACGCTGCCATGCAGATCGAGATCGACGACGCCCATCGTGGACGCGTCTTCGCATTGCAGGACACCGTGTTCAACGTCGCATTCGTCGCCGCCCTCGCCGCTGCTGCCTTCGCTGTCGGCCCGGACAAGACCGATCTGAGCCAGGACCCCACCGCGCACATCCTGGTCTTCGTCGGGGCAGGTATCTACGCCCTCGGCTTGGCCGCAGCGGTGGTGAACACCAGGCGCACACGCCGCTGACGTGGTGTATCTTTCCGTATCGGACCGATGGGTTTCGTCGGAGAACACGGGGGCACCGCATGCACGGCCGCACGACGTCGCTCGGCTGCATACTCGCGGTTGCCGCAGGTACGGCCGTCCTCGCTGCGCCCCCGGCATTCGCAGCGCCGCCGCCGCCGGTGAACTCCTGCGGCGAAACAGGATTCGACCCCAAGGACTACCCACCCGAGCCCATCGGGCCGGGCAATCCGCCGCAGCTGCCACCGTTGCCGGATCGTGTGGTGATCCCCGTGCCGTATCCGGCGATCGAACTCGTGCCGGTGCCCGATCCCGCCCCGAACAACACCCGCGTGCAGGCCGAACCGCTCACCGACCCGTGTGCGGACCCGTGCCCCGATCTCACCGACGACACCGATTCACCGACACCGGCAACAGGCTCAGCAGACCATCTGCCGTTCCCTCGCATCGAGATCGACCCGCAGCCCGAGACCATCCCCATCCCGATCCCCGGCCCCGGCGGTACACCGGGAACCCCGCCGCCCGCTCCCGCCGTCACCGCAGCAGAGCCCGGGCCTACGACGATGCCGCCCGGGGCACCGGCCGTCGGAAACGTCGAGGTCGTCTCGCAGATGACCGGACCGGGATCGGAGAACCGCACCGACAAGCGCTGGCAGGTCGACGGCACCGACCTCGGCATCATGTGGGAGAGCAAGCCCGGCGAGGTTGCGGTGGCGTTCGGCGATTCGTTCGGCAAGGGTTGGGAATTCGGCGTCGTCGGCGGCGACGACTGGCGTTCGAACGCACTGGGACACAGCACCGACACCGACCTGTCCGACGGCATGACCCTGGACTCGATGGTGCAGGATTCGCGTTGTCACGCAGCCGAATTGCTGCCCTCGCGCAAGATCAAGAACTGGGAGACCACGGTCATCCCCACGTCCGGTTTCGCCATCGACGACCGGCAGTACATGTCGTACATGTCCATTCGGCGCTGGAGCACGATCCCCGGCATGTGGTGGACCAACTACGGCGGCATAGCCTACTCGGACGACAACGGTTCCACCTGGGTCAAGGACGAGCATGCCAAGTGGGACAACGTCTTCGGCTTCTCCAAGTTCCAGGTCTCGACGATGGTGCCGGCGGGGGAGTACGTCTACATGTTCGGCACCGTCAACGGTCGCGCCGGACAGGTGGGGCTCGCGCGCGTCCCGAAAGCGGACGTGCTGAACAAGACTGCTTACCAGTACTGGGTGAACGGCACCTGGGCTCCCGTCGGATCGAACGAGGCCACCCCCATCGCCGACGGTATGGCCGGGGAACTGTCGGTCCATCACGACGAGGCCCGTGGCCTCTGGCGGATGACGTATCTCGATCCGCTGCGTGGCGAAATCGTTCTGCGCGAGTCTACTTCGCCGCAGGGGCAGTGGACCGCGCCGACCACTCTGATCGACACCGCCGAGTACCCGAAGACCTATGGCGGCTTCATTCACCCGTGGTCGACGGCGAACGAGCTGTACTTCACCGTCTCGGAGTGGGACAGCTACAACGTGTATCTGGTCAAGGCCGAGCTTCGCTCGTCGTGAGCGGAAACTCGTAGTGGGTCACGAACTTCCGCGCACGTGCGCGGGACGCGCCTAGTGCGTGGGCCACCACTCGAGCAGTGCGGCCTCGGCTTCCTCTCGGGACAGCGGTCCCCGATCGAGGCGCAGTTCTTTCAGGAACTTCCATGCCTTGCCCACGTCGGGTCCGGCCGGGATGTTCAGCAACTCCATGATCGCGTTGCCGTCGAGATCGGGCCGCACCCGCGCCAGGTCCTCCTGCTCGGCGATGCGGGCGATGCGTTCTTCCAGGTCGTCGTAGGTGGCCTGCAGCGCGGCGGCGCGACGCTTGTTCCTCGTGGTCGAGTCGGCGCGAACCAGCTTGTGCAGCTTGGGGAGTAGCTCGCCGGCATCGGTTGCGTAACGGCGGACGGCAGAGTCGGTCCACTGGCCCTTACCGTAGCCGTGGAAACGCAGATGCAGAAACACCAGATGCGAGACGTCCTCGATCATCTTCTTCGAATACTTCAAGGCGCGCATACGCTTTCGCACCAGCTTGGCACCGACGACCTCGTGGTGATGGAAGCTGACTCCGCCGCCCGGCTCGTTTCGTTTGGTATCGGGCTTGCCGATGTCGTGCAGCAGTGCGGCCCAACGCAATACGAGATCGGGATCGCCGTCCTCGAGATCGATCGCCTGCTTGAGCACCGTCAGCGAGTGCGTGTACACATCCTTGTGCTGGTGATGCTCGTCGATCTCGAGCTTCATGTTGGGCACCTCGGGAATGATCCGCTGCGCCAGACCCGTCTCGCACATCACGTCGATGCCGTCGATCGGGTGCGCGCCGAGGATCAACTTGTCCAGCTCCACCTGGATTCGCTCGGCGGTGATGCGGTCGATCTGATCGGCCATGTCCTCGATGGCGCGGTGCACCCGAGGCATCAGCGTGAAGCCCAACTGGGAGACGAACCGCGCGGCCCGCAGCATGCGCAGAGGATCGTCTCCGAACGAGACCTCCGGTGCCGACGGGGTGTCGAGAACGCCCTCGAGCAGCGCGTCCATGCCGCCGAGCGGATCGACGAACTCCTGCCCGCCGTCGGCTCCGAGACGTACCGCCATGGCGTTGACGGTGAAATCGCGTCGAACGAGATCTTCTTCGAGGCTGTTGCCGTACTGCACCTCGGGATTGCGGGAGACCTGATCGTAGGAATCGGTGCGATAAGTGGTGATCTCGATCGTCTGGCCGTCCTTGGCCGCACTGATGGTGCCGAACGCGATGCCGGTGTCCCACTGATGGTCCGCCCAGCCCGTCAGCAACGCCTGAACCTCCTCGGGCCTGGCGTCGGTGGTGAAATCCAGATCGGTTCCGAGTCGGCCGAGAACTGCGTCGCGCACCGTGCCGCCGACGAGAAAGAGCTCGTGCCCCGCCGCAGCGAACAGGGCACCGAGCGGAGTCAACACCGGAGCGAGTTCGCGCAGCGTCACTGCAGCTCCCGCCAGCAGCCTCTCCCGGCGGGCATCGGTCTGCTCGGCGGAAACGGAGGACAGGGACTGATCGGCCACGGTGGAAGAGCCTACTTGCGCCGAGCCGATCGATTGTCCCGGCCTTCACCCCGCGGTGCGGCACGGTAAAAGAGTGCGCACAGGCAACTAGTATGGATCGGGTGTCTGCTGCCGAACGTGCGAACAGGAGCCGCCGCAACCCGCGGCGGCGTCAGGCACGCGCCGACACCGAAGCACCCAAGCTGCGGACCGTCCGCGAAACCTCGGCAGGAGGCCTGGTGGTCGACGGCCTCGACGGGCCGCCCGCCAAGCGCTGCGCCGCCCTGATCGGCCGCACCGACCGCCGCGGACGCCTCCTTTGGTCCCTGCCCAAGGGCCACATCGAGCAAGGCGAAACGGCCGAGCAGACGGCCATGCGCGAGGTCGCCGAGGAAACCGGCATCCGCGGTACCGTCCTGGCCTCGCTGGGCAGCATCGACTACTGGTTCGTCACCGAAGGACGACGCGTCCACAAGACCGTCCACCACTATCTGCTCCGATTCCTGGGCGGCGAACTCTCGGACGAGGACCTCGAAGTCACCGAGGTCGCGTGGGTTCCGCTGACCGAACTACCGTCTCGGCTCGCCTACGCCGACGAACGCAAACTCGCCGCCATCGCCACCCGCCTGATCGACGACATGAGCAGCGGCAACTCGGGCGCACCCATCCCCGGCGGGAAGTGATCGTGCGGGCCCGGAAGGTCGCTGCCGCCGCATTGACCACGTTCGTTCTTGCGGTGGCACCGTCGGTCGGCACCGCAGCACTGGTCCCCACGCAGCTTCCCGGCGCCGCCGCCCAGCCCGACTCCTCCGTCGGCGACGCGAGCGGCACCACCAGCGCCGTTCCGGACACTCCGATGACACAGGACGGCAACCCCTTCCTGACGCTGAGCATCGAGACCGTCGCCCCCTCCACCGTCACCACCAGCAGCGACCCGTTCGTGACGGTGCGCGCCACGGTGACCAATACCGGGGACCGCCGCGTCGACGACGTCAGTGTCCGGATGCAGGCCGCTGCCGCCGTGGACACCACGGCCGGACTGCGGACCTCGCTGACTCTCGAACAGGACCGATTCGACCGATTCGGTGAGTTCGTCACTGTCGCCGACTCATTGGAGGAGGACGAGAGCCGCCAGTTCGACATGTCGATGCAGCTGCGCAGCACAACTGAGCCCTCGCTGGGAATCGAGGCCCCGGGCGTCTACCCGCTGCTGCTCAACGTCAACGGCACCCCCGAATACGGCGGAACCGCACGACTCGACGACGCCCGTTTCCTGCTCCCCGTCGTCGGATTACCCCGCAACCCCGGTGAGATGGACCCCACCGCTCCGGGCGCGATGCCGCTGCCCCCCAACACCCGCAACCCCGTCGCGATGACGGTCCTGTGGCCGCTGGCCGACATTCCTCGCCTCGCTGCCGGAATCCCCGGTTCCGTCGACGAGCGCGTTCGGCTGATCGACGACGAACTCGCCGGCGAACTCGCAACCGGTGGGCGACTCGACAACCTCCTCAAGGCCGTCGAATTCGCGACGCAACCCGGCCTGGACCCTGACGGCAGACTCGCGTCGAGCCTGTGTATCGGCCTTGACCCCGACCTGCTCGTCACCGTCTCGAACATGACCCGCGGCTACCTCGTCGTCGACAACCCGGCCGATCCCGCGGGCGCCACCCGCGAGGGCACCGGAAGCGAAGCCGCAGCCCAGTGGCTGTCCCGACTCGAAACGATCGCGTCGAGCACCTGCGTGACAGCGATGCCGTTCGCCCAGACCGATCTGGGGGCAGTGGCCGACATCGGCAATCCCACGTTGCTCAGTAGTGCCGTCAGCGCCCCGGCAGACATCGTCGACGGCATCCTCGGCATCACCTCGACGCGTGGCTTGACCTGGAGCACCACCGGTGGGGTGGACGCGGACACCGCCGACGCCCTGCGATCGGCGGGCACCGGCACCGTGCTGGTCGCCGACAACAGCATCAGCCCGCCTACCGAGGCCCCGACCTCGTTGCTGGTCTCGACCGACAGTGCACCGATCGAAACCGAGCAGACCCAACCGCTGGCTGCCACCCACTACGACACCGCCACCGCAGCCGCACTGGCCGGCGTCGGTGCGACCCCGTCCACGCCCGCCCTCACCCCCGCTGATCAGCGCTTCGACCTCGCCACCGACTCACGCACCGCACGTCTGCAGGACGCCCTCGGAGCCATCAACTTCCATGCGCTCGTCGGCACCGATCGGCCCGGGCGCACCGTCACCGTCGCGCCCCCGCAGTACTGGACCGCGGGCGGAGACGAACCGTCGGCGATTCTGTCGACGGTGTCCTCGCTGCTGCGTTCCGGGCTGGCGACGCCGCGGCCACTGTCCGAGCTGCTCGCCGAGCCCACCTCGGGCACCCCGGTGACCAGCGTCGACGCAGCCACCGAACTCGATAGCGGCACCATCGACCTGGTGCGATCGCAGAGCGCCCGGGTCGACACCCTGATGCAATCGCTCGTCGAGGATCCGCAGTCCGAGCTGACCCCGCGCCTGTACACCGCCCCGCTGCGTGAGGACATGCTCCGGGCGCTGTCGACTGCGGGTCGCGCGAGCGCCGCCAGTGAAGAGACCGGCACCATGGCGCGCAACCGACTCGATGCCATCCGCATCGGACTCGACACCATCTACGGATCGGTGACCGTGCTGGCCCCGGGCGGCGTCTACACCCTCGCCTCGGAACAGAGCCCGCTGCTGCTCGTCGCCCGCAACGACCTTCCCGTCCCGGTGAACGTGCTGCTCCGGGTCGATGCGCCGCCGGAGATGACGATCAGCGACGTGGGCGTCACCCAACTTCCGGCCCGCGGATCACGGACCATCACCGTCCCGGCCGAGGTGGACGACACGCGCAATCTGTCCGTCGACTTCTCCGTCACGACGCTCGACGGCTCCCGGCTCGGTGAAGTGTCGACGGTGTCCGTTCGATCGAACGCATACGGCCAGGCACTGGCGATAATTACCGCCTGCGCCGGTGCTCTCCTACTGTTACTTGCAGGTCGACGCCTCTGGCACCGATTCAGAGGTCAACCCGACCCGGCCGACGAAGGGTACGAGAGACCATGACAGGGAACGTCCCGTACGACGGCGACCTGCCGCGGTCACGCCTGCCCGCATCGCAGGTGTTCCGACGTACGACGCCACCGCGGCCGGCACCCTGGGAACGGCAGTCGCGGCCGGAGCTGCGCTCGTACCCTGCACCGCCGCCGCTGGACGGTCAGCCCGCCGCCGACGACGCCGTCACCCAACTCATCCCGCGGTTCCGCGAGGAGGACTACCCCTATCCTTCGTCGAGCACAGCACCGTCCGGAACGGTTCCGCCGACGAAGATTCCGCCGGGCGGGTCCGACCCGGCACCGCAGCCCGAACCGAGGCCGCAGAAGTCACTGATGGCCGCGTCGGGTTCGATCGCGGTGGCGACCCTGGTCAGCCGCATCACCGGATTCGCCAAACAGGTCGCCATGACGGCCACCCTCGGACCGGCGATCGCCAGTGCGTTCACCGTCTCGACGATCCTGCCGAACATGATCTCCGAGCTGGTGCTCGGCGCGGTACTCGGGGCCATCGTCGTTCCGGTGTTGGTCCGGGCCGAGCAGGAGGACGCCGACGGCGGACGGGCGTTCGTTCGACGCCTCTTCACCATCGCCGTGGCGCTGCTCGGAACCGTTGCGCTCGCCGCAACCATCGCAGCCCCGCTGCTGGCGAGGATGCTGCTCGACAACGATCCGAAGGTCAACGAGAACCTGACCATCGCGTTCACCTATCTGGTGCTGCCCGCGCTGATGTTCTACGGGCTCTCCGGCCTGCTGACGGCCGTGCTCAACACCCGGCAGAACTTCAAGCCCGGGGCCTGGGCACCGGTGTACAACAATCTGATCGTGCTCGGCGTCTTCGCCCTGTACCCCTTCGTCCCGGGCGAGCTCACCCTGAACACGATCGAGATGAGCAACCCCAAGATCCTCGTTCTCGGCCTCGGTGTGACCGTCGGTGTCATCACCCAGGTCGTTGCGCTGATCCCCGCGCTGCGCCGCGAACGCATCGATCTGCGTCCGCTCTGGGGGTTCGACGAGCGCCTGAAGAAGTTCGGTGCGATGGCGGCCGCGATCGTGCTCTACGTCGTCATCAGCCAGATCGGGCTAATCGTGGCCACCAGGATCGCGTCGGGCACCGACATCGCGAGCAACGTGATCTACTCGCAGGCCTGGATCGTGCTGCAGCTGCCCTACGGCATCCTCGGCGTGACGGTGCTGACGGCCATCATGCCCAGACTCAGCCGCAACGCCGCCAACGGTGACACCCCGTCCGTCGTCGACGATCTCTCGGTCGCCACCCGACTGACGATGGTCGCGCTGGTGCCGATCGTCGTGTTCCTGACGTTCGCGGGGCCGTGGGTGGGCGAGGCGCTGTACGGCTTCGGCCGGTTCGCCGATGTCGCACCCCGACTCGGCGAGGCCGTCAGCTGGTCGGCCTTCTCCCTCATCCCCTATGCCCTCGTTCTGATCCACCTGCGGGTCTTCTACGCCCGCGAGAAGGCCTGGACGCCGACGTGGATCATCCTCGGCATCACCGCCGTCAAGATCGGGCTGTCTCTGCTCGCCCCGATCGTCGCGTCCGAACCGGATCAGGTGGTGCTGCTCCTCGGCGCCGCGACCGGCCTGGGCTACACCGTCGGCGCGATCATCGGCGGATACCTGCTGCACAAGAGCCTGGGCAGCCTACGGATGGCCAACGTCGGCAAGACGGTCTGGCTGGTCCTCATCGCCTCGCTGGCCGGCGGTGCGGCAATGCTCGCGATCGACCGGATCCTGGGTCTCGACGCCATGATGAACGGCTGGGTCGGCAACTTCGCCCGCGTCGCGATCGACGCCGTCATCATGCTCGGCATCACGTTCTCGATACTCTGGTTCGGCAAGATTCCCGAAGTCCTGGCGGTCACCGTTGCCCTGAGCCGGGTCGTTCGGAAATTCCGCGGAACAGCCGATCGGACGGACGCCGATTCGGCCGCCGCAGAAACCGGCGTAATTCCGGTTATTCGAACCGAGCCCACATGGGACACTGCGCGGGATCGGCTCCCGTACCCTGGTCATCGGCACCCGGGGGCAGAAGCCAACGCAGGTCGACCTTTTGCAGAACGACACGGGGCGTACTCGCCTGAAGGAGTGACAGTGACCGACGACGAAGTTGCTGGGGGGCCGGCACAATCTCCAGCAAGCGAAGCCGACCGAACGAGCGGCGGCGTCGAGGTCGACACCCAGGACCGCACCGAGCCCGTGAAGGCCGAGGCTGCCTCGTCCTCCAAGACGCCGAAGTCCGCCGAGACACCGGCGAAGACTGCAGCCGAGTCGAAGACACCCGCCGCGGCTCCCGAGCAGGACGTCGAGAAGCCAGCCGACGAGGCATCCGTCGACAAGCCTGCCGCCGACAAGCCTGCTCCGAAGCCGGTCGACAAGACCGTCTCCATCTCCAAGGCCGCTCTCGCGGCGCGTCCGACCGACAAGACCATCTCCATCTCGAAGGCCGATCTGCCGGTCGAGACTCCCAGCGAGAAGAAGTCCACGCAGGATTCGAAGGCTGCCGCCGACGCGGATTCCGAGAAGACCGCAGCGGCACCGGCCACAACCGATACTTCCGAGTCGACCACCACGGACGAGGTCGCCACTGCAACCGCCCCGGCAAGCGCTCCCGAGCGCACGCTCCGCGGCCCGACACTCATTCCCGGTGCCTCCGTTGCCGGTGGGCGATACCGACTGCTGGCACCGCACGGCGGCGCGCGTGGACTCAAGTTCTGGCAGGCCCACGACGTCAAGCTCGATCGCGAGGTCGCCTTGACGTTCGTCGACGCCGATCAGCAGTCGACCGCCTCGACCGACGACCGCACACAGGGACCGCAGGCGATTCTCTCGCGCACGCTGCGTCTGGGTCGGATCAATTCGCCCGGCCTCGCCCGCGTGCTCGACGTGGTGCGTGGCAGCTCCGGCGGCATCGTCGTCGCAGAGTGGACTCCCGGTCGCTCACTGCGCGAAATGGCCGACACCGTGCCCGCACCCACCGGCGCTGCGCGCGCGATCAAGGTCCTGGCCGCAGCGGCCGAGGCAGCGCACCGCAGCGGAGGTGCACTGTCGATCGATCACCCCGATCGCGTGCGCATCAGCTCCAGCGGCAATGCCGTCCTCGCCTTCCCGGCGACACTGGCCGACGCAGACCCCAGCTCGGACGTTCGCGGTCTCGGTGCCATGCTCTACGCCCTGATCACCGCCAAATGGCCACTGTCCGACACCACCGGCAGTGCCGTCGTATCCGGCGATGCAGCTCCGGCACGCAGCGTCGGTGGCATGCGTCCGGCCGACCGCGACGACAAGGGTGCCCCGCTCGAGCCGAGGCAGGTCCGTCCGGACGTTCCGTTCGAGATCTCCGCCGTCGCGGTACGGGCATTGGAACAGAACAGCGGAATCCGCACCGCTGCCACCGTGCAGCACGTCCTCGATCAAGCAGCAGTGGTCAACGACAAGACGGATCTGATGCCGGCGCTGCGACTGGGACAGCGAGCGCCCGGTGCCAGTGGGCACTCGCTCGCCGATCCCGAGGAGATCGCCGCGGAGAAGGCCAAGTCGATGCGCACCAACATCGCCATCGCGGTACTCGGTGCCCTGACGGTGGTGGTTCTCGCGTTCGCCGGCTTCTGGCTGTTCACTTCGATTGCAGGCAACGACACCGACACTCCGCTCGACACCCAGGATTTCGGTCTCACCACTCCGGCCGAGGCACCGCCCGCAGCCGATCCCGCGGCACCCCCGGCTCCGACCGGTGGACCGGTAGCGCTCGGCGACGTCAGCGTGTTCTCACCCCAGGGTTCCGCCGACAACCCGAGTACCGCCTCCAACGTGATCGACAACGACCCCAGCACAGCGTGGACGACCGACTCGTACTTCCAGCAGTTCCCGGCCCTCAAGAACGGCGTCGGGCTGCTCGTGTCCATTCCGTCCTCGACGCTGCAGAACGCGTGGATCGAATCGACGTCTCCGGGAACCGTCGTCGAGATCCGGTCGGCCCCGAACGACTCACCCAGCCTGAGCGACACCACGCTGCTCGGTGAAGCCACGCTGCAGAACGGCCGAACCGATATCGCCCTCACCGACGCGGAACCAACCGGGAACGTGCTCGTCTGGATCACCACGCTCGGTGAGCAGGGTGGCCGCATCGCCACCTCGATCTCCGGGATCGGTTTCGACTCCTAGATCGGGCATTCGGTAACCGATTCGGGCTCGTTTCGTACTTCGCGGTCTCGATGGCCTAGGCTCCCCCCAATGCGTTAACACGGGGGGAGCCGTTTTCGTATGACCGAACGTTTCGATTCGGCGCCAGGGGAGCGCACGGATGCGGAGCTTCTGGCTGCCCATGCGGCCGGGGAGCCGAACGCCTTCGCCACGCTGATCTACCGACATCACGAACATCTGTGGCTGACGGCTCGGCGCACCAGCTACACGCCCGAGGACGCCTCCGATGCTCTACAGGAGGCCCTGCTCTCCGCCCATCGCACGGCCGGGTCGTTCCGCGCCGACGCTGCAGTCCGAAGCTGGTTGCACAAGATCGTCGTCAATGCTTGCCTCGACCGCATCCGCAGAAACAAGGCACGGCCGTCGGTTCCGTTGAGCGAGAACGAAAGTCACGAGCCGGTTTCACCGAGGGACCGGATCTCCGAGACGGAGACGAGCATTCTCGTTCGGCAGGCTCTGATGACGTTGCCACCCGATCAACGCGCAGCCGTGGTCATCGTGGACATGGAGGGTTTCTCGGTGGCCGACGCTGCCGCATTGCTCGGCGTTCCCACCGGTACCGTCAAGAGTCGATGCGCCCGCGGCCGGCTCAAGCTCTCGACGCAGCTCGCGTACCTGAAAGATGCAGGGAACCGAATCTGACCCTCTCGCGTCTATACCGTGTGAGAGAGAAAGCAGATTCGGCGAAGGGAGGCAGGAACGTGCCGTCGAGCACCGACGCTCTACAAGCCCCGTTCTCGCCGGAACTGCTCGCCGATCTGCATGCGGATGCACTTCCCGAGGACGTCAGCAGACGACTGTGGCCACTGGTTCGTCTCGACGAGGATTCGATGCGGATCCTCGCCGGTCTCGACGCCGTCTCGGCTCGACTGCACGAGGTGGGCGAGGACCCCACCGGGACGTTGCCGATTCCGCCCGACGTCGCCCAGCAGATCGATCGCACGCTCCACACGGTCGAGCAATCGGCCCCCGCGGCAGGCGTCGTCGTTCCGCTCCGTCCGCGAAGACGCCGTATCGTTCTCGGAACCGCAGCTGCCGCAGCACTTCTGGCGGCCGGCTCGGCTTCCGTCGTGGCAGTCCTGTACACCCCGAGCGAACCGGAATCGATCGCTGCCGACCCGTCCCAGCTTCCGGATACGTCTCTGGTGCTCGATTCCGCCGACCTCGATTCCGGTTTTGCGTTCAGCATCATCGGCAAGCGCGATCCCGGAGCGTTGGCCGATCCGGCCGACCTCGCTGCCTGTCTGCAGTCCAACGATGTGGATCCGGCCACCACCGTTCTCGGATCCAGCCGAGTGCGCGTCGACGGCCGAGACGGAACCCTGCTCGTCCTCGCCGGAGCACAGCCCGCACAGTTCATCGCCCTCGCTGTGGGCAACGACTGCGGCACCGCCAACCCGGACGTGCTGACGCGTCGTGATATCGGCTGACAGATCTCTCACCGGGGAACAACTCCCTCTAGGGTGGTGTTGACCAGATGTACGTCGACCGGCGTGTGCTGTGCGCACCTGGCTTTCGACGGTAAGTTCACGCCGCACAAGATCGGAAGGTCTGCATTGAGTACCCCCAAGGTTCACGATCTCATCATCGTCGGCTCGGGACCGGCCGGTTATACCGCCGGCGTCTATGCCGCACGGGCGGAACTGGAACCGATCCTGTTCGAGGGAACGCAGTTCGGCGGTGCGCTGATGACCACAACCGAGGTCGAGAATTTCCCCGGGTTCCGCGAGGGCATCATGGGCCCCGATCTGATGGAACAGATGCGCGAGCAAGCGCAGCGATTCGGTGCCGACATCCGGACCGAGGACGTCGAGGAGCTCGACCTGACGGGCCCGATCAAGACTGTCTCTGCCGGCGGCGAGACCTACCGGGCTCGTGCGATCATCCTCGCCATGGGCGCAGCAGCTCGCTACCTGTCCATCCCGGGTGAGGAGAAGTTGCTCGGACGCGGCGTCAGCGCGTGTGCCACCTGTGACGGCTTCTTCTTCCGCGATCAGGACATCGCCGTCATCGGTGGTGGCGACTCGGCCATGGAGGAAGCGACGTTCCTCACTCGATTCGCCCGCAGTGTCACGATCGTGCACCGCCGCAGCGAGTTCCGTGCGTCGCGCATCATGCTCGAGCGCGCCAAGAACAACGACAAGATCCGCTTCCTCACCGATACCAAGGTGCTCGAGGTCCTCGGCGACACCAGCGTCACCGGACTATCGCTCGAGCACGCCGAAACCGGCGAGAAGACCACCCTGGACGTGACCGGAATGTTCGTCGCGATCGGCCACGATCCCCGCAACGAGCTGGTCAAGGGTCAGGTCGAGCTCGACGACGCCGGCTACGTCAAGGTCGCGTCGCCCTCTTCGGCCACCTCCGTCGAGGGCGTGTTCGCTGCCGGAGATCTCGTCGACCACGTGTACCAGCAGGCCATCACCGCTGCGGGTACGGGCTGCACCGCGTCGATCGACGCCGAGCGTTGGTTGGCCGAGCAGGGCGATATCACCACCAACACGCTCGAACACGCCGACCAACCGGTCGACGCCGTCAACGCCTGACAGGCACCGAGCCACCAACATCGAGGAGATAGAAAATGTCCGACGACAAGAGCACTGTCACCATCACCGACGCGTCGTTCGTCGACGATGTTCTGACCAGTGAGAAGCCCGTCCTGGTCGACTTCTGGGCCACCTGGTGCGGCCCGTGCAAGATGGTCGCCCCGGTTCTCGAGGAGATCGCGGCCGAGCACAAGGACAAGCTCACCATCGCCAAGCTCGACATCGACGCCAACCCGC
Source organism: Rhodococcus sp. SBT000017 (assembly GCF_003688915.1). NCBI lineage: Bacteria > Bacillati > Actinomycetota > Actinomycetes > Mycobacteriales > Nocardiaceae > Rhodococcus > Rhodococcus sp. SBT000017. The sequence goes on from NZ_REFU01000001.1 coordinate 3,582,032, forward strand.
AGGCCGCTCGCGACTTCAAGGTCATGTCGATTCCGACGATGATCCTCTTCCAGGGCGGCAAGCCGGTCAAACAAATTGTCGGCGCAAAGGGCAAGGCAGCGCTGCTCAAGGACCTCGAAGGCGTTATCTGACTCACCTGCACACAGTGTGGATTGCAGCGGAAGCCAGTCTTTCTGCGACAATCATCTGATGTGCCGATGCTTCGGCATCGGCACATCAGCCGCAAGGTGTGAGTGCCGTCGGAACGATCGAGAGGCTTTGTCGAGGATGCAGGAACTCAGTCACGGCGATTCCGGACCCGCCGTCGCCGAGGTCCGCGGCACTCTGTCGGCACTCGGCTTTCTTCATGAGGCGGTAGTTCCCCCAGGTCCGATGGCCGACGGCCACTGGACGGCTCCCGGTTCGGTGTTCGACGGTGCCCTCGGAGGTGCCGTGCGCGCCTTTCAGCAACACCGCGGCCTGTTGGTCGACGGTGTGGTCGGCCCGGCCACGTATCGCGCGTTGAAAGAAGCCTCGTACCGCCTCGGCGCTCGAACCCTCATCTACCAGCTGTCCGCTCCGCTGTACGGCGACGACGTCGCCTCGTTGCAAACGAGACTCCAGGATCTCGGCTTCTACAGCGAACGCGTCGACGGCTTCTTCGGTCCCCGCACACACGAGGGTCTGTCCTCGTTCCAGCGCGAGATCGGACTCTCCCCGGACGGCATCTGTGGGCCGGCGACTCTGCGTTCTCTCGATCTTCTCGGAACACGCGTCACCGGTGGATCGCCGCACGCCATGAGCGAGGAAGAACTCGTTCGTAAGTCCGGACCACAGTTGACCGGCAAGCGCATCGTCATCGACCCCGATCTCGGCGGAGCAGACACCGGACGCATCGTCGACGGAGCTTTCGGCCGCGTCTCCGAATCCGAGATTCTGTGGGATCTGGCCAGTCGACTCGAGGGCCGCATGGCCGCGACCGGAATGGAGACCTTCCTTTCCCGTGCGCGCGGAACCAATCCCTCGGTCGCCGACCGCGCCGAGACCGCCAATGCCTGGGGCGCCGATCTGATGATCTCGTTGCGCTGCGCATCGAGCACCAGCCCCGTGGCCAACGGCGTAGCAAGTTTCCACTTCGGTAACTCGCACGGATCCACCTCGATGATCGGTCAGGTACTGACCAGCTACGTGCAACGTGAAATCGTCGCCCGCACACCGCTTCTGGACTGCCGCAGCCATGGCCGCACGTGGGATCTGTTGCGCCTGACCAACATGCCGACCATTCAGATCGACCTCGGCTACCTCACCAACGAATCCGACGTCGAGGTGCTCAGCGACCCGCGGTTCCGCGACATCATCGCCGAAGCGATTCTGATCGCCGTCAAGCGTCTGTACCTACTCGGTCAGGACGATCAGCCGACCGGAACGTTCACCTTCGCCGAGTTGCTCGCCGAAGAACTCGCTGCCTCCGATCGTCCCTGAGCTACCGCGCACGAACGCGTCGCGGTGAGTGGTCAGCGCGCCCCGACCGTCGACTTCTGCTCGATGTCGACAACGGAGATGCTGGCCGCGATCAGCAACTGCTCGAGTGCAGATTCGACGTCCTGCTTCCACCCGTGATCGCGATCGAGCTCGAGCCGGAGTCTCGGGAATCTGTGGTGGGGAGCAATCACCTCGAACCCCACCTTCTCGAGAAAATCCGCTTCGATCATGCACGTCGACGCCGAACATGTCAGTTGGGCGGTGGCGTTGGGAACCGCCGCAGCATCGTCGGCGTTGCGCCGAATACCGAACGCCTCCAGAGCGCGAACTCCACGATTGACGAGATCGCCCACGACCGCCTGGATCAACGTGGCCGAATGCATGTCGGCGTCGTCCGGGGAGTCGATCCGGAGTTGGGTCAGTAGAACTGCATCGTGGCTGACGGGCGAAGTCGGGAACGTACCCGCGCGGGGAACTGCTCGGGGTGGGCAGTAGAGCGCGCAGCCGATCGTCCTACCGTCCACGGACAGCAACTGCCCACACGATCCCCACTCGAGCATGATCGTCGACAGCCATACTTCGTTCTCGAACTCGAGATCGACCGACGAACTCTCCGACGCGGGATCGAGTACCCAGAAGCTGCACCGCCGCGAATGCGTCGGCAAATGCTCGAACGAACCGAGCGTCACTCCGGTCACCATCGCCGACACCACTTACCTCAGCCTTCGTGCACTCGTCTTACGCGAGAATTCCCGATTCGCTCCTCGACAAGGATGTCACACGGGTCGTTCCGCAGGCTCCACTCCTGCGATCCGATAACCTGACCTGTCGAGCCGACCGAATCTTTCAAATGTGTTATATCACAATACTTTTCGAGCAAATTACGAACTTTCGAGACCGTCTTCGACCGAGCTACGTCACAGTGACGTTTCTACCGCGTAGACTGGTCCTGAAAATTCACCGCTACTTTTTCTTCTGTGCTTCCATCATCTCGACGATCCTCTGGAGGTCGTCGACCGAACCGAATTCGACCACGATCTTGCCTTTTCGCTTGCCGAGACTGACCGTCACCCGCGTATCGAACGAATCCGAGAGGCGATCGGCGACGTCCTGGAGGCCCGGCATCTGAATCGGCTTGCGCCGGGGCGCCGGTTCCGGGCTCTTTCCGTCCTCCCGATTGGCGAGGGTGACGGCCTCTTCGGTGGCGCGAACGGAGAGACCTTCGGCGACGATTCGCGCCGCCAACGACTCCTGCGCATCCGACCCAGCGTCCAACGACAGCAACGCGCGGGCATGGCCGGCCGACAGAACTCCGGCCGCCACTCGTCGCTGCACGGGAATCGGCAGCTTCAACAGACGAATCATGTTGGTGACGACCGGACGTGATCGACCGATTTTCGCGGCCAACTCCTCGTGCGTGACGTCGAATTCCTCGAGCAGTTGTTGGTACGCGGCCGCTTCTTCGAGCGGATTGAGCTGCACCCGATGGATGTTCTCGAGCAAGGCATCGCGCAACATCGCGTCGTCCGCGGTCTCCCGAACGATCGCAGGGATCGACTCGAGGCCGGCTTCCTGGCTTGCACGCCACCGACGCTCGCCCATGACGAGCTGATATTTTGCGTCACCGGCGGCAGCAGAACCCGATACGAGACGAACCACGATGGGCTGCATGAGCCCGAATTCACGAATCGAGTGAACCAGTTCGGCCAACGACTCGTCGTCGAAGACGTGTCTCGGCTGCTTCGGATTGGCTTCGATTCGATCCGGTGCGATCTCGCGATAGACGGCACCGACGGGGGAGAGGTCGTCTCCACTCAGTACCGGAGGTGTCGGAGTGGGTGCCGTTGCAGTCTCGGTGAGATCGTCTGCCGGTGCGGTTCGTTTCGGCTTGGTGGACGTGTCCGGACGGTCCTTGGCGTTGCGATCCGCGCCGATGATCACGTCTGCCGCGGCATTGCCCAGGCGTGGTCCGGCATCAGGTCCGGTGGGGATGAGTGAGGCCAGGCCGCGACCCAGACCACCCTTACGTGTCGAACTCATCTGCTCACTTCTTCCGTGCTTCGTCGATGCCGGCCGATCGGGCAGCGAGCTCTCGTCCGGCGTCCAGGTAACTCATCGCACCACGTGAACCGGGGTCGTAGTCCAGCACCGTCATGCCGTACCCGGGAGCCTCGGATACCTTCACACTGCGAGGAATGACGGCGCGCAAGACGGCGTCCCCGAAGTGCTTGCGTACCTCTTCCGCGACCTGGTCTGCCAACTTGGTTCGCCCGTCGTACATCGTCAGGATCACGGTGGAGACGTGGAGTTCAGGATTCAGATGCGACTGCACCAGCTCGATATTGCGGAGCAGCTGACCCACACCTTCGAGCGCGTAGTACTCGCACTGAATGGGGATCAGTACCTCGGTCGCAGCGACGAGCGCGTTGACCGTCAGCAGACCGAGCGATGGCGGGCAGTCGATCAGGATGAAGTCCGCATCGATGCCGGCGAGCTCCTCCACGGACAGCGCCGTCTTGAGGCGCCCTTCGCGGGCGACCATCGACACCAACTCGATCTCGGCTCCGGCGAGGTCGATGGTTGCCGGGATGCAGAACAACCTGTCGCTGTGCGGGCTCTTCTGCACGGCGTCCTTGGCGCTCACCTCGCCGATGAGGACCTCGTAGCTCGACGGCACACCCGAGTGATGCTCGACGCCCAATGCGGTGCTGGCGTTGCCCTGGGGGTCGAGATCGACCACCAGAACCGTCAGGCCTTGGAGCGCAAGAGCGGCAGCCAGGTTCACGGCGGTCGTCGTCTTCCCGACGCCACCCTTCTGATTGGCGATCGTCAGCATGCGTCGCTTCGCCGGCTTCGGCAGCGATACGGATCCGGGATGCAGAACCTGGCTGGCTCGATGTGCCGCAGCGCCGATGGGGGTGTCGTTCGGTGAGATCGCATTGGTGTACTCGAACCCGGAGTTGGCCGTCACCCCCGACTTGTCCTCCGAGTTGTTCGACGAGTTCTTCTTGGACGCTGTTTCACGTGAAACAGCGGGATCGGACCCACCCGACATATGTGCTCCTTAGTGCGGAACTGACTGTGTTCAATACGATCGATCGGATCGAGCGCGGGACGTATGAGCCCACGATCGAAATCAGTGACGACTCAGTCTCCGCGGCTCACGCACCGCTCTGACGACGATGGTGGGAGTGGGCAACAGTCCCACTCCACACTCCACTACCTCCAGCTTGCCAGCACCCATCCGAGTGAGGGAAGTCCGGTCTCGTTCGATCTCTTCTCCGGCGCTCGAACCCTTCAGAGCCAACATCCGACCGTGCTCGTGGACCAGAGGAAGCGACCACTTGGCGAGCTTCTCCAATGGCGCCACTGCCCTCGACGTGACCACGTCGGCACCGCCAGCTTCCTTCTTGACGCCGGGCTGCTCCGCGCGGCCACGCACGACCAAGATGTTCAGATCGTGTTCCTCGATGAACTCGGCGAGATAGACGGTTCTGCGCAGGAGGGGCTCGACGAGAGTCACACGCAGATCTGGTCGCGCGATTGCCAGCGGGATCCCGGGCAAGCCCGCGCCACTACCGATATCCACGACGGTCTCGCCCTCATCGATGAGCTCACCGATCGCCGCACAGTTGAGGATGTGTCGCTCCCAGAGCCGTGGAACTTCACGCGGTCCGATGAGGCCTCGCTCGACTCCCGCCGTTGCCAACGAGTCGTGATACCTCCGCGCCAACTCCAGCCGATCACCGAAGATCTGCTCTGCCACGGCCATCAACTGATTGCTATCCGAGCCTTCTTGTTCCACGTGAAACATCTTCCCGTGCCCGGGCGCGGAACGCCAAACGACATCGCTGTAACTCGACGGATCGCGACATTCACACCTCGATCAGCGACAGGGAGGGGCACCATGCGAGCGACTTTCGGACGGAGGCGTGACGATGCACGAATGGGGAGCCATTCCGAGGTTCGGCCGAATCGGTCCAAGCGGATCGAACTGCCGGTCCCGTCGGCGACTCGAGATCTCCCGACCCCACGTCATGTTTCACGTGAAACTTCTCGTCCGACGGCTCGCAGCCGTCCGGCTATCGCGCAACGACTCGATGGGTGACGCGCTACCCGACTGCCCGACAAATCGATAGGAGATGAGCAGACGTAGTCGATCGGTTTGAACCGCCCTCGTCGGCAGACGACGGAAGTCGACGGGTAGCTATCGACGCTTTCTTCACCATCACCTCGGTCCCGATCCCTCGTGGAGATTCACCCCGCCGCCGAACGCATCCATGTCTATGGCTGACTACCTCGATACGACTGGCCATCGATGACAATGTTTCACGTGAAACTCAATCACCGTCGACTCAGTCCCCAGTGTTGTCCGGGCGCGCCGTCGATCGCCAGCGGGCAGCCGATGGACACCCGAAGAAATTGCTCTCGGCCTCCATGACAGATCCGGGCTCACGGTTGGAGACACAGTCGACTCGACGAACGGTCGGTCATGCTCGACCGCGAACACGGTCGGGGGAGAGGACCAATACAAGTCCGTTCTCGATCGCATCATGATCGACTCGAGTACTCAGACGGTGGATCCGAACTCCATACGTATCTGCATCTCGTCTGGTTCGGCCCACTGGCTCGACGGTCTTGCACAGTCGACCGACAAGCGATCGCACGAGTGCAACTGTCCCGGCCATCCAACATCAGGCCGACTCGTCTCCCTGCACAGAGACAGCCGAAATTCCGACCGGTAGGCAGAGCGATCAATTCGCTACACACACGTGGTTGCCTCGCCGACAGGTACACCTCTCGAGAGATTGGCGAGTCGCGTCATCCCCGCATTCGGGATCTTTCCTGTGTCTCAAGTCGCCGACTAGGTCTCTTCGACCGGCAGGCCCGACCTTCGCAACCGTCGAGACCTGTCGACGGTGACGGTGTCAGTGATCGAGCCTGGCGTCGTCAGCGATCGAGCCTGGCGTCGTGGACCGCTTGTCGTGCTGATCGCGGGATCCGATAAAGCTGATCTGGACCAGTATCCGACTCGGCAGTGAACCCCGGAGAGGGTCCGACTCGCGTTGCCCCCTCGAGTCGACGGGACCGTCTTCGCGATCGCTGCGTTCACCGATCTTTCGCAGGATCATTTCGATTCGTTTTCACGTGATGGGCCCAATGCGATCCGCAGCCAATCAGCATCGCAATGTTTCACGTGAAACCGGTGGTACTGCGGCCGTCTCGAACGGCTACCAAAACTCGGTTCCTCCACCCGGGGCACCGAACCTCGCATCAATCGAACGTCCCCCAAGGGTGGAACGAACACGCTCGTTTCACGTGAAACAAAGTCGAGTATCACGTGCCTTACGTCGCCGCGTCACCGCAATCTTTGCCGTCACAGTGACGAAAGCGCAGTGGATGGCTGGATCTCGAGAATCCGGCGGGAAAATCGATCGAACCGGCAACATCGTCGTCTACCCGGCCTGCAAATTACATCGATGACATTCACGGCAGAGTTCCATTACATCCGGATACAACGATGGCCCCCACCGAAGTGGGGGCCATCGACTGCGAAGCTCTGTTTACGCCTTGACGACGACTACTCGCCGAGCCGGCTCGACGCCGGTGCTTTCGCTCGCGACGCCGTCGATCTTGGCGACCGCGTCGTGCACGATCTTTCGCTCGAACGGAGTCATCGGGGTCAGCTCTTCGCGCTCACCGGATTCGAGTACCCGGCGCGCTGCTTCGGTACCGAGGTTGCCGAGTTCGGTACGCCGATTCGCACGCCAGCCGGCGACATCGAGCATCAGCTTGCTGCGCTCACCCGTCGACTGCTGAACGGCCAGCCGAGTCAGCTCCTGCAGCGCGTCGAGAACTTCACCCTTGCGGCCCACGAGCTTGGCGAGATCGTCGCCACCGTCGATGCTGACGATGGCTCGGTCACCCTCCACGTCGAGATCGATGTCCCCGTCGAAGTCCAGGACGTCGAGCAGTTGTTCGAGGTAGTCGCCGGCGATCTCGCCTTCCTCGACCAGATAATCCTCGTCGTCCTCGTCCTCATCGTCGGACACGTCGTCGGTCTTGTCCTCCACGACGCCCGAGTCCTCGGATCCCTCGACCACGGGAGTCTCGTCTGCCTCCACGTCGACTGCACTCACCTGATCGGCCTCCACCACCACGTCACTTGCTCCATCTCCGGATACCGCACCGGCTGTCTGTACTTCGTCGTTCTGAGCTTCTTCTACGTCCGCTGCCATGTTCGTCCTTCTCTCGACGTGTCGGTCAGCGCCGCTTGCGCTTGGTCGACTTGTTCCGGTTCGCCTGCGGTCTCGGCTTGGCCGGCGTCGCGGCACCGGTCGTCGAGCCGGAAATGCCCTCGCCGGTCCCCGCCGTGGACGTATCGCTCGTCGGCGTCATCTTCGAGAGCTTGGGGCGTGCACCGGGCTTGGGCTTGGTGGTCGACACGGGCTTCACACCGGGCTTCGGCGCATTCTCGGAACGCTTCTCTACCGCGGCTGCGGCCTTCGCGGCTTCTTCCTTGTCGATCTTTCCGAACACGAGGTGCTGCTGCGCGTAGGTCCAGGTGTTGTTGCTGACCCAGTACAGCAGGATCGCGACGGGCAGCAGGGCACCGAACACCAGAACGCCGAGCGGGAAGACATAGAGGGCGAGCTTGTTCATGATCGCGGACTGCGGGTTCGCCGCTGCCGCCTCACTCTGACGTGCAACCGATGCACGCGAGTTCATGTGCGTCATGATCGCCGCGATGATCATCAACGGGACCGAGACGGCCACGATGACCCACGTCGACGGGATGGTCGCGTCGGGGCCCACTGCGAATGCGTTGAGCTGATCCTGCGGCATCGTGATCCACGCCGAGATCGGGGCACCGAACAGTCGAGCGTCCAGGAAGGACTGCACATCGGCCACGTTGAACGCGTAGTTCGACAGTTCGCGGTTCTCCTCGGGAGTCAACCCGAGCTGACCGAAGCCGGTACCGGTGCGGTTGAACGAGCGCAGCACGTGGAACAGGCCGATGAACACCGGTGCCTGGGCAAGCACCGGAAGGCAGCCCATCAGCGGATTGAAGCCGTGCTCCTTCTGGAGCTTCTGCATCTCGACGGCCATCTTCTGCTTGTCTTTGCCGTACTTCTTCTGCAGAGCCTTGATCTGCGGCTGTAGCTCCTGCATCTGCCGCGTGGTGCGGACCTGCTTGACGAAGGGCTTGTACAGAATCAGGCGGAGGGTGAAGACCAGGAAGACGACGGACAGTGCCCAGGCGAACCCATTGCTGGGATCCTGGAACACAAAGCCGAAGACCTTGTGCCACACCCAGAGAATCCAGGCAACCGGGTAGTAAATGAAGTCGAGCACGGCTCTATGTACTCCTCTGTTCTTCCACTCGCGCGAGATCGTGGTGTTCTTCGGTTTCGGTCGGTTCGGTGACGATCGCGCGCCACCTACCGGGTTCGGGTACCGGGTCCCAGCCTCCAGAGTGCCAGGGAGCACATTTGAGGAGGCGGACGACTGCCAGCAAAGAGCCCTTCGTCATCCCGTGGACCTGGAGCGCCTCGATGGCGTATTCACTGCAGGTGGGGGAGAAGCGACAGGTGGGAGGTCTCATCGGGGACACGTAGGTCCGGTACAACCCGATGATGTAGACGAGTGTTCGAGCAGGAATGGAACGAAGGTTGCCCATGAATGTCATGACGGCGGACCCTTCGGAGCTTCGAGAAGACCGAGCTTCTTCAATCCTGAACGCAGTTGAATCAGTAGATCTGCCGAGGACGCGCGCGCGGCTCCGGGCAGTGCGCGGATCACCACGTCGGTGGTCTCGGGGAGCTCACCGATGACGTCGGTACAGATATGCCGAAGCCGGCGCGCAACTCGATGACGAGTTACGGCCGGCCCGACTGCCTTGCTGACGATCAATCCGAAACGTGGCCCGCGAACGGTCGATGCGATGTCCTGTTCGTCACGCACGACGGCGTGAACCACAAGATCCGATCTACCCATTCGGCGTCCTCGACGCACCGCTACGGAGAAATCACGTGCTCGGTGTAGTCGATTCGGCTCAGGAAGCATCCCGAGCTCCAAGCTTCGGACGAACAGATATCAGGCTGTGAGTTCTTTACGGCCCTTGCCGCGACGTGCGGAAACGATTGCACGACCCGCACGGGTACGCATACGAAGACGGAAGCCATGAACGCGCGCGCGGCGGCGATTGTTCGGCTGGAACGTCCGCTTGCCCTTGGCCACGGTCAACACTCCTCGAGATTGAAAAGACGCCGATCTGTCGGCGACTGCTGGAAAGGTTCCTAGCGAGTCCGGATGGACTTGCTTGCCTCCCGAGCGAGAAATCCGAGTGAAGACAGACTGTAAGCAGCCAGCAAGCATCGGCCACCTCGCTATTGGGTGACTGTTCGAGAGTACTGATCGAGTCACCGCCGGTCAAACTCGCGCTCGAGCGGTCCGTGCCGCCGTTCATACACAGGCAGTGCCGGTTTCCGGCCACCGACGGTGTGATGTTCGCCGAAATCGCCACCGAACGACCGCACGCTACGACCCAAGTCGTCCGATCGCACTACAGACAGTCGACATCGGTGCAGGTCAGACTGGCGTAATTGTCATAGCACGAGCCGCAACCCGTTCTGGGGTCACATCGGTGTCGTTTATCCACACCTGTGGATAATTGTGTGGAAACACAGTTCAGGTGGCATATTCGTACCTTGCGGGGTCCACCAACGGACCCTGGTCTCGGCCGCAGCGACGCACGAACGACGACGCTATCCGACGTCGTTGCCGCGCGGGTACGAAACGGCGTGCAGATTCACACGTCGAACACCGCCCGAGACCAATGCTCGACGACGGAGGGCCCAACGTGAACGACGATCCGGATGCGCTCGCGCGCATCTGGCCCGAGGTGGTCGCGGAGCTCACATCCGACCGACACAGTGGGTCGCCGCTGACCAAAGGCCAGAAGGCCTGGCTCGCTCTGGTCAAACCGCTGACCTTGACGCAGGGGTTCGCGCTGCTCGCAGTCCCGTCGACCTTTGCGCAGGAAGCGATCGAACGAGATCTTCGCGAACCGATCCTCGGCGCCCTCGGGCGTCATCTGGGACAGGGTGTCGAGGGACTCGGAGTGCGTATCTCGGCTCCCGAAGACGAGAAAATCGACTCCGAGCGATCGACGTACCCCGATGCCGCAAGCTCTCCGACCTACCGGCGACGCATCCTGACCAGCAGAGACGACGAGCCGTCGGACTCCGAGACGGCAGACTACGAAGAGGTCGACGACGAACGCGAGGCTCTCGCCAGCGTCCAGAACTCGTGGCCGACGTATTTCACGAAGCCTCCCGATTCGACGCCGCCGTCCTCGGGTGCCAACAGCCTCAACTCGAAGTACACCTTCGACACGTTCGTCATCGGCGCCTCCAATCGGTTCGCACACGCAGCCGCGGTGGCGATCGCCGAAGCACCTGCTCGCGCGTACAACCCACTGTTCGTGTGGGGGGCGTCGGGCCTGGGCAAGACTCACCTCTTGCACGCGGCCGGCCACTACGCGCAGCGACTGTTCCCGGGCATGCGCGTGAAATACGTCTCGACCGAGGAATTCACCAACGACTTCATCAACAGTCTTCGAGACGACCGCAAGGTGGCGTTCAAGCGCCGCTACCGGGAGACCGACGTGCTGCTCGTCGACGACATCCAGTTCATCGAGGGCAAGGAAGGCATCCAGGAGGAGTTCTTCCACACCTTCAACACCTTGCACAACGCGAACAAACAGATCGTCGTCTCGTCCGACCGACCACCGAAGCAGTTGGCCACGCTCGAGGAGCGGCTTCGTACCCGCTTCGAGTGGGGCCTGATCACAGATGTGCAGCCGCCCGAGCTCGAGACGCGTATCGCCATTCTGAGCAAGAAGGCTCGGATGGACCGGCTCGATGTGCCGCACGACGTGCTCGAGCTCATCGCCAGCCGAATCGAGCGCAACATTCGTGAGCTCGAAGGCGCCCTCATTCGAGTGACGGCCTTCGCATCGCTCAACGGACAAGCACTCGACCTCACTCTGGCCGAGGTGGTTCTGCGCGATCTGATCCCCGATTCGTCGAGTCTGGAGATCAATGCGGCCACGATCATGGCCGTGACAGCGGAGTACTTCAACACCTCCATCGAGGACCTGTGCGGGCCGGGCAAGGCCAGAGCACTGGCCATGGCCAGGCAGATCGCCATGTATCTCTGCCGCGAGCTCACCGATCTGTCGTTGCCCAAGATCGGCCAGACGTTCGGCCGCGACCACACGACGGTGATGTACGCGGACAAGAAGATTCGCAAGGAGATGACCGAGCGTCGCAAGGTGTACGACCAGGTTCAGGAGCTGACCGCGCGGATCAAGCAGCGCTCGAAGCGGTAGCCAACCGGGCACGCACGACCGCACAAGACGGCACCGAATCCCATCGCGGGTTCGGTGCCGTCGCTGTATCTCGTCGTTCGCCGGACCGATTTTCGACGCGAATCCGATGAATTTTCGAGGCGTCGACCATTGATTCACACCTGTGGATAACCATGTGGACAACATCGAAGTTCTGGGGATGGAGTGTGGGCGCCTGTGCACCGATGTGATTCGTCCACAGGCAGCGGTTCGTCAACCACGAATTGGTCCCGAGTTCATCCCCACGACACTACGCTCGGCCACCAGCGGATCGAATGGTCCGTGCACAGATTCCACAGGACCTATTAATACTTCTGTTTTCTCCTTGAAAGAACTTCTTTGAAAACAGGTGTTGGGGAACGATCCGTTCACAGGCCCTCCGAGATCACCCGAATCCCAAGTTCGGCGAGACCCTCGCGCTTCCGTCTTCGGTTCGGAGGGCATACGGTGTGCTTGCGCTGGATGTGCCACACTCGTCGTTGCATCGGTTCGAGCCGCAACCATCGTGGTTGCATCGCTCCGGCCGTGACACCGAACGCCACCGAACGAGAGGAAATGCCGAGCGATGGAGCTTGGAAGTTTGAAGTTTCGCGTTGCTCGTGAAGATTTTTCCGATTCCGTCGCGTGGGTGGCCCGTAGCCTGCCGTCCCGGCCGCCCGTTCCCGTCCTCGGTGGAGTTCTTCTTGCCGCCGACGAGCAGGGTCTGACGGTCTCCGGGTTCGACTACGAGGTCTCCGCTCAGGTCAAGGTGTCGGCCGAAGTTGCCACTGCCGGCCGAGTTCTGGTGTCGGGCAAGCTACTTGCCGACATCACGAAGTCGTTGCCGAACAAGCCGGTCGACGTCACGGTGGACGGAACCCGCGTTCTGGTCAACTGCGGCAGCGCCAAGTTCTCGCTGCCCACGATGCCCGTGGAGGACTACCCGCAGCTCCCCGAGCTGCCCACCAACACCGGTTCGCTGGCCGGTGACGTCTTCTCCGAGGCCATCGCCCAGGTCGCAATCGCGGCGGGCAAGGACGACACGCTTCCGATGCTCACCGGTATCCGCGTAGAGATCGACGGCACCAATGTCGTTCTCGCCGCCACCGACCGTTTCCGGTTGGCGGTTCGAGAGGTGGAGTGGACTCCCGCCGGCGCCGACACGACCACTGCGGTGCTGATCCCGGCCAAGACCCTCTCCGAATCTGCGAAGACGCTCGGCGGCAACGCCGGCTCACCCGTCGAACTCGCCCTGGGTTCCGGGTCGTCCATCGGTAGCGACGGCCTGCTCGGCATCGTCAGCGACGGGCGCCGCACCACGACACGACTGCTCGACGCCGAATTCCCGAAGTTCCGTCAGTTGCTGCCGGCCGAACACACCGCGGTGGCGACCCTCGAGATCGCGTCGCTGATCGAGGCCATCAAGCGTGTGGCTCTTGTTGCCGAGCGTGGAGCCCAGGTTCGCCTGGAATTCAACGCGGAGGGCGTGTTGCTGTCCGCGGGCGGCGACGATGCAGGCCGCGCCGAGGAGGCACTGCCCGCCGATTTCCAGGGTGAGGCCCTGACCATCGCCTTCAACCCCGGCTACCTCATCGATGGCCTGTCGTCACTGCACAGCGAGAAGGTCACGTTCGGATTCACGACGCCGAGCCGGCCCGCAGTGCTGCGGCCGACGTCGGACGAGGAACTCGTTCCCGATGACGCAGGCAAGTTCGCGGCGCCGCAGTCGGAGTACACGTACTTGCTGATGCCGGTCAGGCTGCCGGGCTGATCCGGTCTGGTTACTGTTGAACCAGCGGGAACTTTCGCACCTGACACAGACAAGGACGCCTCATCATGCAGCTGGGCTTGGTCGGTCTCGGAAAAATGGGCTTCAACATGCGCGAGAGACTGCGCGAGCACGGTCACGAGGTCATCGGCTACGACCCCCGACCCGAGGTGACCGATACTCCGTCACTGGCCGGTCTTGCGCAGTCGTTGACGGCGCCTCGGGTGGTGTGGGTGATGGTTCCGTCGGGCAAGATCACTCGCGATACCGTCACCGGTCTGGCGGATGTGCTCGAGCCGGGCGATCTGGTGATCGACGGCGGCAACTCTCGCTTCACCGATGACAAGCCCAATGCAGAACTGTTGGATGCCAAGGGAATCGGTTACATCGATGCCGGAGTATCCGGTGGCGTCTGGGGCCTGAAGAACGGTTACGGCCTGATGGTCGGTGGCCAGGACGAGCATGTCGCCCGTGCGATGCCGATCTTCGATGCGTTGCGTCCCGAGGGCGAGCGCGCGGACGGCTTCGTGCACGCCGGTCCGGTCGGTGCCGGTCACTACTCGAAGATGGTGCACAACGGCATCGAGTACGGGTTGATGCAGGCCTACGCCGAGGGTTACGAGATCCTCGAAGCCGAAGAACTCGTGCAGGACGTGCAAGGCGTGCTGCGGGCCTGGAGCAAGGGCACGGTCGTGCGGTCCTGGCTGCTCGATCTGTTGGTCGAAGCGCTCGGTCAGGATCCGGAGTTCAGCGAGATCTCCGGGTACACCGAGGATTCCGGTGAAGGACGCTGGACCGTCGAGGAAGCCATCCGTCACGCTGTCCCCGCGCCGGTGATCTCCGCGGCGTTGTTCGCGAGATTTGCGTCGCGGCAAGAGGATTCGCCTGCAATGAAGGCTGTCTCTGCACTGCGGAACCAGTTCGGCGGGCATGCGGTCAAGAAGGCCGATGCCGACGAGACGCTGCGCGCCCCGGCGCCGAAGAACACCGAGTAAGTGTTCGTCCGGTCTCTGCAGCTACACGATTTCCGATCCTGGGACGACCTCACCGTCGACCTCGGACCGGGTTCGACCGTGTTCGTAGGGCCCAACGGACACGGCAAGACCAATCTGCTCGAGTCGCTCAATTATCTGTCGACGTTGTCCTCCCATCGTGTGTCCTCGGACGCTCCCATGATTCGGGCAGGCGCCGCCAAGGCGTTCGTGGGCAGCGCCGTGGTCAATCACGGTCGGGAACTGATCATCGATGTGGAGCTTCTCGAAGGCAGGGCCAACAAGGCTCGGATGAACAGGTCACCGCTGCGGCGCCCACGCGAAATCCTGGGCGTGTTGCAGAGTGTGCTGTTCGCTCCCGAGGATCTCTCGCTGGTCCGCGGCGATCCCGGCGAGCGACGACGCTATCTCGACGAGCTACTCACCACTCGTATTCCTCGAATGGCCACTGTCCGTGCCGATTACGACAAGGTTCTGCGGCAAAGGTCGGCTCTGCTCAAGACGGCGAGTGGGTCGTTGCGCCGCGGATCGTCGTCGGGCGACGGCGCGAGTGCCCTTGCCACCCTGGACGTCTGGGACGGTCATCTCGCGGCGCACGGAGCTCGATTGCTGGCTGCCAGAATAGCTTTGGTGCACGAGCTGATGCCTTTCGTGCAACAGGCCTACAGCTCGATCGCTCCGGAATCGCGGTTGGCTGCCGTCGCCTATCGCTGCAGTCTGGCCGATGCGCTCCCGCCGGAATTCTCCGATGCCGATCGTGCCCCCGAACCCGATGACATCGAGGTGTTGGAAGCTGCTTTCCTGCATCAACTTTCGGTGATGAGACAGCGTGAGATCGAACGCGGGGTGTGCCTGGTGGGACCGCACCGCGACGACCTGGAATTGATGCTCGGTGATCAACCGACCAAAGGCTTTGCCAGCCATGGTGAATCGTGGTCGTATGCACTGTCGTTGCGGCTCGGCTCCTTTGCGTTGTTGCGGGAGGACGGTACGGACCCGGTCCTGATGCTCGACGACGTGTTCGCCGAGCTCGACCGAAAGAGGCGCGCGGCGTTGGCGACGGTGGCCGCCGGCGCAGAGCAGGTCCTCATCACGGCGGCGGTACCGGAGGACGTACCTCCCGAACTCGATGCCAGGCGCTACGGGGTCGAGGCAACGCAGAGCTCGGATTCCGGTGCAGCAGGACGTATCTCGCGCATCTCCGAGTTGTCGGACGATACCGGAATCGCACGTTCGGAAGGTGAGGATCGATGACCGACGACGACGCGACGCCCCCGGGCAACGGTGAGGTACCGGAATTGAAGGGCGTCGATCTGGCGCGTCGAGCACTCGAGGACGCCCGTGCCGCAGCCAAGGCCAGTGGCAAATCGGTGGGGCAGGGACGGTCGTCGCCCACCGGCGGAGTTCGAGCACTGCGGGGCCGTCGTAGACGCGGTTGGTCGGGAGCCGGGCCCGACGACCGTGATCCGCAGGCCTTCGGGGCGTTGGCGAACTCGATCGCGTCCAAGCGTGGGTGGTCGGCCAAGGTGTCCGAGGGTGCGGTGCTGGGCCGGTGGCCCAGCGTGGTGGGTGAGGACATCTCGGCTCACGCGGATCCCACCGGTCTCAAGGACGGAGTGTTGAGTATTTCCGCCGAGTCCACGGCGTGGGCGACACAGTTGAGGCTGATGCAATCGCAGATTCTGGCCAAGATCGCAGCGGCCGTCGGTCACGGCGTGGTGACCTCTCTGCGCATCACCGGTCCGACGACGCAGAGCTGGAGAAAGGGCGAGCGTCACGTGCGTGGACGGGGCCCACGCGACACGTACGGATAGTGAGACGTCCCAACGATGGCTTCTCGAACCGGCTGGTCCAGGTGATCCTCAACAGATGTTGGGGCCAGTGTTGCTGTGACATGGTCGATGTGCGTAGCGTGATTCGCGACACTCAGCGGTCGGGGGATCGATGAAGATGTTCTACGCGGCCATCGGACGAGGAGAAGTTGTGTCTGCACCAACGAAGAAGGCATCGACAGCGGCCGTCGATGTGGACGGAACCCCCGAAGACCGTGTCATTCTGCATGCTCGAAATGTCGAGTTCGACTGGGAATCTCTGCCGCTGCATTACATGGACGGCAACCCATTGGCGACTCACCTGATCAACGTGATGCACCTGCTCCTGCCCGAGGGTGAGGAATGGTTCGTGCGCACGTTCAAGGAAGCGCTGCCGCTCATCCACGACGATCAGCTGCGCGACGACGTGATCGGATTCATCGGCCAGGAAGCCATGCATGCGCAGGCGCACACCGATGTCCACGATCAGCTGCGGGCGCACGGCATCGATGTCGATCCGTACGTCGATCAGATGAAGTTCCTGTTCGGCCGCGCCCTCGGCAACAGGTCCGGGCACGGCCAGAACAGTCTGGTCGAGCGTCTCGCCCTCATCGCCGCCGCCGAGCACTTGACCGCCTTCCTCGGCGATTGGGTTCTCAATGCCAGGGAGTTGGACGAGGCCGACGTCGATCCGATCATGCTGGATCTGCTGCGGTGGCACGGAGCCGAGGAGGTCGAGCATCGATCGGTGGCCTACGAGGTGATGCGATACTTCGACGTCCGCCCGGCCCGCCGGATTCGTACGTATGTCGTCATCGCGCCCACCCTCGTGTGGTTCTGGACTCGCGGTGTTCGTTATCTGATGAGCCAGGATCCGACGCTGGCGCACCTTCCACCCAAGCAGCGCACACCCTCGTTCCGAGAATTCCGCCGAGTGGCCAAGGCCGGTCTGTTCCCGACCCCGATGTCGATGGTGAAGGCGTCTCTTCGCTACTTCAAGAGCACGTACCACCCTTCCCAGGAAGGGTCGACGGCGCAGGCAGTGCAGTATTTGGCCACCTCACCGGCAGCTCGGTCCGCCGATCGATGACCAAACGCACGTTGCGGAGCAAGCTCGGCGCAATGGCACAGATGGTCGACTCGTTTCGAATGGGACGCACGATTCCGAAGAATCTGTACGGCCGTGACGAGCCCGATCAGACCGTGTCGCTGGTGACCGATGCGCTCGACAAATGGTTCGCTCTGCTCGACGGTGATGACTACGACGCGTCGTTCGCGGCGCCGCCCGTCGCTCGCACCCGATTGCTGACCTTGGTCTCACGCGAGGTGCTGTGCGTCGACGAGCAGGTGGTCCAACTGACGTTCTCGGCCGCCGACGGCGCGGTGCTGCCTGCGTGGGCACCGGGAATGCATCTGGACTTCTATCTCCCGTCCGGACGCCGTCGGCAGTACTCGTTGTGTGGGCGACCGGATGCCGACTCGTACTCCATCGCGGTGCGCCTGGTGCCCGACGGCGGCGGCGGGTCGCGCGAGATGCACGATCTTCCGGTCGGCACCGAGGTCGCAATTCGGGGTCCGCGCAACGGTTTTCCGTTCGTACGGTCCGAGCATGCAGTGTTCGTCGCCGGAGGAATCGGGATAACCGACATCATCTCGATGGTGCGCCGGGCTCGGGAGACGGGGATGGACTGGCACCTGGTCTACTGCGGACGTTCGCGTGAATCGATGCCGTTCCTCGACGAGATCGCCGACTGGGAGGCCGATCGCGTGACGGTGCGCACCGACGATGTGGACGGCATGCCGTCGAGCATGGATCTGCTCGGTGCCGCGGCACCCGGCGGTTCGGTCTACGTATGCGGACCGCCGCCGATGATCGATCTGGTTCGCGCCTCGTTCGACTCGTTGCCCGCGACACATCTGCACTTCGAGCGGTTCTCGCCTCCGCCGGTGAAGAACGGCGCCGAGTTCGAGGTGCAGCTCGTCGATTCCGGTCAGGTCATCGCAGTGGGTTCGGACGAGACTGCGCTGCATGCCATTCGGCGTCTGCGCCCGGATGTGGCGTACTCCTGCCAGCAGGGGTTCTGCGGGACGTGCCGGGTTCGAGTGCTGAGCGGAACACCGCAGCATCGAGAGAATCGGCTCACGGCCGAGGAGCAGCAACACGAGATGTTGATCTGCGTCTCGCGGTCCGAGGGCGAACGGATCGTGCTCGATCTCTAGCGGAGCCGCTCGTTTCACCCTTCATCTTTGTCGTCCGACATCGAAAAAATGCGCCTGTGAAGCAATCAGGGGCCTTTTAGGGGTGTCATCGTCCCCATGCTGTCGCAGCCACCCAGTACTATGGACCGGTACGACATCAAGCCCGGAACAAACGCATGGAATCGAGCACGGCGGAAACGACCGTGCCGGCCCTGCGGTAGCACCTGCGACAGGTGTGAGCGGGGTAGTGGACGCGTAGAAGGAGAACCAGCTAACCGTGGCTGCCCAGAAGTCAGGTAACAACGAGAACAGCAAGGATTACGGCGCTTCCTCCATCACGGTCCTCGAGGGCCTGGAAGCGGTCCGTAAGAGGCCCGGTATGTACATCGGTTCCACCGGTGAACGAGGCCTGCACCACCTGATCTGGGAGGTCGTCGACAACTCCGTCGACGAGGCCATGGCCGGCTATGCCTCCACCGTCGACGTCACCATCCACGAGGACGGCAGCGTCGAGGTCAAGGACGACGGTCGAGGAATTCCCGTCGCCATGCACTCCTCCGGTGTTCCCACCGTCGAGGTCGTCATGACGCAGCTGCACGCAGGCGGCAAGTTCGACTCCGACTCCTATGCGGTGTCCGGTGGCCTGCACGGCGTCGGCATCTCGGTGGTGAACGCGCTCTCGACCAAGGTCGAACTGCAGATCGCGCGCGACGGTCATCGCTACAAGCAGACCTACGACTACGCCAAGCCCAGCCCCCTCGAGACCGTCGGGGATACCGGTGAGACCGGTACCACCGTGCGCTTCTGGGCCGACGGCAAGATCTTCGAGACCCTCGACTACAGCTTCGAGACCGTGCACCGCCGCCTGCAGGAGATGGCGTTCCTGAACAAGGGACTGACCATCAACTTCACCGACGAGCGAGTGGCAGCCACCGACGCGACCGAGGAAGAACTCGGTGAGACCGCCGAGGCACCCAAGACCGCCGAGGAAGAGCAGGCCGACGCGGCCAACGCGAAGCCGGCCAAGGTGCGCAAGCGGACCTATCACTACCCCGACGGCTTGGTCGACTTCGTCAAGCACATCAACAGGACCAAGACCGCTATCCACAATTCGGTCGTCGGTTTCACCGGCAAGGGTGAGGGCCACGAGGTCGAGATCGCCATGCAGTGGAACGCCGGTTACTCCGAATCGGTGCACACCTTCGCCAACACGATCAACACGCACGAGGGCGGTACCCACGAAGAGGGCTTCCGCACCGCGTTGACCTCGACGGTGAACAAGTACGCGATCGAGAAGAAGTTGGTCAAGGAAAAGGACGTCAAGCTCACCGGCGACGACATCCGCGAGGGCTTGGCCGCAGTCATCTCGGTGCGGGTCGGGGAGCCGCAGTTCGAGGGGCAGACCAAGACCAAGCTCGGCAACACCGAGATTCGGTCGTTCGTGCAGAAGGCATGCAACGAGCACCTGGCGCACTGGTTCGAATCGAACCCGGCCGACGCCAAGACCATCATCAACAAGGCGGTCTCCTCCGCTCAGGCCCGAATGGCTGCACGTAAGGCGCGAGAGTTGGTGCGCCGCAAGAGCGCAACCGATATCGGTGGCCTTCCCGGCAAGCTCGCCGACTGCCGCTCGAACGATCCGAGCAAGTCCGAGATCTACATCGTGGAGGGCGACTCCGCAGGCGGCTCGGCCAAATCCGGACGAGATTCGATGTTCCAGGCGATCCTGCCGCTTCGCGGAAAGATCATCAACGTCGAGAAGGCTCGCATCGACCGCGTCCTCAAGAACAACGAGGTCCAGTCGATCATCACCGCCTTCGGCACCGGCATCCACGACGAGTTCGACATCACCAAGCTCCGCTATCACAAGATCGTGCTGATGGCCGACGCCGACGTCGACGGCCAGCACATCTCCACCCTGCTGATGACGCTGCTGTTCCGCTTCATGCGACCGCTGATCGAGCACGGCCACGTCTACCTCGCCATGCCGCCGCTGTACAAGCTGAAGTGGAGCCGCGGCGAACCGGACTTCGCGTACTCCGACCGCGAGCGCGACGGTCTGCTCGAGGCCGGCATCGCCAACAAGCGCAAGATCAACGTCGAGGACGGCGTCCAGCGCTACAAGGGCCTCGGCGAGATGAACGCCAAGGAACTGTGGGAGACCACCATGGATCCGTCGGTCCGCGTCCTGCGTCTGGTGACGCTGGACGACGCGGCGGCCGCCGACGAGCTGTTCAGCGTGCTGATGGGCGAGGACGTCTCCGCGCGTCGTAGCTTCATCGCCCGCAACGCGAAAGATGTTCGCTTTCTTGACGTTTAGTCACTTCCCTTCACGCACCGATGAGTTCTCTCGGTGCGTGGAGGTGACCGTTACTCGAGGAGATTTGCATGTCTGACATCACCGAACCGCCGGTAGGACCCCCGCCGGGTTCGACCACCAACGCCGAGGGCGGCGACCGGATCGATCCGGTCGACATCCAGCAGGAAATGCAGCGCAGCTACATCGATTACGCGATGAGCGTCATCGTCGGGCGTGCACTGCCCGAGGTGCGTGACGGACTCAAGCCGGTGCACCGCCGCGTGCTGTACGCGATGTACGACTCGGGCTTCCGCCCCGACCGCAGCTACGTCAAATCCGCACGCCCCGTTGCCGAAACGATGGGTAACTACCACCCCCACGGCGACACCTCGATCTACGACGCACTGGTGCGACTGGCCCAGCCGTGGTCGATGCGATACCCATTGGTGGACGGCCAGGGCAACTTCGGCTCCCGCGGCAACGATGGCGCCGCAGCCATGCGTTACACCGAGGCTCGGCTGACCCCGCTCGCGATGGAGATGTTGCGCGACATCGACGAGGAAACCGTCGACTTCATCCCCAACTACGACGGCAAAACCCAAGAACCGACGGTACTTCCGTCGCGGGTGCCGAACCTGCTGATGAACGGCTCCAACGGCATCGCCGTCGGTATGGCCACCAACATCCCGCCGCACAACCTGCGTGAACTGGGCGACGCGGTGTTCTGGGCCCTCGACAACTTCGAGGCCGACGAAGAAGCAACGCTCGCGGCCTGCATGGAACGCGTCAAGGGCCCCGACTTCCCGACGCACGGACTCATCGTCGGTGGTCAGGGCATCCAGGATGCGTACTCCACCGGCCGCGGCTCGATCCGCATGCGCGGCGTCGTCGAGATCGAAGAAGATTCCAACGGCCGCACCACGATCGTCATCACCGAGCTGCCCTACCAGGTCAACCCGGACAACCTGATCACCTCGATCGCCGAGCAGGTTCGGGACGGCAAGCTCTCGGGCATCTCCAAGATCGACGACGAGTCCTCCGATCGCGTCGGCATGCGCATCGTCGTCACGATCAAGCGCGACGCGGTCGCGAAGGTGGTGCTCAACAACCTCTACAAGCATTCGCAGCTGCAGACGAGCTTCGGCGCGAACATGCTCTCGATCGTCGACGGCGTTCCGCGCACGCTGCGCCTGGACCAGATGATCCGCTTCTACGT
Source organism: Rhodococcus sp. SBT000017 (assembly GCF_003688915.1). Classification (NCBI taxonomy): domain Bacteria; kingdom Bacillati; phylum Actinomycetota; class Actinomycetes; order Mycobacteriales; family Nocardiaceae; genus Rhodococcus; species Rhodococcus sp. SBT000017. The sequence continues at coordinate 3,604,171 of NZ_REFU01000001.1, forward strand.
CACTCACCAACTCGACGTGATCGTTCGACGTACCCGGTACCGGCTGCGCAGAGCAGAGGAGCGGGCCCACATTCTGCGTGGACTCGTCAAGGCGCTCGACGCGTTGGACGAGGTCATCGCGCTCATCCGTGCGTCGCAGACGGTGGATCTCGCCAAGCAGGGCTTGATCGACCTGCTCGACATCGACGAGATCCAGGCCCAGGCGATCCTCGACATGCAGCTGCGACGCCTCGCAGCCCTCGAGCGTCAGAAGATCATCGACGAGTTGGCAGAACTCGAGCGCACCATTGCCGACCTGCAGGACATTCTGGCCAAGCCGGAGCGGCAGCGACAGATCGTGCGAGACGAGCTCGCCGAGATCGTCGAGAAGTTCGGCGACGACCGTCGTACGCGCATCATCGCCGCCGACGGAGACGTCAACGACGAGGATCTGATCGCCCGGGAGAACGTGGTCGTCACGATCACCGAGACCGGATACGCCAAGCGCACCAGAACCGACCTCTACCGTTCGCAGAAGCGCGGCGGCAAGGGCGTGATGGGAGCGGGGCTCAAGCAGGACGACATCGTCAGCAAGTTCTTCGTCTGTTCGACGCACGACTGGATCCTGTTCTTCACCACCAAGGGCCGCGTCTACCGGGCCAAGGCCTACGAGCTGCCCGAGGCGAACCGAACCGCCCGCGGTCAGCACGTCGCGAACCTGCTCGCCTTCCAGCCGGACGAGCGCATCGCCCAGGTCATCCAGATCAAGACCTACGAGGACGCGCCGTACCTGGTGCTCGCCACCAAGGGCGGTCTGGTCAAGAAGTCACGTCTGACCGACTTCGACTCCAACCGCAGCGGTGGCATCGTGGCCGTCAACCTGCGCGGTGAGGACGAGTTGGTCGGGGCCGTTCTCGCGTCCTCGGACGACGATCTGCTTCTGGTCTCGGCGCAGGGTCAGTCCATCCGGTTCTCGGCCACCGACGAGGTGCTGCGTCCGATGGGCCGCGCCACCTCCGGTGTGCAGGGCATGCGCTTCAACGGTGAGGACGCGTTGCTCTCGCTCAACGTCGTCAGCGAGAACAAGTTCTTGCTGGTCGCTACGTCGGGTGGCTACTCCAAGCGCACCGCGATGGAGGACTACCCACAGCAGGGCCGCGGCGGAAAGGGAGTGCTGACGATTCAGTACGACCCGAAGCGTGGCACGCTGGTGGGAGCTCTCATCGTCGACGACGAGGACGAGCTGTACGCCATCACGTCCAGTGGTGGCGTGATCCGGACCGCTGCCAAGCAGGTTCGGAAGGCCGGCCGACAGACCAAGGGCGTGCGGTTGATGAATCTCGGTGAAGGCGACACACTGCTCGCGATCGCGCGTAACGCCGACGAGATCGAACCGGATGCTCTGGGCACCGAAGACGATGCAGCGAAGGAGTCGTAAGTGAGCACTCCCAACCGGCCTGGTAGCAGGCCCGGCCCCAGCGGTGGACCGGACAGCCGGGACGCCGCGCGGGCGGAGCAGCCCGCGCGTCCCGCGCCGCCCGAGGGAGCTCGCCCGGGCAATCGCCCGCAGCCGGCCACTCGTCCCGCGCCCGCCGCGGGCCGTGGCCCGGCCCCGCAGGGCGGTGCTCGGCCTCCGATGCGACCGGCACCGGGTGCTCCGAACGGTCCGGCACGTCCCGCCCAGGGACCCCCGCCCCCGCAGCGACCGCCTGCACCTCAGGGCCCGCCGCCGCAGGGACCGCCGGCGCAGGCTCCTCCGGGGGCCCCCAAGCAGGGTCCGCCTGCACCTCGGCAGGGACAGGCTCCCGCCGGTCCGCCGCAGCCGCCCCAGGGGCCCGGCCGTCAGCCCGGCCCAGGGCAGCAGGCGACCGGCCGGCCCAGCGGTGGTCCGCCGCCGAACGGTCAGCCACCGCAGCGGCAGGCACCGGCCGGTCAACCTCCACGGCAGGCAGCCCCGCAGCCAGCTGCCTCGCAGCCTGCAGCACCCGACGAGACCGTGCGCACTCCGGAGGTATCAGCCGAGTCGACGGCCGCCGGTGAAGCGTCTCGTACGTCCGAGCCCGCACGGGGTCAGGATCAGGCCGGTCCGGCAGCGACGCAGGCGATGCCGGCCCAACAGAACGACGGTCCGCAAGGTGGCTCAGGAACGCCGCCTTGGCAGCGTGGTGCCGGTCAGCGGCCCGCACCGCAGGGAACGGACGACCGGCAGCAGCCGCAGAATCAGCCGCAGACCAACCTGTCCGGACGCGGAGCTGCGCTGCCTCCGAACGGTGAGTTCGATCGGTCCGCTCGGACGGCCGCCGAGCCGACCCAGCGCGAATCGACCGAGGACAAGACCGAACGGCGAGAAGCCGCCAGGTCCAAGGCTGCGGGCATCGACGGACCGACACGGCACATCGAACGCAAGGATCTGGCGAAGGACATGCCGGACCTGTCTGCCGTAAGGCACCCGGAGCCGTCCCTGTCCGAGCGTGCGGCCCCCGCGGCCATCACGGCTGTACCCAGTGCGGACGGCGATCCGCTGCGGGCGACCATCCAGATCCGCAAGATCGATCCGTGGTCGACGCTCAAGATCGCCCTCGTGATCGCCGTGTCACTGTTCTTCGTGTGGATGGTGTCGGTCGGCCTGCTGTACGCCGTGCTCGACGGCATGGGCGTCTGGGAACGGCTCAACAGTGCGTTCACCGAGATCGTCAACGAATCCGGCGGCGGCGGACTGGTCAGTGCCGGGCAGGTATTCGGCTACGCGGCCGTGATCGGTGTGATCAATGTCGTACTGTTCACCGCTCTGACGACCATTGGTGCCTTCATCTACAACCTGTCGTCGGACCTGGTCGGTGGCGTCGAAGTGACACTGGCAGACCGCGACTGACCTGCACCATCGAGGGCCGTATCGGGCCGTTTTGGAAGACAGCGGCCCGATACGGTAATCTCATCCCTCGGTTCGAGGAGAGGTTTTCTTCGGTCCGAAGTAGTGATGAGGGCCTATAGCTCAGGCGGTTAGAGCGCTTCCCTGATAAGGAAGAGGTCGGAGGTTCAAGTCCTCCTAGGCCCACACCGAACGAACGAAAAGAGGCAGGACGTGAAAATCCTTCTTCTGGTCGCATCGGCGGTGATCGCAGTGCTGACACTATCGAAGGTGCGCTCGCAGCGCAGCGCAGACGGCGTCTGGCACAGCATCCCCACCGTGTGACAATCGATCGGAGTGGACGTGTAAGGTTCGTCTACGATTACCGGCAACACCCGGGGCCTTAGCTCAGTTGGTAGAGCGCTGCCTTTGCAAGGCAGATGTCAGGAGTTCGAATCTCCTAGGCTCCACAACAAAAAGGACGTCCACTTCGGTGGGCGTCCTTTTTCGTGTCCCCGGCCGGCCCCAAGTCCACTCGATGTGACATTGACCCCCCAAAAGTCCACTCGACGTGACATTGAGTGCCCTCGAGTGCCGAGAGGCCCGACGCGGATTCGACGGACCGGTTGTGATCGGACCCAAGGCGGTCTGTGCTTCGGCGCCCACATATCCAGACAGTCGTCGGTTCTGTGTTGTATCGGAGGCTCGGTCCTTAGCGTGGTCGGTGTGCAAGGCACGTCGGTTCTCGGATCGACGTGAATGGTCGCGACGGCGCACCGCAGGGGGGTGTGCCGTCGTTCGATCTCGGCGGGCGGTGTTCGCCACTGTCTCGAATCGGTTGGCGATTCGGGCATCTCCAATTTCGAAGGAGCCCCGCAGATGACGCGTGTTCTCGATCATGAAGAGCTGTTGACAGAACTCGACGGCACGCTGGAAGCCAATTTGAATCGTCATCTGTCGATGGCGAAGGAATGGCATCCGCATGATTACGTTCCGTGGGATCTGGGTCGGAACTTTGCGGCGATGGGTGGGCAGGACTGGTCTCTCGAGCAGTCGTCGTTGTCGGAATTGGCTCGCACGGCGATGATCACCAATTTGCTCACCGAGGACAATTTGCCGTCGTACCACCGGGGGTTGGCAGACAATTTCTCGTTGGACGGTGCCTGGGGCACGTGGGTGGGTCGCTGGACTGCGGAAGAGAATCGTCACGGCATCGTCATGCGCGATTATCTGGTGGTGACCCGTGCGGTCGACCCCGTGGAGTTGGAGCGGGCTCGAATGCATCACATGACGGTGGGTATCGATGCGCCGATGGATGGTGCGAATTTTCTGCATTCGGTGGCGTACGTGACGTTTCAGGAGTTGGCGACGCGGGTGTCGCACCGAAACACGGGATTGGCGTGCGGAGATCCGGTGGCGGATCGAATGTTGGCTCGTGTTGCTGCGGACGAGAACCTGCACATGATCTTCTATCGGAACCTCGGTGAGGCGTCGCTGGATCTGGTGCCCGATCAGATGGTCCGGGCCATCACCGATGTCGCGACCGACTTCCAGATGCCGGGCCTGAACATGCCCAATTTCCGCAAGAACGCGATGACCTTGGCCAAGCACGGGATCTACGATCTCCGGCAGCATCTGGACGAGGTGTTGATGCCTGTTCTGCGCAAGTGGAAGATCTTCGAACGCGACGATTTCACGGGTGAGGGCGAGCGGGATCGCGATCGACTGGCAGCGTTCGTCGAAGACTTGGCGGAGAAGGCGACCAAGTTCGAGGAGTCCCGCGATCGACTGCTTGCCAGAGAGGCAGCGCGCGCCGAGAAGGCGTCCTGACCTGCTGTGCCTTCGCTGGCCAGAGTCGTGATCACGTCTCGGAGGTGTTAGAGTCCGGGCATCGTTGGGTCATGTGAGGCGATGGCCGTAGTGCGTGGGGAGGGCCGATGGTGCCTGGGGGGTATCGGGTGAGTGGTGGTGTTCCTTTCGGTGAATGCTGCCTCCACTCGGCCGAATCATGGCCTTGCACGGTTGGAATCGACTGGTGAGCAGGCCGAGGTTCGACGAGTCCGGCCGAATGCTCGCCGTGTTCGCGGCCGTCACCACAGTTCTCTACGCTGCCAGCGCGATAGCGTCGTGGTCGAATCTGACCGGTGCGCAGCAGGTTCTGGCCGCGTTGGCTCTGCTACTGGGTCCCGCGGCGATCGTCGTGCTGGCAAGGGCAGGTGTGCCGAGCCCCAAACAGGCGGTGGGATTCGCGACCGCGTTGTCGGTGATGGCACTCGCCTGTGCGTTGGGGAGCAGCGACACCATGCCGGCGTTCTTGATCTGCGTCCAGGCGGCTATGTTCCTCGGGATGCACATCGGCGCGTTCTGGTCCGAACGCAGCGCGGGCATATGGGTTGCAGTGCTTGCTGTTTCGGCGGTCATCGGAGCGGCGATCGCGCCGTACGGAACGCCGTTCATCAGTTACATCCTCGTGGCGCTCGGCATCGTCGGTGCGACGGAGGTGTTCGGTGTCTTCGCGCGTCGAATGCGTTATTCCGCGACGCACGACGCGCTGACCGGTCTGCTCAACAGATTCGGTTTCGAGTCCAAAATCGAGAAGATGCTGCCGGCGTGTGCTGCTCGCGGTTTGTCGGTCAGCCTCGCCGTGCTCGACCTGGACAATTTCAAGGAGATCAACGACGAGTACGGCCACATTGCCGGTGACGTCCTGCTCGCTCGGGTCTCGAAGGCCTGGAAGGGGCAGCTGACCAAAAGGGACGTTCTCGGTCGGCTCGGCGGAGACGAGTTCGTGTTGTTCATGCCGGGGGTTCTCGAAAAGGAGGCCTTGCAGATCATCGAGCGACTGCGCCGCGCTCATCGGGCGGAATGGAGCGTCGGATTGGCCTGCATGCCCGCGGGTCGCCGCTGGGGTGAGATCTATCGGGCAGCCGACGCCGATCTGTACCGGGCGAAGCGAAGCAGGCCGCCGAGGACGAGTCGGCCGTCCGATCCCGACGCCGGCTACAGCGGCCCGATCCGCAGGATTGCGCAGTAGCACTCACTCGCTGCACCATTGATCCCCAGATTTCATCCACAGGCTGGGGATAGATTTCCCGGCGCGGTGTACTTCTCGCGTTGACTCGTCGACAACGACGATGCTGCGGGGGATATGCGATGGTCACTCTCGACGAGTTCAGGTCATGGGACAGCCGAGTGCTGGCAGCCGCGTCCGAAGCGCTGATGCGGCGGTGGCGTGAAGTCGCTGCCGTGCACGATTCGGCAGCGGACGAGGTTGTGGGCAAGGGGTGGGACGGTCCCGCGGCCGAGGCGGCACGGGAAACTTTGAGACGCATCCGGTCCGATCTCGGAGATGCCGCAACCGAGTTGCTTCGGATCGCGAGATGTACCGCGGATGCCTCGATCGACATGGAGAGTCTGGTCGCTGCGCTCCGCTCGGTGGAGCGGACGGCGGCCGACGAGCGATTCTCCATCGGATCCGACGGTTCGGTGTACGACGCTGCAGCGTCGTATTCGGTTGCGCTAGTGGATCTGTGGGCGACGATGCGAGAGCGACGGCGATTCCGCGACGAGCTCGCCGAGCGAATCGCGCAGCTGATTCGTACGGCCACGGACTTCGACGACGTCCTTGCCCGACGCCTCGCCGGCGGAACCTCTGCAGCCTCCGTTGCGACGGCAATTGCGGCTTCGGTGCCGCGCGACGGGTCACCGGCGGCCAATGCCGCCTTCTGGAGCGCGCTCTCTCCTGCGGCACGCACCAGGCTGCTCGTCGAACAGCCGGCGCTGATCGGCAATCTCGACGGCCTGCCTGGACGGGTGCGAGACAGCGCCAACCGTCGAGTGTTGGCCGCCGAGCGTATCCGCCTCCGCGCCGTCGAAGCCGAACTGCAGAAAGAGTTGGCCGACAACGTGTTCGGCGGGATCTTCAGTGACGCCGATGCCGGACTCGAACAGACTCGCACGCGGCTGGCATCACTCGATGCGATCGACGCGACGCTGGCGCAGGGGGCTCGGCAGCTTCTGGTCCTCGACAATTCCTCGTACGAGGAGACGATGGCGGCCATAGCGGTCGGCGATGTCGACACGGCGACCCATGTCGCCGTGTTCGTGCCCGGTCTCGGCTCGACCGTGCACGGACATCTTCTCCGTTACGACGGCGATATGGAGAACGTCGAAAATGCTGTGCAGCAACTTGTTTCACAGGATCCACCGGAGTCTGCGGCTGCAGTGACCTGGCTGGACTACCAGGCCCCTCAGCTGGGGTGGAGCTTGCTCGATCCGGATCGGACCGTGGTCTCGGGTGCGGCTGCGCAGGCGGGAGCGGATCGATTGGCTCCGTTTCTGGACGGCCTCGACGCCGCGCGTGCGAGCGATCCGCATCTGTCGGTGCTGGCTCACTCGTACGGATCCCTCACTGCGGCGTCGGCGCTCCGAGGCGACACCGGGGTCGACGAGTTCGTGGCTCTCGGGTCACCGGGATTCGGCACCCACAGCGCCGCAGATCTTCGGCTTCCCGTCGGACACGTGTTCGCGGCGGAGGCCGAGGGCGATATCGTCGCCGACCTGGGTGTGTTCGGCCGCGATCCGGGCGCACTGGACGGAGTCACGCTGCTCTCGACCGAGCGTTCCGACGGAGCCGGCGGCTCGATCGGGCACAGCGACTATCTCACCGAGGGTTCCACCAGCGGACACAACGCCGCACTGGTCGTCGCCGACCGCAGCGCGGAGGTCGTGATCAGAACGAGGCCGGGTCTGCTCGATCTGCTGCAGAAGGTTCTGTACCTATGACGGCGTGTCGTCGTAGTCGGCCAGGCTCGGCGGAACATCGGCGGGCGGGGGCACCTCGTTGCGACGGCGGCCGAGGAAGAACACGACACCTCCGACGACGGCAGCAGCGGCACCGAACACCAGAATTCGCCGGGTCCGACGTGATCCCGAGTCGACCGTGACCAGCGCTCGGGTGCGATTGGCTTCGGCGATACGTTCCGCGGTCACTGCCCGGCGCTCCGCAGCTTGCTTGCGGGCCAGCCCGTAGCCCTTCTTGGCCAACAGCAGGCCCACTCCGGCCGGGCCCTTGCTTGCGGCGGATGCGGCCCCCAGCAGCGCGGTCGCTGCGGTACCGGTGGTCGACCGACCCTGGTCGGACTTCGTTGTGCTCGTCATACCCTCACTGTTCCACAACACGGCCCCGCTGAACCCTCCCGATACACCCGACTCGATGCCCGTTGTGAACTGCCCGATCACCCGAGATGGCACGATGGAGGGCGTGACTTCACCAAACAAGACCCAAACGGCCACGCTGCACACCAACCGCGGCGATATCGTCATCGAACTGTTCGGCAATCACGCCCCCAAGACCGTCGCGAACTTCGTCGGTCTCGCGGACGGATCCAAGGAGTACACGACGCAGAACGCGTCGGGTGCCAAGACCGGACCGTTCTACGACGGCGCGGTCTTCCACCGCGTCATCGACGGCTTCATGATCCAGGGCGGCGACCCCACCGGCACCGGTGCAGGCGGACCGGGCTACAAGTTCGAGGACGAGTTCCACCCGGAGCTCTCCTTCGATCGTCCGTACCTGCTGGCCATGGCGAACGCAGGCCCCGGCACCAACGGCTCGCAGTTCTTCATCACCACCGGCAAGACCCCGCACCTCAACCGCAAGCACTCGATCTTCGGTGAGGTCACCGACGAGGCGTCGAAGAAGGTCGTCGACGCGATCTCGAGCACGCAGGTCGGCCGCGGAGATCGCCCGGTGGACGAGGTCGTCATCAACAACGTCACCATCTCCTGATCTGACCGAAGGACTTTCGACAAGATGACGAACCCCGGCTGGGGTGGCGCGTACGGCGACCAGCCCAACCCACCCCAGTCGGTGTGCGTCCGACATCCCGATCGCCCCACCGGCCTGGCCTGCTCGCGCTGCGGCCGGCCGGCATGCCCGCAGTGTCTTCAGGCCGCGGCCGTCGGACAGCACTGCGTCGATTGCGTGCGCGAGGGCAACAAGAACGTCCGCACTGCGCAGACCGTCGCCGGTGCACCCATGGCACGATCGGCCAAGACCCCGCTGACGTACGCCCTGATCGCCATCAACGTGATCGTCTATGCCATCACGGTGGCGCAGTCCGGCGATCCGATGAACAACACCTCCGGGTCCGCGCTCGCCCGCAGCTGGGCTCTCAACAGCCTGCTCGTCTCCGACGGCGATGTGTTCCGGCTGATCGGCAGCGGCTTCGTCCACTACGGGCCGATACACCTGCTCGTGAACATGTTCGCGCTGTACATCATCGGTCGCGACGTCGAACTCGTGCTCGGCCGAACCCGCTACCTGGTCGTCTACTTCCTCTCACTCCTCGGAGGAAGCGCGTCGGTGATGCTGCTGGAGAACCCGCTGGCGTTCACCGTCGGCGCGTCCGGTGCCGTCTTCGGTCTCCTCGGTGCACAGGCCGTCATCCTGCTGCGGCTCAAGCGAAGCCCGGCACCCATCCTCATCGTCATCGCGGTGAACATCTTCATCAGCATCTCGATCCCCAGCATCTCGCTGTGGGGACACATGGGCGGACTCGTCGCCGGAGCCGCCGCCACCGCCGGTCTGGTGTTCTTGTCCCACCGAACCCGCGACACGGGACAGCAGCGAACCATGGCCGGTGTGTCCATGGCCTGGCTCTCGGTCATCGCCGTCGCTCTGGTGTCGCTGGGCATCATCGCCATCCGTGTACTCGACCTGCGCGCCCAGATGGGCCTCTAGCAAGTCCACTCGATGTGACATTGACCCCCCAAAAGTCCACCGAAGGTCACATTGAGTACCCCCGGGGGCCGGACGCTCAGGAGTTGCGTGGCACCAGACCGTGGATGTCCAGTGCGTCGTATACGTCTCGAGGGTCGGTTCCGAGGTCCCATCTGCCGAAGATGATCAGTCGGTCGTCGTCTTCGCCGGGTGGGCGGATGTCGAGTTCGAGCATCGGGACTCGTCGTCCCAGTCGTGGGTATTTCACGATTTTGACGCGGACGATGTCGCGGCGGCTGTAGGTGCGTATGCCGCTGAGGCGTTTCATCACCAGTGATCCGTCCTGGGTGATGGCCAGCCGGGGGCGTTGTACGGCGGCGAGTGCGGCGATGATCCACATTCCGACGGCTGCGAGCCCGACGAGGAAGGTTCCGGCCGCGTCGGTGGAGGAGAGTGCGGCACCGATTCCCAGTGCGATTCCGCCTGCGACCAGAGCCGCGACGGCGACGAGGGGCGTCGCCCAGTGCTGTTCGTACACACCCTGTGGATCGTTCGTAGACTTATCCACAGGGTTTATCCACATTGGGGATGAATGACATCGATGTAACTCGGTCGGCGCTCAGCGCCACCGCATGGTCATCACGAGTCCGACGACCATGAACCCGAAGCCGATCAGGAAGTTGTAGGCACCGAGGTTTCCGATGAAGGCGATGTCCTCGGAAGCGAGGTAGTAGACGATCAGCCACAGCAGCCCGACCACCATGAATCCCAGCATCAGCACCACGTACCAGACCGGTGACGGCCCGGCGTTGACCTTGACCGGCGTACGGTTCGCCGGGTTGATCGTGTAGTCGTTCTTCTTCCGTACCTTCGACTTCGGCATTGCTTCCTCTTCGCGTTCGTGACGGTCCGCGGCAACTGCGGCCGTACCTGTGGACAACTGACGATCGGAACCTGTGGATCGGCGGGTGCCGCTTATCCCCAGGCTATTGTGACCTCGAGGACCGTGACGGTCACCGACCCGGTTGCTGTACACGCTAACGCAGGTGAGCCCAGCACCGACCCACCGGACAAATTGTGAGCACCCGTGACACGACGATCGACTGCCCCCGCCGACACCCGCTGGTGGGTGCTCGCCGTCGCGGTGTGCGCTGTCGTCGGTCTGCTGCTCGGCACCACCAGGCATGTCTCGGACGGCAACGAGTTGCGCGGCGGGGATACCACCCGGCTCGCAGATCTGGTCGACGCGGCCCAACGCAGCAGTGATGATGCCCAGCGGAGCCGGGACACGCTCGAGAAACAGGTCGAGTCCATTCAGCAACGCACTGCGACAGGGGACACCGAGGTTGCCGACGCGTTGGTGCGTATCGATTCCCTGGCCGACGCGGCAGGACGTGACCCCGCTTCCGGCGGGGGCGTGACCGTCACGATGGCCGACGCCCCCCGTGGTCCGGACGGTTCGTATGCGTCCGACGCATCGGTCGACGATTTGGTGGTTCATCAGGTCGATGTTCAGAGCGTGCTCAACGCGTTGTGGGCCGGCGGCGCGTCGGCGATCGCGATGCAGGATCAACGGCTGGTGGCCTCGTCGGCTCCCCGGTGCATCGGGAACACCCTTCTTCTCGGCGGGCGGACGTACAGTCCGCCGTACGTGATGACGGCGATCGGGGACTCGGATCGGCTGCGCGCGGCGTTGAAGAACGAGCCGGGTGTCCGGTTGTACGAGCAGTACGCACTGCGATACGGCCTCCGCTACGACGTCGCAGCGTCCGAGGATCTCTCGGTGCCCGCGTACGAGCAATCGGTGCGCATGCGGTATGCACAGCCTCGCTGAGTACGCTGTCCGCATGCGTATTCTCGTCGTCGACAACTACGACAGCTTCGTCTTCAACCTCGTCCAGTACCTGGGCCAGCTGAATGCCGATGTCGAGGTCTGGCGCAACGACGACGAGCGCCTCGCCGACCGCGATGCCGTCGCGGACCGGTTCGACGGCATTCTGCTCAGCCCGGGACCGGGCACGCCGCAGCGCGCAGGTGCCACAATGGATCTGGTCTCGGCCAGCGCTCGCACGAAGACGCCCCTGCTCGGGGTCTGTCTGGGCCATCAGGCGATCGGCGCAGCCTTCGGTGCCACGGTGGAGAAGGCCCCGGAACTGCTGCACGGCAAGACCAGCCTGGTGCACCATTCGGGCGTCGGAGTTCTCGAGGGGATGAACGAGCCGTTCACCGCCACTCGCTACCACTCGCTGACCGTCCGGGAAGACACGATCCCGGCCGAACTCGAAATCATCGGGCGCACCGAATCCGGCCTGGTGATGGCGATGCGGCACACCGAGCTACCGATTCACGGCGTCCAGTTCCACCCGGAGTCCATCCTCACCGAGGGCGGACACCGCATGCTGGCGAACTGGCTCACCGTCTGCGGGATGCCCACCGATCCCGGCCTCGTCGCCAAGCTCGAAGCTCAGGTCTCCGAAGCCTTCGCCTGAGCTCGACGCGAGGTGGCTAGCCGTTGGGGATACCCAGCACCCCGATGCTCACGGTGATGGTGTCGGTCTTGCTGATCTCGGAGCCCGCCGGCTGAGTCTGGTTGACGATTCGGCCGACCATCAGTGGGTCGAGTGTCGACTGGCTCGACGTCGACAGGTTCGACACCGTTCCGGTCCAGCCGGCCGATTCCAGTGCCGTCAACGCCTGGGTCTCGGTGAGGCCGGAGAGGTCCGGCATCGGGATCTTGTCGCCGTTCGAGACCCGCAACGTCACGACGGTGTTCTCGGCGACGTTGGCACCACCGGCGGGGTCCGTCGAGACGACCTGTCCCACAGGCTGACTGGAGTCGATGTTCTGTATCTGAACGCGGAGGCCGGCACCCTCGACGTTCGGCTGCGCGACGTCGACGAGCTGGCCGACGACGTTGGGCATCCGTACCTGCGCCGGCCCCGAACCGAGCGTGATGCGAACCTGCGAGTCGGCGTTCATGCTCACACCCGAGGACGGGTTCTGCTCGACGACCCGGTCGAGGTTCTCCGGCGTCGACGGTGCACGGGCGACGGTGGGATCGAGTTCGAGGCCCACCTCGTTCAAGGCGTCCGACGCCTCCTGTTGCGTTCGTCCGGTCAGTCGCGGTACCTGCACCTGCTGGGGGCCCGAGGAGATGTCGAGCTGAATGTCTCCGGGCGATTCGGTCTGCGACCCCGTGGCCGGGTTGGTGCCGATCGCGGAGCCCTCGGGAACCGACGCATCCGGCCTCTCCTGCACGGTGACGCGTAGGCCGACGTTCTCGAGCTGGCTCTGGGCCTCGTCGGCGGACAGCCCGGCGACGGACGGCACAGTGACGGTCTTGGGGTCCGCGCCGGGACCGAGCGACCACAGGAATGCTCCGACGATCGCGACGACGATGATCGACGCCGCGGAGATCAGCGCGATCTTGAGGCCTCGACGGTTCCTGGGTTCGTCCTCGGGTTCGGCGTGCCTCGACGCACGGGGCGTGGCGGCGGCGCCTGCGGCCGGTTTGTCCGCGCCGGAGAAGTCCGCCTGCCGGGAATCGACCGATCCGAGGATCGTGGTGCGGTCCTCGTCGTTCATGACCATCGGGGCGCTCGGTCGTTGACCTCCGAGGACGCGGACCAGGTCGGTGCGCATCTCGGCGGCGCTCTGGTAGCGGTTGGCGGGGTTCTTGGCCATCGCCTTGAGGATGATCGAGTCGAGCTCACGCGGCACCGTGTCGTTGACCAGTGACGGCAGCTGAGGATCCTCGCGCACGTGCTGGTAGGCGACGGCGACCGGTGAATCACCCTTGAACGGGGGCTCGCCGGTGAGGATCTCGAACAGCACACAGCCGAGTGAGTAGACGTCCGATCGAGCGTCGACCTGTTCGCCGCGGGCCTGTTCGGGTGAAAGATACTGAGCGGTTCCGATGACGGCCGCGGTCTGGGTCATCGGCGACGAGGAATCTGCGATGGCGCGCGCGATGCCGAAGTCCATCACCTTCACCGCGCCGGCGTTGTTGATCATGATGTTCGCGGGTTTGACGTCGCGGTGCACGATTCCGTTGCGGTGGCTGAAATCGAGTGCAGCACAGACGTCGGCGATGACCTCCATGGCTCGACGCGGCGCCATGGGTCCTTCGGCGCGGACGATGTCGCGGAGGGTGTCGCCGTCGACGTACTCCATGACGATGAACGGGAGCGGACCGGCTTCGGTCTCGGCTTCACCGGTGTCGTACACGGCAACGATGGCGGGGTGGTTCAGTGCGGCCGCGTTCTGGGCTTCACGACGGAAGCGCAGGTAGAACGTGGGGTCGCGGGCGAGATCGGCGCGCAGAACCTTGATGGCGACGTCGCGGTCCAGCCGAGTGTCACGTGCCAGATGAACCTCGGACATGCCGCCGAAACCGAGTATCTCGCCCAGCTCGTAGCGAGAGGACAGCGTACGGGGAGTCGTCATGGTTGTCCTTGTGGATCTTGCTGGAATGGAATCTCGATCAGCGGCCGTCTCGTCGTCGTCTCCGTGGGCTCCGCCGAGGTCGTCGTGGTTTCCTCGGTGGTCGTCGGTTCCTGCGTGGTGGTCGTCGTGGTCGTGGTGGTTTCTTCGGTGGTGGTGGTTTCTTCGGTGGTCGTCGTGGGTTCGGTCGTCGTGGTCGTGGTGGTGGTCGGCTGCGTGGTGGTTGTGGTCGGTGGCACGAACGGCGTCGGCGTGTCGTCCCTGCCTCCGGTCAGCAGCACGTACCCGCCGATGAGGATGGCCAACAACAGCAGGCCCGCACCGCCCCAGGCGAGGGCCTTCTGTGCCGACGACATTCCGGTGGCCTCGGGCACTGCGGCCGCAGCCGTTCCGGTGGCCGGTCCGCGGTACTCGCGCTGCGACGTCGGCATCATCTGGGTGCTCGACGGCGACGGCGCAGGGCTGGGTACGACGCCCGGCATCATGACCCTGCCGGTGCCGGTACCGCGGGAGTTTCCGGGTGCGGGCGGGCGACGGCCGGCACGGACTGCGGCGACGGCGTCGGCGAATTCGCCACCGTTGGCGTAGCGCGCGGCCGGGTCCTTGACCATCGTGATCTCGATGAGTTCGCGTACCGCTGGGGGCAGGTCGAGCGGCATGGGGGCCGGCATTTCGCGGACGTGCTTCATGGCCACGGTCAACGCGCCGTCGCCCACGAAGGGCCGCGTGCCCGCGAGTACCTCGTAGCCGACGACTCCGAGCGAGTAGACGTCGGAAGCCGAGGTGGCCTCCTCGCCGAGTGCCTGCTCGGGGGCGATGTACTGCGCTGTGCCCATGACCATTCCGGTCTTGGTCACCGGGGACGCGTCGACAGCTTTGGCGATGCCGAAGTCGGTGATCTTGACCTGCCCGGTGGGGGTGATCAGGATGTTGCCCGGCTTGACGTCGCGGTGGACGACGCCTGCGGTGTGCGCGATCTGCAGGGAACGGCCGGTCTGCTCGAGCATGTCGAGGGCGTGGCCGAGCGGCAACCGGGACATCCGACCCAACACGGCGTTGAGCGGTTCACCGTTGACCAGTTCCATCACCAGGTAGGCCAGTGATTCGCCCGCGCCGTCGCGGGTCTCGCCGTAGTCGTAGACCCCGGCGATTCCTGGGTAGTTCAGTTGCGCGGTGGTGCGTGCCTCGAACCTGAAGCGCTGCAGGAATTCCGGGTCCTCGGAGAACTCGGCCTTGAGTACCTTGACCGCGACACGGCGATCGAGGCGGTTGTCCATTGCTTCCCACACCTGCCCCATGCCGCCGGTGGCGATGAGGCGCAGAAGTCGATAGCGCTGCGCGATGACAGCCCCGTTGCTCAATGGCACCTTATGTCACCTCCCCTGCAATGCGGCTGCGATGACGGCGCGCCCGATGGGTGCGGCCACGGATCCACCCGTCGCGGCGAGTGCTCGGTCGCCGCCGTCCTCGACGATGACGGCGATGGCGACCTTGGGGTCGTCGGCGGGTGCGAAGCCGATGTACCACGCGTGCGGCGGGGTGTTGCGTGGGTCGGAACCGTGTTCTGCGGTACCGGTTTTCGACGCGATCTGGACGCCGGGGATCTTGCCCTCGCCGCTGGTGTTGTTCTCGGAGCCGATCATCAGATCGGTCAGCGTCGCCGCGGTGGCCGAGCTGATCGCTTCGCCCATGGCCTTGGGCTGGTAGCTCGACAGGTCCGACAGGTCGGGAGACTGCAGCTGCTGCACCAGGTTCGGGGCCATCCGCACGCCGCCGTTGGCCACAGTGGCGGCGATGACGGCGTCCTGCAACGGGGTCAGCGCCACGTCGCGCTGGCCGATGCTGGATTGGCCGAGCGCGGCGTCGTCGTCGATGGGTCCGATGGTGCTGTCGGCGACGGTGAGCGGAATGGTCGAGTCCTCACCGATGCCGAACGCCGCAGAGGTCTCGCGCATCCTGTCCACCCCGGTGTCGATGCCGAGCTCGACGAAGGCGGTGTTGCACGAGCGCGCGAAAGCTTCACGCAGCGTTGCCGTCTGGCCGCCGCCGCACGTCGAACCGTTGTAATTCTCCAGCGTCGTCGAGGTTCCCGGCAACGTGATGTTCGACGCGGCCGTGAGTTGATCGTCCGGTGTCGCGCCCGCTTCGAGTGCGGCTGCGGTGGTGATCACCTTGAACGTCGATCCGGGTGGGTAGGTCTGCGAGATCGCCCGGTTGACCATCGGCTTCTCGGGATCGTTGCTCAGGTTCTCCCACGCCGCGGTGGTGGTGCTGCCGTCGTGGCTGGCCAACAGGTTCGGGTCGTAGCTGGGGGTGCTGGCCATGGCCAGAATGTTGCCGGTGGCGGGGTCGAGGGCCACCACCGAGCCGGTGTATCCCTTGGCGGTCAGCTGGTCGTATGCGACCTGCTGAACGACGGGGTCGATGGTGGTGACGACGTTGCCGCCGCGGGGATCTCGACCGGAGATGAGGTCGAACAGTCGTCCGCCGAAGAGCCGGTCGTCGGATCCGTTCAGTACGGGGTCCTCGGCGCGTTCGAGGCCGCTGCTCGAGTACAGCATCGAGTAGTAGCCGGTGATCGGCGCGTTGGCCTGCGGGCTGGCCGGGGAGATCGAATTCTGGGGGTAGGTGCGCAGGTACTTGTAGCGGTCGTCGGTGGGGATCGAGGATGCGAGCACCTGGCCACCGGCCGAGATCTGACCGCGCTGACGTGAGTACTCGTCGAGCAGCACTCGTGAGTTTCTCGGGTCGGTGCGTAGATCGTCGGCCTTGATGACCTGGAGGTAGGTGGCGTTGGCGAGCAACGCCACGACCATGACCATCACGGCGATGGACACGCGGCGCAGGGGAGTGTTCATGCGCGCTTCACCATCTCGGTGGGTGCCTCCGCGATGGGCGCTGCGGGGGCAGGCTTCTTCTTGGGCTTTGCCGGCTCACGGGCCGCGTCGGAGATCTTGATCAGCAGCGCGAGGAGCAGGTAGTTGGCGAGAAGCGACGATCCTCCGTAGGACAGATACGGCGTGGTGAGGCCGGTGAGTGGGATGAGTTTGGTGACGCCGCCGACGACGACGAACAGCTGGATGGCAATGGTGAACGACAACCCCGCGGCGAGCAGTTTGCCGAAGCTGTCGCGCACGGCCAGCGCGGTACGCATGCCGCGAATGATGAACAGCAAGTACAGGATCAGGACCGCGGTCAGGCCGATGAGGCCGAGCTCTTCTCCGACCGTCGCGATGATGAAGTCCGTCTTGGCGAACGGAACCTGGGACGGGCGACCACTGCCGAGCCCGGTGCCCGCCAACCCGCCCGTGGCGAAGCTGAACATCGACTGGACGATCTGGTAGCCGGTGTCGTTGTAGTCGTCGAACGGGCGCAGCCAGGTGTCGGTGCGGATCTTGACGTGGCCGAACACCTGATATGCGAACAGGAACCCGACGAGCAACAGCCCGAACCCGATGATCAACCAACCGACCCGTTCGGTGGCGATGTAGATCATCACCAGGACGGTCCCGAAGATCAGCAGCGAGGTGCCGAGGTCCTTCTCGAACACCAGCACGCCGACGGAGACGATCCAGACGACCAGGATCGGACCCAGGTCGCGGGCCCGTGGGAAGTCCATTCCGAGGAAGTGCATGCCTGCGACGGTGAACAGTTCGCGCTTGGCCACCAGCAACGATGCGAAGAAGATGAGCAGCAGAATCTTCGCGAACTCACCGGGCTGAATGCTGAAGCCGGGCAGTCGGATCCAGATCTTCGATCCGTTGACCTCCGAGAACGCCGACGGGAGCATCGCGGGAATGGCGAGCAGCACCAGACCGGCGAGTCCGACGGTGTAGCCGTAGCGGGCCAGCGTGCGGTAATCGCGCAGCAGCACCAGCAGCGCGACGAACCCGGCGATGGCCAGCGTCGTCCACAGCACCTGCTGGTTGGCATCGGGCGACGGAATGGGGTTGCCGAGATACTGCGCCTGCTGTTCGTCGGCCAGGTCGAGTCGGTGGATGAGCACCAGACCGAGGCCGTTGAGCAGCGCCACGATCGGGAGCAACAGCGGGTCGGCGTAGGGCGCGAAGCGTCGTACCGCCAGGTGCGCCACCGTCATCAGCGCGAGATATGCGATCGCGTACTTCGCCAGATCCCAGGTGATCGTCTGTTCCTGGCTGGCTTCGACCAGGATCAAGGAGATCGTGGTGATCAGAACGGCTGCGCCGAGCAGCAGCAGCTCGACGCCGCGTCGGTTGGATGGCACCGGTGCGGGCGCGAATCCTTCGGGCGGACTCGGAAAGGACCCTCCCGTGGACGCAGTGGAACTCATCGAGTACCGGTCCTGCAGTTCTGACCGGGAATTTGCGGAACTGTCGGTGGAGCAGTGGTGGTCGGTGCAGCCTCGGGAGGGGTCTCCGCAGTGGGGGGCAACGGCACCCCGGGTGGCGGGATGATCGCAGTCGGAGTCGGTTCCACGGTGGTGGTGACGACGGGCTCGGTCTCGCACACCTGAAGCAGGTCACCGGAGGCCAGCCGCTCCACCTGGCCACGCGCATCGTCGAGAGATCCCGACGGCAAACCGGCCGTGACCTGTTCACGTGCGGCAGGCAGCAGATCGTCGATCTCGAACGGAACGCAGTCCGCCGGGGCGGCATCCGGTGCGGTCAAGGTGACGGCTCCGTCGTCGTCGAGGCAACCCACCAGTTCCACGCTCTGCAGCGAGTACCCGAGAACCGAACCGGGCAGACCGCGCAGGACGGTCACCTTGCTGTTGTCGGCACCGACGTAGTAATTGCCCTTGATGATCGAATTGGCAACGAGCACACCGATTCCCGCGAGTACGACCAGGGTCAGGGCGATCAGTGTCCAGCGCAGCTTGTGCGACTTCTTCTCGGGTGTCACCACCGGGGCGGTCACGCGCTTGGGCGTCGTGCGCGGCGGACGCATCGCTGCGGCGCGCCCTGCTGCGGTATTGGGCGGAGGGGCGTCCTCCTCGTCCTCGGTGCTGGCGGCACCGCCGAGGATGGGGTGGCTCTGTCCGTAGTCGAGGTCGATGACATCGGCGACGACGACCGTCACGTTGTCCGGACCGCCACTGCGAAGCGCGAGTTCGATGAGGCGGTCGGCGCAGGGCCCGTCTCGCCCTCGTTCAGGGTGTTCTCGATGGTTTCGTCGCTGACGACGTCCGAGAGGCCGTCGGAGCACAGCAGGTATCGGTCGCCTGCACGCACTTCCCGAACGGTGAGCGTCGGCTCGATCTCGTTGCCGGTGAGGGCACGCATGATCAAGGAGCGTTGCGGGTGGGTGTGTGCCTGCTCGGCGGTGATGCGGCCCTCGTCGACGAGAGACTGAACGAAGGTGTCGTCTCGGGTGATCTGGGTGAGCGAGCCGTCGCGCAGCATGTACGCGCGCGAGTCGCCGATGTGTACCAGTCCGATTCGCTTGCCCGCGAACAGGATTGCGGTCAGCGTGGTCCCCATGCCGTCGAGCTCGGGTTCGTCCTCGACCTGATCTGCGATGGATGCGTTGCCTTCGCGGGTGGCTGCTTCGAGCTTGCCCAGCAAATCCTCACCGGGCTCGTCGTCGTCGAGGTGAGCCAATGCGGCGATCATCAACTGCGAGGCCACTTCACCGGCGGCATGACCGCCCATGCCGTCGGCCAGCGCCAGTAGGCGAGCCCCGGCGTACACGGAGTCCTCGTTGTTGGATCGAACCAGACCGCGATCACTGCGGGCGGCATAGCGAAGGACGAGGGTCACGGGCGCAACTCGATCACGGTTTTGCCGACGCGGACAGGGGTTCCCAGGGGGACGCGAACGGCGGTGGTCACCTTCGCGCGGTCGAGGTAGGTGCCGTTGGTCGAACCGAGGTCTTCGACGTACCAATCTCCGCCGCGGGGCGAGATGCGCGCATGCCGCGTCGACGAGTAGTCGTCTGTCAGAACGAGAGTGGAGTCGTCCGCGCGCCCGATGAGGACGGGCTGTGTGCCGAGCGAAATGCGCGTTCCGGCGAGACCGCCCTGGGTCACCACGAGGTACTTGGCCACCTTCTGCTTGTTGAACGACGGAAGGACTTTCGAGCCGCCGGAGTAGCGAGCAGGCACTCGCATGCCTGCGGCCGCGTAGATGTCACTGCGCAAGGTGCGAAGGACGGCCCAGACGAAGAACCACAACAACAACAGGAAGCCCGCCCTGGTCAGTTGCAGAATCAATCCCTGCACGACGATTCACCTCCTTCTTCGCAATCGACCTGCATCCCGCCCACGCGAAAAGCCGCGGCGCGGCAAACATGGTTGCCTCGCAGCATCATAGGGTGAAGCAGCTCGTGTGGACGACATACGGGTGCACGAGAGTGCGAGTCGAACCCCCACCCCTGCCCACGAAAGATCGTCAGACGATCCGGACCAGAATCTCGGAGTGACCGGCCCGAATGACGTCCCCGTCGGCCAATTGCCAATCCTGCACCGGAGCGCCGTTGACGGTGGTGCCGTTGGTGGAACCGAGATCGGAGAGCATGGCCACGCGGCCGTCCCACCGGATCTCGATGTGTCGACGCGAGACGCCGGTGTCGGGGAGTCGGAACTGTGCGTCCTGGCCACGGCCGATGATGTTCTGGCCGTCACGGAGCTGGAAGTAACGGCCGCTGCCGTCCTCGAGCTGCAGCGTCGCGGCGAGCGCCTGACTCTGACCTGCGTACGAGGCGGGCTGGTCGTAGCCGTACCCGTCGCCACGATCGCCCGCACCCTGCGGGTAGCCGCGGCCGTAGGCGGCCTGGGCAGGCGGGTAGTCGTAACCGGGCTGCTGGTAGCCGGGCTGCTGATATCCGGCGGCCTGGGGCTCGGCGTACCGTCCGGCCGGGTCGTTGTACGCCTGCTCCTGGTAGGGGGCCTCGGAGTATGCAGCGCCCTGCTCGGCGGCGTTGTAGTCGTAGTTCTGGCCGTTGTAGCCCTGAGCGTCGTACCCCTGCGCGTTGTAGCCCTGGGCGTCGTACCCCTGCGCGTTGTAGCCCTGGGCGTCGTAACCCTGCCCCGAACCGTCGGGCGCGCCGTAGGCGTGGGGGTCGTAGCCCTGTTGCTGGCCGGCAGCGCTGTAGGCCTGACCCTGCTCGGGGTACGACTGCTCGTCGTAGCCGCCGTTGTACGGCTGCTGGTCGTAGCGCGGATCGTGATCGGCGGGCGCGTAGGCCTGGGCGTCGTACCCGTTCTGCTCACGTGCGGGCTGCTCACGTGCGGGGTAGCGAGGATCCTGGCCACCGGCGTAACCGTTGCGCGCGCGCGGATCGGGACGATGACCGTCCGCGGGGTCGCGCTGCGGGTCGTAGCCTGGGTTCTGCGTCATGTGGCCGGCTCCTGGTATCGACATCGGTGGGGCAGACGGTCGCTGCGTGGCTGAAGGGACGGGACTCGGTGCTGCTGGTGCCGACGCGCCCTGCTGCGCGGACTCGTTCCGTGCAGCAGTCGCCGATCGTCCCACATCGGGATCGACCGAGCCACTGGCACGGAACTGCCCGGTGTGAAGGGTGGGCGACGGCTCGAAGCGAACCACCACGTCGCCGTAGGTCTGCCAGCCTTGATCGCGGATGTAATCGTCGAGGTGACGCGAGAACGCCTTGACCGTGAGTGCCCGATCACCGGCGAGTTCGTCGTGGTCCGAGCTGTTGATGGTGATCACGTAGCTGTTGGGTGCCAGAAGGTGCCCGCCGTCCAGGGGCCGAACCAGATCCGAGGCCTCCTGCTGGAGCGCTGCCTCCACCTCCGCCGGTACGACGCCTCCGCCGAACACGCGGGCGAAGACGTCGCCGACAGCGCCTTGGAGCTTGCGTTCGAAACGCGCAACGATGCCCATCGTGACCCCTCCTCTCACTGTGTTCTTCCACCGTGTGGTGCCTGCTGGTGTGCAGGACGCGACGGCCGCGTGTCATCACGAAGTCGCGCTCCAAGCATGATATACGGTGCCGCCGACGGGGACTGCCCGCCGCATCGTTGCCCCGCAGCTCGACGCGGCGATTTTCGAGCGCGGCATGGTGCGTGTTAATGTTCTCGCCGTTGCCCGGGCGGGTGGCGGAATGGCAGACGCGCTGGCTTCAGGTGCCAGTGTCCTTCGGGACGTGGGGGTTCAAGTCCCCCTCCGCCCACCACACTGGCCGCAGCTGATTCGATCGCTGCGGCCAGTAGTTTTTTCCGGGTACGTCCCTCGAATCGTCTTACAGGCGTGTGATTCTCGGCAAGTGTCCGAGGGGGAGTCGAATACCCGGTTCCGAGGACGTCTCCCACCCGAAAATTCGCAGGTGAAGGCCCGTAATAGGGTTACCTTATTTGCGGGGGTACCCAGGTACTGACTTATCGTTCGTAGTTGGATCGGCCTCACCACGGCCGGATCCGCCCCGACCTCACTTTTCTATCACGCGCCCACCTGCTCGTGCAGAGGAAAGCGTCGACGATCGACAGGTGCAGCTTCAACGGCGAGGACGCACCGCAGGCCGTTCGCGCAGCCGGTTACACCACACCGTCGCCGACGAGTTTCAAGGCTGGACTTATCCGAAGGCTAGGTATGAAGCACACTCCGGGCCCGCAAGGCCTCTACGACCCCGCCAACGAACACGACTCCTGTGGTGTCGCGTTCGTGGTGGACATGCACGGTCGACGCAGTCGCGACATCGTCGAGAAGGCGATCACGGCACTGGTCAACCTCGAGCACCGCGGTGCTGCCGGCTCCGAACCGAACACCGGTGACGGTGCGGGCATTCTGATCCAGGTTCCGGACGCGTTCTTCCGCGCCGTCGTAGATTTCGAGCTCCCCGCGCCCGGCGCGTACGCAACCGGTGTCGCGTTTCTTCCGCAGGGTCGCAGCGACGCAGCACGCGCCTGCGAGGGCGTCGAGCGCATCGTCGAGAGCGAGGGCTTGGAAGTTCTCGGTTGGCGTGAGGTTCCCACCGACGACTCCTCCCTCGGAGCTCTGGCGCGCGACGCGATGCCGACCTTCCGCCAGTTGTTCCTCGCTGCCCCCGGCGCGTCGATCACCGACCTCGAACTCGAGCGTCGTGCGTTCGTCATCCGCAAGCGGGTCGAGCACGAGCTGGGCGAAGAAGGCGCGGGCAAGGACGGCCCCGGCCGCGAAACCGTGTACTTCCCGTCTCTGTCCTCGCAGACCTTCGTCTACAAGGGCATGTTGACCACCCCTCAGCTCAAGGGTTTCTACGTCGACCTGCAGGACGATCGCGTCGAAAGTGCACTGGGACTGGTGCATTCGCGTTTCTCGACCAACACGTTCCCGTCGTGGCCGCTGGCGCATCCGTTCCGACGCGTCGCCCACAACGGCGAGATCAACACCGCCACCGGCAACGAGAACTGGATGCGTGCCCGCGAGGCACTCATCACCTCGGATGTGTTCGGCGGTTCCGATGCGCTCGAGAAGATCTTCCCCGTGGTTACCCACGGAGCAAGTGACACAGCACGTTTCGACGAGGTGCTCGAGCTGCTGCACCTCGGTGGCCGCAGTCTGCCGCACGCTGTGCTCATGATGATTCCCGAGGCGTGGGAGCGGCACGAGTCCATGGACCCCGCACGTCGGGCGTTCTACAAGTACCACTCCTCGCTGATGGAGCCCTGGGACGGACCGGCGTCGGTGTGCTTCACCGACGGCACCGTCATCGGCGCGGTCCTGGACCGCAACGGCCTGCGCCCGAGCCGGCTGTGGGTCACCGACGACGGCCTGGTCGTCATGGCCTCCGAGGTCGGCGTTCTCGACATCGATCCGTCGAAGGTCGTCCGCAAGGTTCGCTTGCAGCCGGGCCGTATGTTCCTGGTCGACACCGCGCAGGGCCGCATCGTTTCCGACGACGAGATCAAGGACGAGCTCGCCGCCGAGCATCCGTACCAGCAGTGGCTCGACGAGGGCCTGACCTCGATCGACGATCTGCCCGAGCGTCCGCACGTGCACATGCCGCACGACCGCGTGCTCATCCGTCAGCAGATCTTCGGGTACACCACCGAGGAACTGAACGTGCTGGTCTCGCCCATGGCGAAGGCCGGTGCCGAGGCCATCGGTTCCATGGGTACCGATACCCCGATCGCCGTGCTGTCGGCTCGCCCGCGGATGCTCTTCGACTACTTCTCGCAGCTGTTCGCGCAGGTCACCAACCCACCGCTCGACGCCATTCGCGAGGAGATCGTCACCAGCCTCGGCGGCACCATCGGGCCCGAGGGCGATCTGCTCAACCCGAATGCCGACAGCTGCAAGCAGATCGTGCTGCCGCAGCCGATCCTGCACAACGACGATCTCGCCAAGCTCGTTCACATCAACGACGAGGGCACTCAGGAAGAGCTGCGCTCGGTGGTCGTGCGCGGTCTCTACCCGGTGTCCGAGGGCGGTGAGGGCCTCCGAAAGTCGTTGGAGGCCATCCGCGCTCAGGTTTCGGCGGCCATCTCGGGCGGGGCGCGGATCATCGTGCTCTCGGACCGCGAGTCCAGCGAGAAGCTCGCTCCGATCCCGTCGTTGCTGCTGACCTCCGCGGTGCACCATCACCTGGTGCGCGAGAAGACCCGCACCAAGGTGGGTCTGATCATCGAGGCCGGTGACGCCCGCGAGGTCCATCACATGGCTCTGCTCATCGGTTTCGGTGCGGCAGCGGTCAACCCGTACATGGCCTTCGAGTCGATCGAGGACATGATCGAGCGCGGTGCCCTCACCGACATCGAGTTCGACAAGGCAGTATCCAACTACATCAAGGCCGCGGGCAAGGGTGTGCTGAAGGTGATGTCCAAGATGGGCATCTCCACCCTCGCGTCGTACACCGGAGCCCAGCTGTTCCAGGTCATCGGCCTCGCGCAGGAACTGGTCGACGAGTACTTCACCGGCCTCAACAGCCACCTCGGCGGAATCGATCTCGATCAGGTCGCCGACGACGTCGCAGCGCGACATGCGGTGGCGTACCTCGACAACCGCCAGGAGCGCGCGCACCGCGAGCTCGAGACCGGTGGCGAATACCAGTGGCGTCGCGAAGGGGAGTACCACCTCTTCAACCCGGACACGGTGTTCAAGCTGCAGCACTCCACCCGCACCGGTCAGTACGACATCTTCAAGGAATACACGAAGATGGTCGACGACCAGTCCGAGCGGCTCGCGTCGCTGCGTGGTCTGTTCCGTTTCAAGACCGAAGAGCGCCAAGCCATTTCGATCGACGAGGTAGAGCCGGCCAGCGAGATCGTCAAGCGTTTCTCCACGGGCGCGATGAGCTACGGCTCCATCTCGGCCGAGGCGCACGAGACCCTCGCCATCGCCATGAACCGTCTCGGCGGCCGCTCGAACTCCGGTGAGGGCGGCGAGGACGTCTCGCGGTTCGAGCCGGACGAGAACGGCGACTGGCGACGCAGTGCCATCAAGCAGGTCGCGTCGGGACGTTTCGGCGTCACCTCGCACTACCTGACCAACTGCACCGACATCCAGATCAAGATGGCGCAGGGAGCCAAGCCCGGTGAGGGCGGCCAGCTTCCGGCGCACAAGGTGTACCCGTGGGTCGCCGAGGTTCGGCATTCGACACCCGGCGTCGGCCTGATCTCGCCGCCGCCGCACCACGACATCTACTCGATCGAGGATCTCGCGCAGCTGATCCACGACCTGAAGAACGCGAACCCGCAGGCCCGCATCCACGTGAAGCTGGTCTCCGAGGTCGGCGTCGGAACGGTCGCCGCCGGTGTGTCCAAGGCGCACGCCGACGTGGTGCTCATCTCGGGCCACGACGGCGGCACCGGCGCGACGCCGCTGACGTCGGTCAAGCACGCGGGTGGACCGTGGGAGCTCGGCTTGGCCGAGACCCAGCAGACGTTGCTGCTCAACGGACTTCGCGATCGCATCGTCGTCCAGGTGGACGGTCAGCTCAAGACCGGCCGCGACGTCATGGTTGCCGCTCTGCTGGGCGGTGAGGAGTTCGGTTTCGCCACCGCTCCGCTCGTCGTCTCGGGCTGCATCATGATGCGCGTCTGCCACCTCGACACCTGCCCGGTGGGTGTTGCGACGCAGAATCCGTTGCTGCGCAAGCGTTTCGCGGGCAAGCCGGAGTTCGTCGAGAACTTCTTCATGTTCATCGCCGAAGAGGTGCGCGAGCTCATGGCCGAGCTCGGCTTCCGCACGCTCGACGAAGCCGTCGGGCAGGTGGGTCTGCTGGACACCACTGCGGCCAAGGAACACTGGAAGGCGTCGAAGCTGGATCTGTCGCCCATCCTCGAAGAGGTCGAGTCGGCGTTCATGAACCAGAACCTCTACAACACCGGCGTCCAGGATCACGGCCTCGACAAGGCTCTCGATCAGCAGCTCATCTCGGCCAGCCGCAATGCGTTGGACAAGGGTGAGAAGGTCGCGTTCGAGTCCAAGATCACCAACGTCAACCGCACCGTCGGAACGATGCTCGGGCACGAGGTCACCAAGGCGTACGGCGGCGTCGGTCTGCCGGACGACACCATCGAGATCACGTTCACCGGCTCGGCCGGCAACAGTTTCGGTGCGTTCGTGCCCTCCGGTATGACGCTACGACTGAACGGCGACGCCAACGACTTCGTCGGCAAGGGACTCTCCGGTGGACATCTCGTGCTGCGGCCGTCGTTGAATGCCCCGAAGGGATTCGTGGCCGAGGACAACATCATCGGCGGAAACGTGTTCCTGTTCGGTGCCACCAGCGGTGAGGCTCTCATCCGCGGTGTCGTCGGCGAGCGTTTCGCCGTTCGTAACTCCGGTGCCGTTGCCGTCGTCGAAGGCGTCGGCGATCACGGCTGCGAGTACATGACCGGCGGCAAGGTCGTCATTCTGGGCACGACGGGCCGTAACTTCGGTGCCGGTATGTCCGGCGGCGTCGCGTTCGTCTTCGATCCGAACAAGACGTTCGAGGCCAATCTCAACACCGAGCTGGTCGACATCGAGGAGCTCGAAGGTGACGAGTTCACCTGGCTCCGCGACATCGTCACTCGCCATCAGGAGCAGACCGGCTCCGAGGTGGCCGAGCGGATCCTCGCGGATTGGTCACAGCAGGTGAACCATTTCGTGAAGGTCATGCCTCGCGACTACAAGAAGGTACTGCTGGCCATCTCCGAAGCCGAGAAGAACGGCGCGGACGTGGACGAAGCGATCATGGAGGCAGCTCGTGGGTGACCCACAGGGATTTCTGAAGAACACGGTTCGCGAAGTACCGAAGCGGCGGCCCGTCGACCTGCGCCTGATGGACTGGAAAGAGGTCTACGAAGACTTCTCGAAGGACACCCTGCGCACCCAGGCGAGTCGATGCATGGATTGCGGTATTCCGTTCTGCCACAACGGTTGCCCGCTGGGGAACCTCATTCCCGAGTGGAACGACCTGGTGTTCAAGGACCGTTGGCGCGACAGCATCGATCGGTTGCACGCCACCAACAACTTCCCGGAGTTCACCGGACGGTTGTGCCCCGCCCCGTGCGAGGCGTCGTGCGTCCTGGGCATCAACCAGGATCCGGTCACCATCAAGCAGGTCGAGGTCGAGATCATCGACAAGGCCTTCGAAGAGGGCTGGGTCACGCCCGTTTACCCGACCCACCTGACCGGTAGGACCGTCGCCGTCGTCGGCTCCGGACCCGCGGGACTCGCTGCAGCGCAGCAGCTCACCCGCGCCGGCCACACCGTCACGGTGTTCGAGCGGGCCGACCGCATCGGCGGACTGCTGCGTTACGGCATCCCCGAGTTCAAGATGGAGAAGCGCCACATCGATCGTCGGCTGGCGCAGATGGAGGCCGAGGGCACCGTCTTCCGCACCGGTGTCGATGTGGGCGTGGACATCTCGGCCGACGAACTGCGCGAGCAGTTCGACGCCGTGGTCCTCTCCGGCGGTGCCACCGCATGGCGCGACCTGCCGATCGAGGGCCGCGAACTCGACGGCATCTACCAGGCCATGGAGTTCCTGCCGCACGCCAACCGCGTCCAGCAGGGCGACTTCGCTGCGCCGCCAGTCAGCGCCGAGGGCAAGAAGGTCGTCATCATCGGCGGCGGCGACACCGGTGCCGACTGCCTCGGCACCTCGCACCGTCAGGGTGCCGAGAGCGTTCACCAGTTCGAGATCATGGCCCGCCCGCCCGAAGAGCGTGCGACGTCCACCCCGTGGCCGACGTACCCGCTGATGTACCGGGTGGCCTCCGCTCACGAAGAGGGTGGCGAACGCGTCTTCTCGGTCAACACCGAGCGTTTCGTCGGCGAAGACGGCAAGGTCACCGCACTCGAAGCCTGCGAGGTCGAGTTCAAGGCAGGCAAGTTCGAGAAGGTCGAGGGCAGTGAATTCACCCTCGAAGCCGATCTGGTTCTGCTCGCCATGGGATTCGTCGGACCGGACAAGGGCGGTCTGCTGACCGACCTGGGTGTCGACTTCAACCATCGCGGCAACGTCGAGCGCACCAACGAGTGGGTCACCAACGTCCCCGGCGTGTTCGTCGCCGGAGACATGGGTCGCGGCCAGTCGCTCATCGTGTGGGCCATCGCCGAGGGCCGCTCTTGCGCGGCCGCCGTCGACACCTTCCTGCAGGGAGCAACCGCACTGCCGTCGCCGATCGTGCCCACCCAGGCGCCGCAGCGGTAGGTCGCGTTTTTCTGCCGAGCTCGAAGTTATGGATGGATTACGGTCCGATTCCGTCCATAACTTCGAGCTCGGCTGCGTTTCATGACCTCGCCCACGCGGTTACGTCCGTTAACCATGTAGGCATCTGATGGTCACAGGCCGCTGTCATTGTGGTGATCGAACAACGAAGCGTTCGATCACCCAGTGAGGCCCCCTCCCCATGAGTGTCAAGAAGATCTGCGCCGGTATCGGCGTCGCTGCAGCTGTTGCGTCCGGACTTGTCGTCGGAACGGCATCACCCGCCGCCGCCGACCCAGCCGATTGTCCGACGATGTACGTCGTGGCCATTCCGGGCACGTGGGAGACCAGCTCGGGCGCGGCCCCGAAGCCGGGCATGCTCACCGACGTCACCGATCGTCTCGGTAGCGACATTCGCACCGACTACGTCTCGTATCCCGCCACCGCGTTCCCCTGGGAAGGCGAGGTGTACGGGCAGTCCCGTGCCGAGGCCGTCGCCAACGCGGGCGGGATGCTGAAGGCCATGGCGGATCGTTGCGGTGCAACGAAACTCGGCATCATCGGGTACAGCCAGGGAGCGGACGCGGCGGGCGATCTCGCCGCTGCCATCGGCACCGGAGTGGGCGTCGTGCCTGCGGACAAGGTGGTAGCGGTCGGCTTGATCTCCGACCCGAAGCGCTCCGATACCGATGCTCTGGTGGGGCCGGCCGTGGTCGGAACCGGTGTCGGCGGACCCCGCGTCGGCGGATTCGGCTACGTCAGCCCCGTGGTGCGGACGTTCTGTGCCGTCGGCGATCTGTACTGCTCGACGCCCAAGGACGACTACGTCGCGCGGCTGGCCGGCTTCCTGGCCGTGTCGTCCAACCCTGCGCCGAACGTCGCCGATCAGTACTCGCAGGAAGCGCAGTCCCTGATTGCGGACCTCGCAGCAGCGGGTGGTCTGCCGGTGCTGCAGGGCCAGCTGTCCGATCAGGCGAACGCACAGCGTCAGCGTGAGATCGAGGCGTTCTACCGCTCCGGTATCCACCAGGAGTACCAGAGCTACGACGTCGGGAACGGCCAGTCCGCGACGCGGTGGTTGGCGCGCTATCTCGCCGACGCGGTCTGACGGCGTAGCAGCACGAAGACGGCAACTGCACTGACGGCCATCAGGCCTGCGCTCGCGCCCGACGCAAGATTGAAGCCGTCGATGAAAGACGAGTTCGCGACGGCAGTCAACTGCGATGCGAAAGGCTCCGGCAGGTAGTCGGCGACGGCGACGGCACCGCCGATGGTCTCTCGTGCCGGATCGGCGATCTCTGCAGGCGTCTGCGCGGGGATGGCGTCGTCCATGCGGTGGCGGTAGGCGGTGCTGCCGATCGTGCCGAGGATGGCGATGCCGACGGCGCCGCCCAATTCGGCTCCGGTTTCGGACAATGCCGATGCCGCACCGGCCTTTTCGGGGGCCGCGGCGGTGAGCACGATGTCGGAGTTGAGTGTCGAGGCGGCACCTATTCCGAAGGTCAGCACGGCCATGCCGGTGAGCAGTAGCGGCAGTCCCGAGTCGGCGCTGACGAATGCCATTGCCGTGCAACCGATGGCGATGGCCAACAGTCCGCCCGCAATGATCGTGCCTGTCCGGATCACCTTGCTCAGCGTCGGTGCGAGCACGGCACCGGCCGCGGCGGCGACGGCGGGAACGAGCAGCCACAGACCGGCTTCGAGCGGCCCCAGCCCGACGACGAGCTGGAGGTACTGGGAGGCGAAGAGACTGAATCCGGTCATGGCGAAGATGACCAGGAACTGCACCACGACCGCTGCACTGAAGGCTCGTTCGGCGAACAGCGTGACGTCGATCAGCGGGTTCGCCGCCTTGCGCTGCCGGAGAACGAACAGTGTGCCCAACGCCAGCCCGGCCAGCGTGCTGACGGCTGCTGCGGTGTCGATTCCTTCCTGCGCGCCGTGTTTGATGGCGAAGACGATCGAGAGCATCGAGGCGATCGCGAGCACCACGCTGATCGGATCGAATCTGCCGGGGTCGGCGTCCTTGAACTCGGGGACCAGGAGTGGGGCCGCGACGAACAGCACGATCATGATCGGGATGTTGATCAGGAACACCGAACCCCACCAGAAGTGCTCGAGCAGAACACCTCCGATGACCGGCCCCACCGCGGCACCGCCCGCGAAACCGGCGGTCCACAGGCCGATGGCTTCCTTGCGTTGGGTTGGATCGTGAAACATGTTGCGTATCAGGGACAATGTGCTCGGAGCGATGGTGGCGCCACCGATCCCCAGTAGTGCCCGCGCCACGAGCAGCATCTCGGGGGAAGTGGAGAACGTCGCGGCGAGTGACGCGGCACCGAAGACGACGGCACCGATCATGAGCAGGGTGCGTCTTCCGATCCGATCGCCGAGCGAGCCCATCGTGATGAGGAGGCCGGCGAGCAGAAACCCGTAAATGTCGAGAATCCACAGCGTCTGGTTGCCGGTGGGTTCGAGATCGGCCGTCATGAACGGCAGGGCCAGATACAGCACCGACATGTCCATCGACACGACGAGAATCGGCACCACCAGCACTGCGAGGCCGAGCCAATCCTTCCTGGTGGCGCGTTGGTCGGTTGCCGTCTGGCTCACTGTGACTTCCCTTCCCGAATGGACACCTCAGCTTAGGTGGGTCGGGAGTACGTTCGGTGAAGAAATGTGTGTCTCGCCGAACGAAGGAAACATCACCTCATGACCAACGATCTGAAGGTCGTCGCGAAAATCGTCGCCAAGCCGGATGCCGTCGACGCCGTGCGAGACGGCCTCGCCGCGCTCGTCGCCGAATCACGCAAGGAAGACGGGAACATCTCCTACGAATTGTTCGAGTCTGCCGTGGAGGCGGGCACCTTCATCACCATCGAGGTGTGGAAGTCGCAGGAGGACCTCGACGGTCACATGCAGACCCCGCATCTGCAGCAGGCGCTAAGCGAGTTCGGTGCCCATCTCGCGGCTCCGCCCGCCATCCATCCGCTCAGACCCGTCGGCTGAGTCACCCCGCGCGCTGACGTACACGAGCGCCGAGACGGCCAGCAGAGCCGCTGTTGCACCGATCGCGAGCCAGCCGGTCCCGCTCATCTCGCCCGACGCGATGATGCGGGCACCGGCGGCGGTGTAACTCATCGGCATGAACGCCGCCAGATCGCCCCAGATGGGTGCAGTCGACGCGTATGCGAAGCCGCAGACGACGACCTGCACCACGAGGGCGACGACGTTGACGATCTGGCCGACCACGGCGCCGAGCACCCGTTGAATCGCTCCCGCTGCGGCGAGGTATGCCGCGGCGGAGACGATCAGGAAGACACCTGCACCGAGCACGGGCCCGAGGGCCGCATCGGTGGCGAAGGCGAACGCGACGGCGGCGCTGATGCCCACCGCGGCGACGGCTGCAACCACCGAGAGCAGTCGTGGGCTGCTGTCCTTGCCGAGTACTCGCACGAGGCTGACGCATCCGAGGGCTCCGAGAGCCACCAGCGCCGCGATCAGATACGGGGTGGCACCGGTGCCGGTGGACGTCGTGGTGGCCGCGAGATTCTGGTCCGTCGTGGCGTCGTCGGTCGCGGACGCACCCGGCGGGAGTGCCGCGGAGGCGTCGCGCACGTTGGTGGCGATGCCGCTGACGATTCCCTCGACCGGTCCGACGGCCGTTACGAGTTGATCGGTACCGGCTTTGAGCTGCTGTCCGCCGTCGTCGAGCTGGCCGAGTCCGTCACGCAGCTGGACGGTGGCGTCGCCTAGCTGCGCCGTGGCACCGAGGAACTGACTGTTCGGATCGTTGAGTTCGGAGGACAGCTGCTGCGCACCGCCCTTGAGGGTCTGCAGCTGGGCGAGGGTGTCGGGCCCGAACGCCTGCGTGTTCAGCGTGTCGATGACCCCGCGGATCTCGCCGGAGATGGCGTCGGATCCTGGGTGCGGGAAGCGATCGACCTGGTCTGCGGTGGCGGCGAGTTTCGCGGTGAAATCGGCCTGCAGAGCGCCGAAGCCGGTGAGCTGGTCGACAACCTGGTCGACGCCACCGCTGATCTGCGACGCGCCGTCCCCGAGCTGACCGATGCCGTCGCGGTACTGCCCGAATCCGTCGGCGAGCTGAATGGTTCCGTCGTGCGCCTGTGTGATGCCGTCGGCGAGCTGCCCGACGCCGTCGTTGAGCTGCGTTCCGCCGTCCGTCAGCTGGCCGATGCCGCTGGAGAGAAACGTGATGGGCAGAGATGCGCTGTTCAGGCTGCTCCTGGCCGCGGCCAGAGGATCCGCCGTCTGCTGGTCCGGTGCCGGTGCCTGCTCCGTGTCGGCGACGACGGTGGTGGTGGACGTGGATTCGCCGCCGAGGTCGTAGCCGGTGCCGAGTGCAAAGGCACCTACCGCCACCAGAGGAAACGCCAGCGCAGTGAGAGCAACGGCAGGACGTCGGAAGATACGCAATTCACCCATGATGAGTTCGAGGCTAACTGCCAGGTGCGGCCTCGCCGACCACTCGGTGACCGTCGATGCCCCGTTTCATGCCCTCTACCTGGGAGTTTAAGAGCTCTCTGTGGATTACCGGTTGCGGGGCAGCAGGTCCCACACATGCTCGGTCTCGTTGACCGAGGAGACGGACCTCGCGCCGCTGCGCGAGAACAGCACACGTGTCACCGAGCAGTAGTCGATCGGAAAGCCGAGCACCTTCGGGGTCTGCAGAATGTCCTGCAGCAGGATGTTGATCACGCCGCCGTGGGCGAAGAGCGCCACGGTGTCGGTATGTGCGCTCGCCGAGACGATATCGCCGACACCGGCCAGAACTCGCTGCCGAAACGCCTGCTCGTCGACCTGCTCGGGCAGATGACCGGCCTTGATGCGATCGAAGGCCTCACGGAACTCGGTCTTGGCCGACTCGATCGGAACGTAGCCGCCGAAGTCGCGATCGTATTCGGTCAGGCGATCGTCGGGTTCGACTGTCAGACCGAGCCGATCGGCAAGGGGTTGCGCAGTCTGGACGGCCCGCAGCTGCGAACTCGAGACGACTCGGGAGATCGGGAACCGGGCGACGGCACCGGGCACCCGTAGGGACTGTTCGACGCCGAGTTCGGCGAGAGCGGGATCGGCCGAGGTCTCCGACCGTTGCGGGAGGGCATGCCGCACCAGAACCAGTTGCATCGACTCACCTAATCACGAGTGTGCGACCGCTGCGCAGCACCATCGATCGAAATGCTGCCACCTGACGCGGCGAATCGGCCTGTGGATTCCACACCATGCCGATTCGCCTGCGTGCGGCCGGTTGGGTGAGTCCGATGTCCACGGTTCCGCCCTCGCCGCCATGCGCACGGATTCGAGGCAGGATGGCTATGCCGAGACCGGCCCCGACGAGTCCGCGCACCGTGTGGGTGTCCTGCCCCTCGAAGGCGATGCGCGGGCTGAAACCGGCGTCCGCCCACAGCTCATCGCAGATCGACCGCATCCCGAAACCGTGGCCCATCGCGATGTAGTTCTCGTCGGCGGTGTCGGCGAGATCGACCGATCTGCGTGAGGCGAGGCGATGATCGGCCGGAACCACGAGCATCAGCCTCTCGTCGTAGAGCTGGAACGAGTTGTTGTCGGTGTGCTCTGCGCTGAGGGAGACGAACGCCAGGTCCGAGACACCGTCGGCGAGACGGTCGAGGCAGCGTGCACGGGCACCCTGGTCCAGATCGAACGTGACGGCCGGGTGGTCGACGCGAAACTGCCGGATCAGCGCCGGTACGACGTCCTCGCCCAGGGTGTTCTGAAACGCCACCGCTATTCGGCCGCGGGCCCGGGCGTCGTGCTCGGTCATGGCGTCGATGCCGGCGTCGATATCGCTCAACGCCCGCTGGAGATAGGGAATCAGCACTCGGCCGGTGCTGGTGAGCACGATGCCGCGGCCGCGTCGTTCGACGATGTCGACGCCCAGAATCGCTGAGGCTCGGGCGACCTGCCGACTGACGGTGGGCTGTGGAACGCCCAGGACGTGGGCCGCGTCGGTGATGTGTTCGGTGTCGGCCACCGCGACGAGGGTCGGCAGCAGCGGCAACAGTTCGATGGCTTCCCGGCGCATATCTCGAATCATATTGCTCATGTATCGGTTGGGTGCATTTCATGCATTGGACGAATACCGAGAGCGCTTCTAACGTGATCTGCATGACTACGACGCGGCCCGAGGTCCTCGGATGGGAGGGACACCCCAGGGGATCGCGCGAATACCGCCGGCTCGTGTTGGCGCTGCTGTTCGCCGGAATCGCGACGTTCGCTCAGCTGTATTCGGTGCAGGGCATCCTTCCGCTCATCGCCGCCAACCTCGATATCACACCGTCGCTGTCCTCGCTTGCGGTCGGACTCGCTACGGTCGGCGTTGCGGTGTCGGTCATTCCCTGGTCGGTGGCGGCCGACCGTATCGGTCGAGTCCGGGCCATGACGGCGTCGATCCTCACTGCCACGACATTGGGACTGCTGGTACCGCTCGCGCCGTCGCTCGAAGTGCTCCTGGTCGTTCGATTCTTCGAAGGTGCGGCGCTGGGCGGTCTTCCGGCCATCGCGATCGCGTACCTCAGTGAAGAAGTCCATCGGAATCACACGGCCCTTGCTGCAGCGACGTACGTGTCCGGCACGACGCTCGGCGGACTGCTCGGCCGCATCGTCGCGGGACCCGTTGCGGAATACACCAACTGGCGTATCGGCACGTTGACCGTGTCGGTGATCGCTGCATTGGCTGCCGCACTGTTCGTCTGGCTAGCACCGAAGCCGCGAACAACTCTGGTGCACAGCCAGATTCGTGACCTACCGGGCCGACTCTGGATGAACCTACGTGAACCGGGGATGGCGGCACTCTACGGCCAGGGTTTCCTGCTGATGGGCGGCTTCGTCGCGGTCTACAACTACCTCGGATTCCGTTTGGAGGCCGTGCCTTTCCGGCTCCCGCAGTCTCTGATCAGCCTGATCTTCGTGGCGTACCTCAGCGGTACGGTGTCCTCACGGGTAGCGGGCAATCTCGCGACGAAGCACGGCAGGTCGGTGGTCCTCGCCGGATCCACCGCGACGATGATCGCTGGAGTGGCCCTGACGACGGCGTCGAACCTCGTCGTCATCCTGACCGGCTTGGTGATCCTGACCATGGGATTCTTTGCGGCCCACGCCATCGCGTCGGGATGGACCGGACAGCGTGCAGTCCACGGCCGCGCACAGGCAACGTCGCTGTACAACCTCTTCTACTACGGCGGATCGTCGATAGTCGGATGGATCGGCGGAGTCGTGTTCCAGTCCCTGGGATGGAACGCGTTGGCGCTGTTCGTCATTGCGCTGGCACTGATCGCAGGCATCTGGGCTGCATGCCTGAACGGCCGATTGGCGAAGCCTGTGTCAATAGGTTGAAGTGTTTGCGGCAGCGATGGCAAAAATAACGATCGCACCCACGATGATGATGACGAACAGTGCGATCGAGACATACCCGACGATCAGGCCCGCCGTCGCGAACCCGGATCCGCCTTCTCCGGTGCGCCTGATCTGACCACGTGAAATGTGGCCACACACCACAGCGCAGACCGACGCAACCAACGGGATGAACGTCAGACCGAGAATGGCCAACACGAGCGAGACAATCGCCAACGTGTTGGTCGCCGCAGGGGCCTGATACCCGCCGACATAGGGCGCATTCCCGTACTGGGGATTGGGGTATTGGGGGTTCTGGTACTGCGCGTTCGGATTCTGATAGGGCGGGTACTGCTGCCCGCCGTACGGCTGATCCTTGTTCGCTGCGTCGAACGAATCGCTGCCTTCACCCTGCGGATAGCCCATGGCGGGAGTGTGACACCTCGAGACAGCCGTCGCAACCGTTCTCTCTCGGTCACCCACACCGGTCCCCCGAGTCCACTCGATGTGCCATTGACTGCCGAAAAGGTCACTGAATGTCACATCGAGTGGACTGCGGGGTTCGGGTGCACTCGGGAATCGGGTGCAGCCGGGTATGGATCGGCGACTACAGGTTGGGCAGTTTGACTACCTGTCCGGCGTAGGAGAGTCCGGCACCGAAGGCGAGGAGGAGTGCGGTGTCTCCTGCTTTTGCTTTGCCGGTACGCAGTAGTTCTTCCATGGCCAGGGGGATCGATGCTGCCGAGGTGTTGCCGGTTTCGGCGATGTCGTTGGCGACCGGGGTGCCGTCGGCGAGGTTCAGGCTTTTGGCCAGGAGTTCGGTGATGCGGCTGTTGGCCTGGTGGGGGATGAAGGCGTGCAGTTCGTCGGTTTTGATGCCGGCGACGTCGAGGACTCGCTGCGCGGCTTTGCCCATTTCGAATGCGGCCCAGCGGAAGACGGAGATTCCGTTCATCCGGATCCAGGGTCGCTCGAGGCCTTCTTCGGTGATGTAGTCGTACCAGTCGGTTGTCTGGACGATGGCGTCGGATTGCGAGCCGTCGGAGCCCCAGACGGCGGGTCCGATCTCGGTTTCGTCGCTCTGTCCGACGACCACGGCACCGGCGCCGTCGGCGAAGATGAAGCGTGTGGTGCGGTCGTAGGGGTCAGTGGTGACGCTGAGCTGTTCTGCACCGATGACGAGGACGTACTTGGACGTTCCGGCCTTGACCAGGTCCGATGCAACGGCGAGG
Source organism: Rhodococcus sp. SBT000017 (assembly GCF_003688915.1). Classification (NCBI taxonomy): domain Bacteria; kingdom Bacillati; phylum Actinomycetota; class Actinomycetes; order Mycobacteriales; family Nocardiaceae; genus Rhodococcus; species Rhodococcus sp. SBT000017. Next base: position 3,641,330 of record NZ_REFU01000001.1, read on the forward strand.
GAGTAGCAGAAGCCTGCGCAGCCGGCGCAGATGTCGAATGCGGCGGGCCCCTTGGTGCCGAGTCCGTGCGCTACTTTCGCAGCTGCTTGGGGTGTCAGTTCGAGATGCGTCGAGGTGGCGACGATGACGGTGTCGACTTGGTCGGCCGTGATTCCGCTGGCCTCGAGGGCCTTACGACCTGCCGCGATGGACATCTCGACGACGTTTTCCTTGGGATCGGCGAAGCGCCGGTTCTTGATTCCCGAGCGGGTCTGGATCCACTCGTCGCTCGAGTCGATGAATTCACAGATCTCGTCGTTGGTCACGACTCTCTCGGGGCGGTGAACGCCGAGTCCGAGTAGTTTCGACTGTCGTCCCTGCGTCGTGCTGATCGCACCCATCTTCAATTTCCTCTCGTGCTACCGCGCCATCGCCGAGCTTCGGCTCGGGTCTTGGGCTGCGGGCTCGGTGACACACGTTACGTGCGTCGCCGCGAGGAGTTCACACCAGTTCGGCGATGAGGGCTGCGACCTCGGCGGGTTTGTCGATCATGGCGTGGTGATGGGCGGGCATGACGACGGTGAACTCGGCGCGCAGATACGCGGCGAGCTTGCGTTGAGTCTTGATCCATCTCTTGCCCCACGGGGAGGGTCGGCCGGTGTGGGCTGCGGCGACTATGGCGGGCACATCGAGTCGGAACTGCTTACGGATGCGGTGGAGTTCGACGGTGAGATCGGGGTAGACGACGTCTTCGACCAGTGCGGCTGCGAGGTAGGTGGGTCGGCGATAGATGTCGTCGACCCAGTCGAACGTCTCCTGCGGTGTGCCGTCGGGCGGTGTCGCCTGGTTGAGGACACGGCGCACATGGGGTCCGACCAGCTGTTGCAGACCGGTCTTGGTGAGCACCGCCGCGATCAGGTGTGCGGTCTCGACGCGTACGGCAGCCGGGATGAAACGTCGGGGATCGGATTCGGCGCTGGAATCGAGGAGCAGGACTCCGCGGATGCGCGACGGGTACAGGCGGGCGACGGCCTCTGCATAAAAGCCGGCAATCGAATGACCTGCGACGACGGCAGGTTCGGTGACGCCGAGTGCGTCGAGAACTCCGATGATGCGGTCGGCTTCGCCTCGGACGGTGGGCGTGGCTCCGGCCGGAAGTGGATCGCTGAGTCCGAAGCCGGGTCGGTCGATGACCACGACGTGGTGTTCGGCCGCGAGGATGTCGACAGTGTCCTGCCAATCGAACCAATTGCTTCCCAGTCCGCCGCACAGGACGACCGTGGGACCCGATCCGCGGACGAGAATGTGCAGACGCTGGCCATCGATTTCGACGTACTGCCCGGGCGGATGTTTCACGGGAAACAACGCAGTGGGCTCGGTGCTTGCTGCGCGATCCATGTTCTCTCCAGGGCGATCTGCGTGACGTGATTCCGGTTTTCGCCACTGTTTACAGTCATCTTCCCTGTTTTCTGGCCGACCGTCCACTCGACGGAGGCAGGCGCGGACGTCATTGACGGGGTTTGGCCAGCGGGAACGCCAACGTTTCGCGGATGCTACCTCCGGTGATGAGCATGACGACCCTGTCGACGCCCATGCCGAGACCACCGGTCGGCGGCATTCCGTGCTCGAGCGCCTGCAGGAAGTCCTCGTCCAAGCTCATTGCCTCCTCGTCGCCGCCCGCCGCCAACAGCGACTGTTCGGCCAGGCGCTGCCGCTGATCGACGGGGTCGGTCAACTCGCTGTAGGCGGTGCCCAGCTCCACGCCCCACGCGACCAGGTCCCACTTCTCCGCGACGCCCGGAATGCTCCGATGTGGCCTCGTCAACGGCGACATCGACGTCGGGAAGTCCTTGTAGAAGGTGGGGAACTCGGTGTAGTCCTCGACCAGGTGTTCGTACATTCCCTGTGCGACGGCTCCTGCATCCCAGGTCTTTTCGTACGGAATGTCGTTCTCGTCGCACAGACGTTGCAGTTGGTCCAGTGACGTCGACGGTTCGACGGGAACACCCAACTTTTCGGCGACGGCACCGTGCAGCGTCTTGACGGGCCACTCACCGGAGATGTCGATCTCGATCATCTCCCCGTCCGGACCGTCCGGCCGCAGGATGATCTCCCGGCCGTGAGCTGCGACGGCGGCCCGCTGAATCAGTTCGCGGCACAACACCATTGCGCGTTCGTAGTCGCTGTGCGCCTCGTATGCCTCGAGGATCGTGAACTCGGGATTGTGCTTGAAGTCCGCGCCCTCGTTGCGGAACACACGCCCGATCTCGAACACCTTCTCCATACCGCCCACACACAGGCGCTTGAGGTAGAGCTCAGGAGCTATCCGCAGATAGAGATCGAGATTGTAGGCATTGATGTGGGTGACGAACGGCGCGGCGTTCGCACCCCCGTGCACCTGCTGCAGAATCGGAGTCTCGACTTCCATGTATCCGCGCTCGCTGAGTGAATCACGCAGTGATTTCACCACATTCGAGCGGGCGATCATCAGGGCACGTGCGTCGCGATTGATCGCCAGATCGACATAGCGTTGCCGCACCCGAGCTTCCGGGTCGGTGAGGCCGCGATACTTGTCCGGCAACGGATGCAGGCACTTTGCGTTCATTCGCCACTCGGTGGCCAACAGCGACAGTTCACCACGCCTGCTGTATCCGATAGTGCCGCTGACTTCGATGAGGTCACCCAGGTCGAAGTCGGCATCGAATTCCTCGATTCTGTCGCCGACGCGTTCCCGGTCGAACAGCACCTGAATGTCGGCCGACCAGTCCCGGATGACGGCGAACGACACGCCGCCGTAATCACGAATCCGCAGAATTCGGCCGGCGATTCGGACCGTCGTACCCTGAGGCGATGCCACCGCCTCACCGACGGTATGCGTCGGTGGATAGGCGACGGGGTAGCCCTCGATCCCGTCGCTTTCGAGACGATCGAGTTTGGCCATGCGTACGCGAACCTGGTCGGGACGTTTGCGGCCGGGCACGGTTTCGTCCACGGAAGTCTCGGGTCCGCTGCCGTCGGAATGAATGTCGTCGGCGTCGGCGAGAGCTGCGGGCACCGCCACATGGGAGCCGGTGTGCTTCGAAGCGCGCCGGAAGGTCGGCAGAGTCAAGAAGCCCTCGGCGATGGCCGACGCGACGCCGACCTTGGGCAACACCCGATTCTCGGCGAAGCACAGGTAACGCGGCTCCCAATCCGGAAGGTATTTCACGTTCGAGCGATACAGCGCCTCGAGCTGCCACCACCGAGAGAAGAACACCAGCACGCTGCGCCAGATTCGTAGTACCGGTCCGGCCCCGATCCGGCTGCCCTCCTCGAACGCCGCGCGGAACACCGCGAAGTTCAGCGAAATCTTGCTGACACCGAAATGATCCGCGCCGGTTGCGAGTTCGGTCACCATCAGCTCGATCACCCCGTTGGGCGACGTCGGATCACGGCGCATCAGATCCAGCGACGCACCGGTACGACCCCACGGCACCAAGGACAGAACACCGATGATCTTCTCACCCTGAACCGCCTGTACCAGAAGACAATCGCCGTCGAGCGGATCACCCAACCGGCCCAACGCCATCGAGAAACCGCGTTCGGTCTCGGTATCGCGCCACGCATCCGCGCAGGCAATGATCTCCGACATCTCCTCCGACGAAATCTCCCGATGACGACGCACGGTGACCACGACACCCGCTTTACGAGCCCGGTTGACCGCCTGACGCACGGGGCGCATCTCGCGTCCATTGAGGTTGAAATCTTTGGTTTTGAGGATTGCTTCGTCGCCGAGTTCGAGGACGCTCAGCCCGGCCCGCTTGTACGCGGTGGCCCCGATCTCGCTGGCTCCCATGACAGCTGGGGTCCAGCCGTACTTCTCGGCCAGGTCCAACCATTCCGAGATCGCATGCGGCCAGGCCTCGGGGTTGCCGATCGGGTCACCACTGGCCAGACACACACCGACCTCGACGCGATACGTCACCGCCGCCTTGCCGCTCGTGGCGAAGATGACGCCCTTGTCGCGGCGAGTGGCGAAGTAGCCGAGGGAATCGTCGGCACCCCATTTGTCGAGCAGACCACGCAGCGCGGACTCGTCGCGACCGGTGAGCGCATTGCTCGACCGTTGAGACCGAAACAACGTGATGACCGCCCCCAGCAACGCCAACGCTCCGAACAGACCCAACGCCGTGTTCACGATGCCGTTCGGCCTGCCGTCGAACTGCTCGTTGTCCACCGTTGCCAACGCCGTCACGCGATTGAACGCCCACAGGAACGTCTGACTCTCCGGCAACGACCCGGGGAACAACGCAACCAGCGCCCACCCGATCACCGTCCCGACGGCAGCGCCCAGCACGAGCACCCCGAGCGCCTTCCACACCGCACCACGACGCACCCGCGTGTAGAACTCCTTGCGCGCAGCGATCAACAACCCCGTCGCCACGACATGCACAGCCAGTGCAATCCACGAATTGACGTTCTTCTCCGTGATGCCCTCGACCACGTTGGTGATCGCCAACAACACCAGATAAATCGTCAGTAACCACCACGCAATGCGCTTGCGACTCGCCAACGCTGCCGCTAACAAACCGACCACCAGCGCCCACGACAGACTCGTGTCGGGAGCATCGAAGTAATAGTTGTCCACGTACTCGCGAGGAACGTGAATCAGGAAACGAAGAGTCGGCGACAGACTCCACAGAAACAACAGCACCGCGAACACACCGAGCACCAACCCCGCGATATGCGGCACCTCACTCAACCGACCGCGCACGGGTGGCACGAACGACCGCGGAGCCATGGACCCGGACCGCTCCGAGGGATCTGCTGTCGCCGTCATATCTCACTCCCGAAGTCAGAATGCACTTGCAACGTAGACGGTATCCCCGCCGACCCCAGTGAGTTGCTCATTGCCCGCACCCCCGCCCCTCAATGTGACGTTCAGTGGCCCTTTCGGCAGTCAATGTCACATCGAGTGGACCTCAGGTCGGGTGCGGGCAGCGGATCTTCGGGTGCACTGGGTGCGGGTATGCCGTCGCCTCGGTGCTCGTGGGGAAAGTTTGTCCACAGGGCGTTAGTTATCCACAGGGCAATTCGTTTCCCGTCGTCCTGGAGGATTCGAGGTGTGCGGACTGTGCATCATCATGGGTGTGAAGCGGGGTGGAGCACGAGTCGATGCGAAGGTGATCGCGGCTGCGTCGGATCGCGGCTTCATGAGGACAGCGCATCTACTCGAGCTCGGGGTGGCGTCGAAGACAATTGTTCGACGCACCCAGCCGGACGGCACCTGGTCACGGGCGTTACCTGGGTTGGTGTTCTTGAAGAACCGCTCGCTGACGCCGATGGAACGCGCCACCGCTGTGGCGATCTACTGCGGCAAAGATGCTCTCATCAGCGGTCGGGCGGGGTTGGCGTTGCATGGATTGGGCACGTCGGGCTCGTTGGAGGAGACGTTCGCACTGATTCCCGAGCCGCAACATCGCAAGTCCGTGAGCTTCGCAGTGGTGGAGCGGACGTGGCGAATGCCCACGGCGGAGATCAAGTCGGGACTTCGCGTCGCCCCGATCGTTCGGTGCTTGTGCGATGCAGTTCGGCGGATGAAGAATGCCGAGCAGTGCATGGCGCTGATTGCCAGTGTCGTGCAGCGAGGCGCGGCCACCGTGGATGCGATCATGAAAGAGCTCGACGCCGGCAGTACACGAGGGACGGCGATGCCGCGACGGGTGCTGCGGGAGTTGGCGGCCGGCGCGCATTCCGTCGCAGAGGCCCAGGCCCAGAAGCTGTACGCGCGCAGCGGACTTCCGCCGATGCAACACAACGTGGTCGTCCACGACGAACAGGGCAAGTTCCTGCTGATCGCCGACAATTGGCTTGATGACGTCGCATTGGATTGGGAGATCGATTCGCTGGAATACCACCTCTCGCCCGCGGCGCACAGGGCGACGGTGGCGCGTCGTGAACGAGCGCACAACGCCGGCCTCATCGTGGTGACGCATCTGCCGAGCGATATCCGGGACGATCCGGAACGAGTACTGTCCGACCTTCGCGCGCGTTACGAGCAGGCCAAGGCGCGACCGCGACCGAACGTCACTGTCCGACCGCGATCGGATCAGGCTTATCACCGGTCGGGCTGATATACCCAGACCATGTGCTCGCCGGTCTCGGACGCAGCTGCAATCGGTTGATGCTCGATCCTGTCAAGAATGAAGCCAAGCCTCCCGGGTACGGCCTGACTCCTGAGATTCGCTGCATCACAATGAATTTCGACTCGGATGATCCCGTCCAGCTTCAAGGCCTCCTGTATGAGGGCAGCGACGGCCTCGCTGATCACACCACGTCCCTCGGCCTCGGCGTCGAGCCAGTAACCCAATTCGATTCCGTGCGGGCCGATTCGGCGATGCATCCCGATCTTGCCCAGAAACGCACCGCCTTCGAGGTCGAAAATTCCGTAATCGAACATCTCCCCGGCGTCCCAGTGCTCGACGGCCTCGGCAATACGAGCGAGTTGAGCCGACGGCTGTGTTGCTTCTTCGGTCGCCCACCCCATCCACGGCACAAGGCGAACGAGATTGCGGTCGATCACGTCGGCAATGGCAACGGCATCGTCGGCCGATTCGCGACGAATGACAAGGCGGTCGGTGACAATCCGATCGGGAGGCACGTCGAGCATGGTCAGCAGTGTGTCAACAGTGCACTCGATGTGCCAACAAATTTCACTGCACTTTCACCCGCCCGCAGTCCACTCGATGTGCCATTGACGGGCAAAAGGTCACCGAAGGTCACATTGAGTGGACAACGGGGGCGGGGGGTGGGTCAGGAAGCCGACCAGGATCGCCAGGACAGTTTGTCGATGATGATCACCGGACCCTCGGGTCTGTTGTTTTTGTATTGAACGTATTTCGCGACCAGGGCGTCGGTAGCCGATGTGCCTTCGGTGCTGGAGGTTTCGACGATGTGGGCGTTTCCGTCGGCGCGGATCCACCAGAGTTGGGACCAGTCGTCGGTGTAGTGGTCGACGATGAGGCTGACGGCGGGGTCGGCGCGGATGTTGTCGAGTCGCTGGAGTTTTCGGGTTGTTTTGGGTTTCCAGTCGATGGCGGTGTAGATGCGGTCGCCGGTGGGGGCGACGGCGAACACGATGGGTACCAGGTGCGGTGTGCCGTCGGGGTTGATGGTGGAGAGTTGGGCTCGGGGTGCGTCGGCGAAGCGTTGGACTTCGTTGTCGATCTTCACGTTCGGTTCCTCGGGTTATGCGGATTCGCTGTGGGTGCTGTGTCGAGTGATGAATTGTTCGAGTGCCGCAACGGGCATGGGGCGTCCGAGTAGGTGTCCTTGGCCGAAGGTTACGCCCATGTCGGTGCAGATCTGGAGTTGTTCGGGTGTCTCGATTCCCTCGATGACGGTGTCTTTGCCGAGGGTGGTGGTGACGTCGACGAGGGCGCTGCAGAGTGTGGTCATGGCGCGTCGTCGGTGCAGGTTGTCGCTGTCGAGGTGTTGGGTGAGGGATTTGTCGATCTTGAGGGTGTCGACGGGGAGAGTGGCGAGTCGTTCGAGGGAGGAGAAGCCGGAGCCGAAGTCGTCGATGGCGATGAGGACGCCGTGGCGTTGGACGTCGCGGAGTTGGTAGTGGACGGCGTCGAGGTCGTGCAGTGTTTGTGATTCGGAGAGTTCGAGGGCGAGCCGTCCGGGTTCGATGCCGTAGGTGTCGACAGTGTCGATCACGTCGGTGGCGAGGGTTCCTGTGGCGAAGTGGGCGGGGCTGATGTTGACGCCCACTTGCAGGTGGATGTTGCGGGTCTGCCAGTCGGCGATCGTGTGCGCGGCCTCGGCGAGTATCCACATGCTCAGTGGGACGATGAGGTCGGCGTCCTCGGCGAGGGGTATGAAGGTGTCGGGCATCAGCAGGCCGAGTTCGGGGTGGTTCCATCGGATGAGTGCTTCGGCCCCGACGACCGTTCCTGTCGCGAGTTCGACGATGGGTTGGTAGGCCATGGTCAGTTCGCGCTCGACCATCGCGATGCCGCGCAATCGTTCGATGAGTTCGAGTCGGGTGCGGTTGGTGTGGTGCAGCTCGTCGGTGAAGACGTGGTGTTCGTTGCGTCCGACGGCCTTGGCGGCGTGCATGGCTGCGGTGGCGTTGTGGACCAGTTGGGTCGCGCTGATGCCGGTGTCGGTGCTGGAGGCGACTCCGACACTGGCGGTGAGGGTGAGTTGGCGGCCGCCGAGCTCGAAGGCGGGCTCGAAGATGCTCGCGAATCCGGCAGCCAAGGCGCGTGCGGCTATGGAGTGGCAGCCCCGTGCGATGACGACGAACTCGTCGCCGGTGAGGCGGCCGATGGTATCGCCGGGGCGGGTGGAGGCCAGGAGGCGGTCGGCGACCATGCAGAGCAGGTCATCGCCCTGGGCTGGGCCGAGGGCGTCGTTGAATTCTCGGAATCCGTCGATGTCGACCAGCAGGACACTGAACTGGCGGTCCGGAATGCGGGCGTCGAGTTCGGCGGTGATGAGGGCAAGAATCTCGTTGCGGTTCGGAAGTCCGGTCAGCGCATCGCGTTGGGCAGCGGTTCCATTTACGGCAGCGGTTCCGGAAACTGCGGCGACATGACGGGGCGGCGCGTCGTGCTCTCGGCTCACTGTTCCCCCTCATGGCCGGACAGCCAAGGGTGATAGTAACCGAAGAGTCTGCTTCAGCGCTATAAACAGGGAACATCCCCTTTTTTAGGACTATTAGATCACGGTGTCCTTGGTTTGTGGGCCGTTTGTGCGTCCAGTCGATGTTCGTTCTTCGACGCGCCAGATCGCGTCGTCCACAGTGTCGCTCAGTCCGAGCACCCACCGGGCCGCCGACCGGCCCTGATCGAACAGCGACTGCGCAACGGTGGTCAATCCGGCTTCGGCTGCGGCGGGGGAGTCGTCCCACCCGGTGACGGCCAGTCGCCCCGGAACGTCGATTCCGGATGCGGCCGCAGCGTCGAGCACCCCTAGTGCGAGTTCGTCGCTCATCACGAGCAGTGTGTCGATGGCATTGTCCTGCAACAACACTCGAGCTGCTCGGTCGCCCTCTGCGCGGGCGTTGTTGGTGGTGAACAGTGTCGGTACAGTCGACCAGTCGATCCCGACTCGCAGGCATGCGTCTCGGTAGCCCTCGAGTCGCGCTCGGGTCACCGGCATCGAGATGTCCGACGCGTCCGCGCCACGCACGATCGTCGATTCGCGTCGGGTATCGGGTCTGAGAGCGACGACGGCAGGTCGAGATCGGCTGTTCAACGCTGCGGTGGCCACCGCGTCGGCTGCCGCTCTGTCGTCGATGGCGATCCAGTTCAGGCCGGGGTGGTCGGGCCCACCCTGGATGCACGCCGGGCGGCCGGTGTCGACGAGCACGTCGAGCAGGGGGTCGTCGATCTCGGTGGTCCACACGACGTACCCGTCGACCTGTGCGTCTCGGATGCGTGCGTTGTCGGTGTCGCGGTGCAGGTTCGGCAGCATCACCAGCGCGGTGTCGGCGTCGAGACACGCTTCGGCGATCCCGGACAGAAAGCGTCGAGCCTGCGGATCCTCGAAGGCGTAGGTGAGCTTCTCGCCGAGGACGACGCCGATGCTGTCGTGCCTGCCACTGCGCAGCGACCGCGCCGTGCGGTTGGGGCCGGCGTATCCGAGGGTGGCTGCCGCCTCGTGCACGCGATCGCGGGTGGCGGCCGATACCCGGCTCGGTCGGTTGTAGGTGTAGGAGACGCTCATGGTGGACACGCCTGCGGACGCTGCGACGTCAGCCATGGTCACCCGAGTGTTCACCGGCCCACTGTAGCGCGCTCCACGGACAGTGTGTAACGATACACAGCATGTCGTCGCCGCTCCCGAAGCTGCTGGTGCTCGCCGCAGCCGCATTCATCTACGTCACGGCCGAAACGCTGCCTGTGGGGTTGCTCCCCGAGATATCCGGGGACCTCGGTGTCGGCGAGTCCGCCGTGGGTCTCCTGCTGACCTTCTACGCGTACGGCGTCGCCGTGATGACGATGCCGTTGATCCGGTTCGTGCGCGAGTGGCCCCGACGGCGCGTCGTCGTCATCACCGTTGCCGCACTGGCACTTTCGCAACTCCTCTCGGCGGTATCCGTCGGCTATCCGATGTTGGTGATCTCCCGAATGCTCTGCGCGGCAACGCATGGAGTCTTCTGGGCCGTCGTCGCGCCCGTCGCGGCGTCGCTCGCGCTGCCCGGTAAACAGGGCAAGGCCATCGCCACGGTGTACGCCGGTACCTCGCTGGCACTGGTCGCCGGCAACCCACTCACTGCCGCCCTGGGCCAGTGGTTCGGATGGCGCACGGCAGCAACGATTCTCGGCATCGTGGCCGCAGCAATCGCGGTGGCGCTGTACTTCGTCCTCCCGGCACTACCGGTCACCCGGGCGGCTTCGGAAACGAAAAAGACACCGCGGGTGCTCGACGGCTCCCTGGCCGTTCTGTGCGGAGTGACATTTCTGGCCGTCCTCGGTCACTTCGCCGCGTACACCTACTTCTCGGTGATCGTCGACCGTGCCATCGGATCCGCGGGCACCACCCTGACCCTGATGTTGATGTTGTACGGGCTGTTCGGCGTGATCGGCATCTGGTTGATCGGCAGAACCTACGACCGGTGGCCCCGGCACTCGACCATCGCCGCTCTGGGCGCAGTGACCGCTGCGGTGGCAGTTCTCTGGTGCACCCTGAGCGGAGCGCCGGGAAGCTGGGCCGTGTTCGCCGTCGGTGCGATCGCCTTGTGGGGGCTGGCATTCACCACCCTCCCAGTATGTATTCAATCGGCAGTGGTCAGGGCGGCCCCGGCCGATGCGGACAAGGCGTCGGCGATCTATGTCGTTGCCTTCCAGTTGGCGATCGCGACGGGCGCTCTGGTGGGCGGTGTGGTGATCGACCTCAGCGGCATCGTGGCCGTCACCGCTGCTGCAACGGCCCTGGTCGCCGCAGCGCTGGCCGTAGTCGTGTTGGCGCGCAGAACCTTTCCGCGTAGCCATGTACAGGAGCCGGTGACAGCAGCGGCACACTGACCGTCGAGTACCCCGCACGATAGAGTCAGCACGCGACGAACGAGGGAATCCGGTGCAATTCCGGAGCTGGCGCGCAACGGTGACGAGCGAGAGCTCGAAGTCCGAATGCTCGGACGTCGTGATTCACCTCCATCCGCGGCTCCGCGACACGAGCCCTCAGCAGGAAGCTCTTCACGATGCGTACCACCCTCGCCGTACTAGGCGCTGTTTCGATCCTTGTTCTTGCCGGCTGTTCGTCCACGGCGACGACTGACGCGGCCACCCCGACCACCGGAAACTACCCGCTGGCCATCGACAATTGCGGCCGCGACGTCGTCGTCGACGCCCCACCGCAACGTGCGGTCTCGTTGAATCAGAGTTCGACGGAAATCCTTCTCTCACTCGGGTTGGCAGACCGCATGGTCGGCACCGCCACCTGGACCGATCCCGTCCGCGCAAACCTCGAATCGGAGAACGCGAAGGTCCCCAGGTTGGCGGACAACAAGCCCTCTTTGGAAGTGGTGTTGGACGCCGAGCCCGACTTCGTTTCCGCGTCGTTCGGCGGCACCCTCGGGCCGGGAGGCGTCGCCGACAGGGATCAGCTGGAGCAGCTCGGTGTGCCGAGCTACCTCTCTCCCACCGACTGCAACGGCAAGACCGACGACAGCGTCAACTCCGACGGCGCGCGCACATCACCGCTCGAGATCGAGACCGTCTACCAGGAGATTCGCGAACTCGCAGCCATCTTCGACGTGCGTGATCGCGGCGAACGCTTCGTCCGCGAGCTGCAGGATCGCTTCGCGAAGGCTTCGGGAGCCGTCGACGCCTCGGGTGTGACGCTGGCGTACTGGTTCGCCGACACCGACACCCCGTACATGGCCGGATGCTGTGGATCGTCGGGCATCATCACCGGATCGGTCGGTGCCGAGAACATCTACGCCGACACCACCGACGAATGGCCGCAGGTCAATTGGGAGAGTGTTCTCGATCGCGATCCCACCGCGCTCGTGCTCGCCGATCTGAGCCGTCGGAGCATCGCCGGTGATGCGCTCGACAGCAAGATCGGCTTCCTGGAATCGAATCCCGTCACGAGCCGCCTCACCGCCGTCGAGGACAAGCGGTACATCGTCGTCAACGGCGCCGACCTCAACCCGTCGATCCGCACGATCGACGGGGTCGAGAAAGTTGCTGCAGCTCTGCAGAATTGGGGACTGACCACCCCATGAGCCGGACCGATCGCGGGTTGCTGATCCCGCTTCTGCTCGGCGGCTTCGTGGTCTTGGTGCTCTCGATCGGCGTGGCCGTGATGATCGGCCCGGCCAGCGTGTCGGTGTCCGATGTGTATCGAGTGATACTGGGACACATCGGGATCGGCACGGCCGGAGTGAGCCGCATCGAGGACGGTATCGTCTGGCAGTTGCGGTTGCCGCGAACGCTGCTCGCCGCCATCTGCGGTGCTGGCCTCGCGCTGTGCGGAGCCATCATGCAATCGCTGCTGCGCAATCCCCTGGCCGACCCGTTCGTGCTGGGTATCTCGTCGGGCGCATCCACCGGTGCCGTCGTCGTCGCAGTGCTCGGCGTCGGTGGCGGCGCACTGTCGCTGTCCACCGGAGCGTTCGCCGGAGCGCTGCTGTCGTTCGTGCTGGTGATGCTGCTCGCCGCAGGTGCGGGCGGCGGCAACGACCGCGTCGTACTCGCGGGAGTGGCTGGTACACAGCTGTTCTCGGCTCTGACGTCGTTCATCGTCATCTCTTCGGCCGATGCCGAACAAACCCGGGGAGTGCTGTTCTGGCTGCTCGGCTCTTTGAGCGGCGCCGACTGGACAGACGTGGCACTGTGCGGTGCTGTGGCACTGCTTGGAATGGTGGTGTGCCTGTTCAACACCTCGGCCCTCGATGCCTTCACCTTCGGGCACGACGCGGCCGCATCCCTCGGCGTTCCGGTGAAATATGTGCGAATCCTGTTGCTGGTCATCACCGCAGTGATCACCGCCGCCCTCGTCAGTGCCGCCGGAGCCATAGGATTCGTAGGCCTGGTTCTTCCGCATGCCGCCCGATTCCTCGTGGGAGCGCGCCACCGAAGACTGCTCCCGACGACGGTGGTGATGGGCGCGATCTTCATGGTCTGGGTCGACACCATCGCCCGAACGGTGTTCGCACCGCAGGAAATTCCAGTCGGAGTGGTCACGGCACTGATCGGTGTGCCGGCCTTCGCACTGATTCTCTTTCGGCTACGGAGATCTCGATGACACTGCACGCGACGGACATTCGATGGACCCGCGGTGGACACCCGATCCTCGACGGCATCAGCTTCGAGCCGGAACCCGGCGAGACCATCGGCCTGATCGGACCCAACGGCTCGGGCAAATCCTCGCTACTGCGCATTCTCGCCGGCATCGTCGCCCCCGACAGCGGCGACGTGCTGCTCGACGGAGACAACCTGCGAACATTGCGTCGACGCCGCATCGCCAGACGCGTGGCAATGGTCGACCAACACTCCGACACCGACGTCGACATCAGCGTCCGCGATGTCGTCCGCCTCGGCCGCATCCCCCATCACGGCATCCTCGGCGGCGACGCATCCGACGACGACGCCGCGATAGCGCAGGCACTCACCGACACCGCCATGGCATCGAAAGCCGGCCGACGATGGCACACCCTCTCCGGCGGCGAACGCCAACGAGTCCAGATCGCCCGCGCCCTCGCCCAACAACCCACCGAACTACTTCTCGACGAGCCGACCAATCACCTCGACATCCAACACCAACTCGACATCCTCACCCTCGTCGCAGGCCTACCCCTGAGCAGCTACATCGCCCTGCACGACCTCAACCTCGCCGCCATGTTCTGCAACCGCATCATCGTCCTGAACAACGGCGCCATCGTGGCATCGGGAACCCCGAACGAAGTGATCACCGAACACCTGGTGCGCACGGTATACAACGTGCACGCCAGCGTGACGAATGCCGACAACTACCCACAGGTGACCTATCGCCGCCCCACCCCTTCCGACCCTGGAGTCCACTCGATGTGACATTGACCCCCGAAAAGGCCACTGAACGTCACATTGAGTACCGGCGGAACGCACAGTGTCACGCCGGGGCCGGCGGGATCTAGAGTTGCCGCAGTTTCTTCTCGAATGCGTCGATGCGAGTGGTGTCCTCGAAGAAGTCTTCCTGCGAGATGATTTTCCCCCAGCTCGTGCGGACCAGGAGCACGGTGCGATTGTTGTAGATCTGGGTGCCGTCGGCTGCGTGGGCTCGGTCGTCGAAGCGGGCGAGCAGGGTCATTCGCCAGGGTGCGCCGCCGCTGTAGATTTCGGTGATCTGGCCTTGGATACCGGCTGCGACGAGGTCCTGGAAGAATCTTTCGATGGCTGCGCGACCGCGGTGGGTGCCCGACCAGCGGCTGTCTCCCTCGGCGAACTTGAGCACAGCGTCTCGGTGGAAGGACGACAGCAGCGGTCGGTAGTTGCCGTTGTTCAGTGCTTCGATGTCTCGCTGCAGCTTGAGTGTCAGCGCTCGCATCAGCAGGAGCTTGAATGCGAAGGCCGTCGAGATGCCGGCCAGAAATCTCAGTTGCATGCCCATACGTTTGCCTACCGTTCACCGGCGTGTCAATCGAGTCGGCGGTACGTTCGGTCGATGATTCATCATGTGCAGGTCGCGTGTCCGGCGGGTGGCGAAGACCGCGAGAGGGAGTTCTACTCGGGTGCTCTCGGCTGGGAGGAGATTCCGAAGCCGCCGCTGTTGGCCGTCCGCGGCGGCTGTTGGTTTCGGGTGCCGGGCCTGGGTGGTCCCGATGGTGAGGTCCATATTGGCATCGAGGACGACTTTCGTCCGGCAGTGAAGGCGCACCCGGCTTTTGTCACCGACGTCGATGCGACCGCTGTGGCGTTGACGTCTGCCGGCTACCCGGTGAACTGGGCCGACCCCGAGGAGATCCCGGGTCGCAGACGGTTCCATACCCGTGATGGAGTGGGCAATCGCATCGAATTCGTGGCAGCTCGATAGCTGTCGAGTGTCATCGTTGCGCCAAGAGTCGACCTTCTGAATATCCGGGTCAGGTGGTTCAAGTATCGAAGACGATGCATGTGTTGAAAGACGCAGCGGTGGCGGCAGGCCGGGGCATCGTGGACGATCGACTTCATGCAGAGTTGGGATGATCGAATGGCGGAATTCTGGCGCGACGCGGACGATACAGATCCCGTTCGTATGCGGATTCAGATCGACCAATTGCTCTCCTCTGCACAGTGTTCCGATGCCCGTGGATTGTTCGAGCGAGCTTCCCTGGAAGACTTCCTGGGCGAAGAATCCGCGGCCGTCCCGCTGTACGAGGCATCGTTGTCCCACGGGCTCGATGTCGACAGGGAGAACCAGGCTCGGATTCAACTGGCGAGCTCGCTCCGCAACGTAGGCCGACAGGACGACGCGTTGCGAGTGCTCGAGGAGTTCGAGTTCTCGACCGATTACTTGTCTGCGCGAGATGCATTCGTGGCACTCGCATTGTGGGACAAGGGGGACGGTGCGCAGGCATTGCGGAACGCACTGCACGCGGCAGATCCGGCGCTGGGGAGATACCGTCGAGCAATCGGGGCCTACGCGGCGGAGTTGTTCAACGACAGACAACCGTGAGGTCGGAACGGAACAATCGAGTCGTCGACGGCGTTCTCGGTAGAAGTTCGTGCACGCTTGTTTCGACGACCGAGGAGAAGCCATGACCGCGAGCTCTTACGATCCACATGCGCTTCTCGAGCAGAGCCGAATCGGCGTGCTCGCCACCATCAAAGCCAGCGGAATGCCGCAGCTCTCGCCGGTGACACCGTTCTACGACCTGGCAGCCGGCACCATCACCATCTCGGTCACCGACGGGCGAGCGAAAACGGCGAATCTGCGCCGAGACCCTCGTGCCGCGCTCGAAGTGACCAGCGCCGACGGCACAGCATGGGCAACGGCCGAAGGAACCGTCACCCTCACCGGCCCGGGATCGTCACCCGACAGCCCCGAAGTCGATGCTCTGGTGGACTACTTCCGCGCCGCAGCGGGTGAACACCCCGATTGGAACGAATACCGAGCAGTCATGGTCGCTGATCGACGAGTACTGATGACCATCTCGGTGACACACGTCTACGGCCAATCGATTGCCTGATCCCCCTGCCAGTCCACTCGATGTGACATTGACTGCCGAAAAGTCCACTGAACGTCACATTGACTGCGCGGAATCGCATCGGTCACGTGACCTGATAGATGTCCAGCTCCACGGAGTTCGGTAATCGCTGGCCGGACCCGATGAATATCCGCTCGCTCATCCACCGGAGTCTGTTCGCGGCGGAGGACAGTCTGGGTTGACTACGGAAGTAGATGCGATCGGCGGGCACGTCTTCTCCGCGGATCAGTGCGTCGATGTCTGCGCGGGTTCCGCTTCGGATACCGGTGTTGTGAACAGATATTCGTTCGCCCGCATCGGTCTCGAGTGCGTATCGGGCATCGAGTTCGGTAAGAGTGGCGGTCCGAAGTATCTGGTTATCGGCACCGCCGGGGAGAATGATGCCTTTCATCAAGGGGCCCTCAACGGTCCCGCCGAGAATCGGGACGAGACGGCGATGCCCATCGGATACCTGGCCCAGGTCGATCGGCTCGCCTACTGTCACGGACAGATGTGCGATGAAGGTCAGGTCCGGCTGCATGTCAGTTGGTCCTGTCGGCGAATCCGTCGGGAAGATCCGCGGGAGCCACGGCCACGATGCTCTCGTCGTCTACGCCGACGTACTCGAACAGGGTGATGGTGGCGAATTCTGGAACCACATAGATGGGGTAAGTCGGGCCCGCGTCGCGGTAGGCGCGCATTCGGTCTAGGTGATCGTTCTGAAAGAGAACAGTTTTGGTTCCGTCGAGTTCGATCCACTGCGGGAAGAAGATCGTGCCGTGCAGGCGCCGCTTGCCGGGAATGACGTTGACGACGACGGATGTCCCAGTGGGCTCGTTCCATGAGATCTTGTAGACGTCGTCGTCGAGTTGGACCAGATCGACTTGCTGGTCCTTGACCCATCGGCCACCGACCATGCCGGTGTGGATGCGGTAGTCGATCGTCGTGGCGTTTTTGACGTACATCTCGTACTGCCACTTGTTCGCGTACGTGTAGATGAATCGGTGGCCGACGATGCCGCTGAGGTCCTGATTCGGGACCGGATTCTGTACCGAGGTGTCTGTATTCATAAGGCCATTTTGTCACAAAACTATGTTTGCGGCAAAACTACATGTGAGATCATCGAACGATGCACTCCTCCGCGATCGAACTCGGGCGACAACTGGGGCCGCTGCGACGCTCGTTGCTCCGTGCGACCCGCGAGGCCGCGGACTTGCCGGACCTCCCGGACTCGCACGTCGAAGTGATGAGGGCCCTAGCCGATAAGCCGTCGATGAGCCCCGGAGTCCTCGCCGCACATCTCAACCTCGCCCGTTCCACCGTCAGTAACCTGATCAAGGCAATGGTCGACGCGGGTCTCGTCGAACGATCGATCTCGTCGAACGACCTCCGGGGAGCCAACCTGACGGCGTCGCCGAAGGCCCTCCGTCTCCTCAACGAATACGACGCAGTCAGCTCGCAGGTGCTATCGGACGCACTCGACGAGCTGACCGAGGACAGCCGTCGAGCACTCTCTGCGGCAATCCCTGCTTTGACCGACATCACGGAAATCCTCTCTCGCCGATCGTCCTGAGCTCTCGGCTCGGTCAACCGAAAGTCCACTCGATGTGACATTGACTGCCGAAAAGTCCACTGAATGTCACATCGAGTACCCGCGAGGGACTCCGTAGTTGGAGTCAGGCAACAGTGGTCATGTCGCGCACCAATCGAGGTGTGCGCAGCTGACGAACAGTCGAAAACCAACTGCGTGCGGGATAAGAAAGTCTGACGACGAAGTAGTTGACGAACTCGATGACTCCGAGGAGCCACACCGCAACGACAGCGAGAGCCGCACCGATCCCGGCGGGAAACCATACGACGATGCCCACCAACCCGCCAGCCAGCAACGCGACGTCGACGATTCGACATACCCGGTACACCCCGCGGAGGAAGACGGGCATCGGGTGGTGTTCTACCCAGGAACGCGCCAGCAGCCAGTAGATACCCGCTTGTACGAGCACGATCAGCAATGGGACAAGGGCGGACCACAACGCGAGACGGTCCTGCTGGTCGTCGAGCCTCGGTATCGCCATGGTGAGGGCGACCGCCAGGAAGACAGCTGCTGCGGCAAGCTCGCCGAGCCCCAGCGACAGATATCGCCGACGCAGCGCCTCGCGTCGACCGGCCAACATGCCGTCAGACTACCGAGCACGGCGGCCGAGACCGATCGGCCGTGCGCTGGTCTCCCTCCGGCAGTCCACTCGATGTGACATTGACCCCCAAAAAGGCCACTGAATGTCACATTGAGTGGCCATGGAAGGCGGGGCGGGGAGGGGAAGGAGTGAGGGACGGCTATCGAGTTCGTTGGACTGGAATCCAGAGTTCTCCCGCTCCCGAGGTCCAGTCGGGGGAGGCTTCGGTGACGGTCAGGATTTCCGGCCCCGGGATCACTTCGTAGGGGTTGGAGGGGAACCATTCGCTGAAGGCGTCGGCCCAGAGTTGTTGGAGTGCGGGGGCGAGTGCGGTGTCGCTGCTCGTCTCGAACACCGCCCATGTCGATGCGGCCACGGCGAGGGTGTCCCAGTCGGATGTTCCAGCCAAAGTGCTTGCAACTGCGAAGTAGTAGTCGAAGAGGCTGCCGTCTTCGCGTTCGGGCTCGAAGCCGTCGCTGACGAAGAGGATGTCGGGGAGTTCGGGCAGGTCGGCGAGTTCGCGCAACTTTTCGCCGGTTCCGGGGGCGAGGCTTCGGTGGAATTCGGTCATGGCGGTGTTCTCGCCGTGAAACCGGAGTGGGATTCGGGTGGTTCTGCCGACGATGTGGAATGCGGGCAGGTCGGTGATGCGGTATCGCATGGTGCTTCGTCCTTCTATGGTCAGGTGAAATGTCACTGCTTGTCTGGAACTGAGGATGGCTCCGGGTCGGCGTGCTCGAGATGGTGTGATGCCGTGGAGGTCTCGGAAGGCGCGGGTGAATGCGTCTGCGGTGTACCCGTATTTGCTCGCAACGTCGAGTACGCCCTGTCCGTCGAGAATGTCGGCTGCTGCCAGTGTCATTCGGCGTTGTCGGATGTAGTGCGACAGCGGTAGTCCAGCCAGTGCCGAGAACACGCGTCGGAAGTGGTACTCCGATGTGAGGGTGATCCGGGCGAGCTCGCTCGGATCGATCTCGCGGCCGAGATTGTTCTCGATGTAGTCGAGTGCTGCGTTCCATCGTTCGAGCATGTGCCGGTGACCTTCCTTTGTTCTGCCCGAAACGATAGGAGCACTGCACCGATGGAGTCTCGACTTTGCGTGCCGCGAAAGGTCGGATTCAGATCGTGCGTAGGTGCCGCTGCTTCCGATGAGAACGGAAACGGCCGAGTTCGTCCAGCGCAGACCGAGATTGCGCATCGGCAGGCCGGTAGACGATCAACCGCAGGTCCGGGTCGCCGAGTGGCGTGAGAACATCGAATGTCACGGTCACCGGTCCAACGAGCGGATGATGCATGGGTTTGTCTCCCCGGCTGCGCACCGACACTTCTCGGGACTGCCAATAGCGGGAGAATTCTGCGCTGCCTCGCTCGAGTTCGTCGATCAAGGCCGCGAGTTCGGCGTCGTGTGAATGGTTCACCCAGGCGGCACGCAGGTCGGCAACTGCACCGCGGACCACATCGTCGCGCGCATCGTAGAAGCCGTCGAACCGGCTGTCCAGGAAACACATTCGTAGAACATTCCGCTCCGACGCCGGACGTTCGTCGATGTCGAGAAGCAGCGCGGCCATGGTCTCGTTCACGGCGAGGATGTCGAGTCGGTGGTTGAGCACCATCGCCGGCAGCGGACCGATGTCGTCGATCAACGCTCCGATGCCGGCGGGCACCTGCTGGGTGGCGGGTCGCTCGGGTGCGCGATGACCTGCGAGGGTGAACAGGTAGCCGGTCTGATCAGCGGACAGTTTCAGTGCGTTCGACAGTGACTGCACCACCTGGGCGGATGGCCGAACATCACGTGCCTGCTCGAGCCGTACGAGATAGTCGACGCTCACACCGGCCAGCGTTGCGACCTCCTCACGTCTCAGACCGGGCGTGCGTGACGCTCCTATCCGAGGTGGCAGGCCGACGTCCGACGGCGCGAGCGCCTCGCGTCGGGCACGCAGAAATGCGGCCAGCTCGTGCCGACCTCGCTGCGGTGGCGTCGTATTCACTCATCCAGGGTAGGCCAGTTCAGCGTGATCAGCCTGGTATCGCTCGTCCCAGGAAGAACACATCCTTCCCGCGGCTCTATGCATCTGTGACCGTGATCGAGGTAGACGAATCGAGGAGGGGGACAGGACATGACGCGCATGGACGACTATCGATTGCTCGGACGCTCGGGACTGCGGGTATCACCATTGTCGTTGGGAACCATGACATTCGGCGACGCCTGGGGGTGGGGTGCCGACGAGAAGGACTCGAAACGCATCTTCGACGCGTATCTCGATGCCGGGGGCAACATGGTCGATACCGCCAACATCTACACCGACGGCCAATCGGAACGGTATCTCGGCGAGTTTCTCCGTGGCCGACGTGACTCGGTCGTCGTCGCGACCAAGTATGCGGCGACGCGTGAACCTTCGGATCCCAATGCCGGCGGGGGCGGCAGAAAGAGTCTTCGTGGATCCGTCGAGGCGAGTCTGAAGAATCTCGGGACGGACTACATCGATCTGCTGTACCTGCACGCGTGGGACGGTGTGACTCCGAGCGACGAGGTCATTTCTTCGCTCGGCGAGCTGGTCCGATCGGGAAAGGTTCTCTATCTGGGCATTTCGGATACGCCAGCGTGGCAGGTCGCGCGCATGCAGACCATTGCCGACATGAGGGGCCGGCCGTCGTTCGCGGCCCTTCAAGTGGAATACAGCCTGATCGAAAGAACCACCGAACGTGAATTGCTGCCCATGGCAGCAGATCTTGGGCTCGGCGTGATTCCCTGGGCACCGCTCGGCGGCGGAGTGCTGACCGGAAAGTACACCGCTGCGGACCTCGCGACTCCGGGTTCCGATGCGCCGGCCGGAACTCGACGTGATCATGCGAAGGCGAACGGGACGCTGACCACGCGGGGGCTCGCAATCGCGGACGCCGTCGTCGAGGTCGCTCGCCAACTCGGCGTGACTCCTGCTCAGGTGGCTCTGGCGTGGACGCTTCGGCATCCGTCCGTCGTCAGCTCGTTGATCGGTGCGCGCACTCCGGAACAGTTGCAGCAGAACATCTCTGCCCTCGATGTGACCTTCGACGAATCCCACCTCGACACACTGCACGAAGCCAGCGATATCGACCTCGGGTTCCCGCACGAGTTCCTGATGAGACCCATGGTGCGCGGCGTCACCACCGGCCGTTCCACGGTTCGGCCCCGTCCCATCAGGACCTGGTGAACCGTAGAATCGCTACTTCGGAGGACATCGAAAGATCATGGGATCACCGTCGTCGACGAGGGTGAATCCGGCACGCTCGAGCACCCGACGTGAGGCACTGTTCGCCGGATACACCTGCGCGGCCATCGGGGGACCATACGTGTGATCCTGCGCAAGGTCGAGCAGTTCGCCGGCGTAGCCACGACCCCATTCGGCCGGATGCACCCAGTACCCGACCTCGATGTGGTCCG
Source organism: Rhodococcus sp. SBT000017 (assembly GCF_003688915.1). NCBI lineage: Bacteria > Bacillati > Actinomycetota > Actinomycetes > Mycobacteriales > Nocardiaceae > Rhodococcus > Rhodococcus sp. SBT000017. The sequence continues at coordinate 3,663,042 of NZ_REFU01000001.1, forward strand.
AACGTCGAATCAGACTGAGCAAGCCGACTGGATGTCGATCCTCGTCGGTGCCGATGAACCACCTGGGCATGTCCGGCGCTCGGATGTTCTCAGGGTTCAGGGCACGTAGAAACCGTCCATCGAAATAGCATCTACTCCAGGGTTTTCCATCGCCGACCCATCGAACGACATCGGGGTCAGAAGCCATCGAGAAGAGGAAGTCGGCGTCGGACGGGACAGCAGGGCGCAGCTGTAGCCGCGTCACAACTCGTGGAGCTGGGAAGTCATCTCCCCACCCACATCCCCGGTGTTGACGGTGCCCGATCGCTCGAACAGTAGAGCGGAGACTTCTTCGACGGCTTTGGGGCAGTGTTCGACGCCCGCTGGGACCACGTACACGTCTCCGGGGCCGAGAACGACATCGCGGTCGCGAAGCTGGATGGTGAGTTCTCCGCTGTGGACGAAGAACATCTCGTCGGTGTCGGGGTGTGTGTGCCAAACGAATTCCCCGAGCAACTTGACGACTTTGACGTCATAGTCGTTGACGCTGACGAGTCGATGAGGCTGCCAGGGCTTCTCGATCGCATTCAGCGCGTCGGCGACCTTGCGTACCGCGTCGTCCTTGCGCATATTCACAGGTTCTGCCTTTCATCGTCAGCTGATCGACTGTCACGAGGAACTCTACCGTCGATCAGCTCGGATGAAGGGCCGATGTGAACAGCTCGATAGACTCTGTCGCGCAGTAGATTTGCCTCACCGTCGGTCATCGTGCGACCGATCGGCCGCAGCGTCATGCGGATCGACGCATTGACTTGGTCGGCATCGAGGCCGACTCGGACGCGGGCGGCATCGGGCAGATCGTCATAGTGTGTGATGGAGAGTAGCTCCACGGATTCGAGTAGTTCGCCGTCGACGCTCCGGTGAACCACGACGGAAATGTCGCGGCGGATGGTCGACACCGGGCGCCACGGTTCGAGGTCGAGCAGCTGTTCTCGAATACGCGGATCTTCAGTGCGGAGAAGTCGGATGTCGTCCAGCCCTTTGTGCAGCATCAACGCGCGGTCCAACCCCATTCCGAGTGCGAGGCCGGACCACCGATCCGGGTTGAGGTCACTGCGCTGCAACAACTCTGACGAGATCAAGCCGCATTCGGCGAGCTCCATCCAGGCGTCGCCCACGCGCACGTCGATCTGGTAGCCACCCCGGGTGTACGGATGGTCCGCCTGCACTGCCCTCCACTGGGCGTCCGGCAGGACCGAACGGACAACGGACTCGATCATCGCCATCAGATCCACGTCGGTGACGCCCGGACGGGACACCACGCGCCACAGATCGACTTGATGAGGCGCACCGACGTGCATGCGGTCGATGGCGTCGCGTCGATATACGAGGCCGGGCAGAACGAGAAGCCGATCGACGTCCGATGCGTCGTCCATCTGCTCGAGTATCCATGGGATGTATGCGGATGTGTGACTGCGCAGCATCACGTCGGGACCGATGTAGCGCGAGTACCGTCGGTCACGGGTGACGGCATCGGCGTCGAAGCCTAGCTTGTCGTAGTTGTCCTGCACGGGTACGACGGCACTGAGCCGTAGAACCTCGGTGTCCGTGTTCCACGTGCGTGTGAGATTCTCGACCACAGCGGTCAACAAGAGTTGCATCGCGTGTGCGCCCTGGTTCGGATCGGTCAGGTCGCGTATCGAGAGATCCTGAATCAGTTGGGAATTGGAGATATAGCTGGTCATGTGAGGGTCCTTTGCCGATCGACGGATGGGATTTCCTCGACCGAGTCGGACGTCCGGACTTCAGCTGTGCACTGGGCTGCCCTGACGACCGACACACGGTCGTGGGCAGATAAAGGGCAGTAGGCTGCTCATGATCTGGAGACGGTATCGGCACGAACAGTCGTCCGCCATCGAATTTCGCAAGGAGGCCCGGCCACATGAATCTCGCCGACTACGACGTCCTGAGCTTCGATTGCTACGGAACGCTGATCGATTGGGAAGCCGGCATTCTCGAGGTGCTCAGGCCATGGGCGCAGCAGGCCGGTTCGCCGTTGTCCGATGACGAGCTTCTCGAGCTGCACGGCGTCAACGAAGCTCAGGCGCAGCGGGATTCGCCCTCTGCGCTGTACCCTCGGATACTCGCCGACGCCTTCACACGGACCGGTGGCGAGTTGGGAATATCTGTCTCGGCCGAATGGGCGGACAGGCTCGGGGCGTCCGTTCCGGACTGGCCGGCATTCGAGGACTCGGCCGACGCGTTGTCGTCCCTCGGCGAGAGCTACAAGCTCGTCATCCTGTCCAATGTGCATCGCGACGGCTTCGCAGGTAGCAACCGCCGGCTCGGCGTGCAGTTCGATGCCATCGTCACCGCCGAGGACGTCAAGGCCTACAAACCGGCCGACAACCACTTCGACGCGCTCGACGGAGTCCTCGAGACGTTGGGCGTTCCACGGTCACGACTACTCCATGTTGCGCAGAGCCTGTTCCACGACCACGTGCCGGCGAAACGGCACGGCATCGCTTCGGTGTGGATCGATCGGCGGCACGATCGCCCCGGATGGGGAGCAACGCCGGAGCCGTCCGAGGAATACAGTGTCGACTTCGAGTTCCCGAGCATGGCCGCATTCGCAGCAGCGGCCCGCGAGGCTCGTTCGGATGCGTAAGGTCTCCACACTGATCGGCTTCCCACTGGAGCGCATCGAGTCTATCGGCAGAGCACCGCGTCGAGTGAAGTACGCGTTCGTCGCCGGCAGTCGACAGTACTCGGTGGCCCTGGGCCGCGGACGAAACCCTGACTTCAGGGTTGTTGTCCGCGAACTGAATTCGAGCGTGAACGGAGCAGAATCAGCACGCCGAGACCCGCCAGTACGACGAGTTGTCCCAATACAACCGGCGCGGGAAGGAGCAGCAGATCCCAACCCGACGCCGATGGCCGCGTCGACCATATGACGACGGCGACTACTCCGACGGTGGTTGCGAGGTGGCCGATGGCCATGAGTACGAAGGGAAGCTTCCGGGTCGAAGAACGAACCAGCATGCCGAGACCGACCAGAGCACCGAGAATCGACGTGACGATGGCGATCACGGCCGGTAGGACGACCATGATCTCGAAAAGCGGCCCGGTCTCGATGATTCCGATCGTCGCCAGCTGCGCGGCGGCGTACAAGGCGATCGACGCCGAGCAGGCGACCGAGATGGTCGAGATACCAACGAGTGCTCGCACAGCCGACAGTCTCACACGCGAGGGCGGAGGCGACCCGACGCGCCTGATCGTCACCAATGCCAGGCGTCGCCTCCGACGTTCCGGATTGTTCGTTGCAGGACTTCGATGGTGGTCACGAAGTCTGCCGCACTGATGCCGTTCATTCGCTCCTCCTGCAGCATGTTCTGGAGATCGGCTGCGCGCCGGAAAGTGTCACGACCGTCCGGGGTGAACTTCAGACGCGAATTCGATTCCACGATCCAATCTTTGGAACGCGCGGAGTCGATGGCATCGACAATTGCTTCCGGGGTGTCGTTGTGCCCGATCTTCTCGATCGTCTCGGCGCGATCGGCTCCCGCGGGATGCAGTGAGATCTGGTGTAGTAGCCACCATTCGGGTTGTGTGACGCCGATTTCGTGGAGCGCACCGCGGGTCCGGGTTCGAATGGCTTCCCCGGCTCGCGCGGTCCAGAACCCGATCGGCTGAAGCTCGGGCGGTTGCATCGGTCTGCTCGTTGTCATGAAGTAGACCCTAAAACCTGAACCGAGCTTCAGGTCAAGAGCGAGTCAGGATCAGCGCCACTGCCACCAACGCTGCACTGACGGCGAGTGGTCCAACCGTGCCGAGGGTGGAGCCGTATGCCCATCCGCCGAGGGCCGGGCCTGCGGCCGCACCGACATTCAGGCTCGCTGTTGCGAATGAGCCCGACATGGTCGGTGCGTGGACTGCTGTGCGCATCACCTGACCGACCAGGGTGCTTCCTAGGGCGAACGACAAACCGCCTTGAACGAACGCAAGCAGTAGAACAGCCGTCGGCAACTGCGCCAGGAGACCGAAGCAGCACCAGCCGCCGAGAAGTGCCAGGCCGCCGACCGAGACGATCCGGGAAGCGTATCGGTCCGCGTACTTCCCAGCGGCCCACACTCCGCACAGAGCGCCGGCTCCGAAAAGTGCAAGCACCAGGGGAACCGATGCCGGACGCAGTTCTGTGCGTTCGGTGACGATCGGAGCCAGGTAAGTGAACGAACAGAATGTGGCACCGTTGATCAGAGCACAGAGAGCGAGGACGCGGATCAGCGAACGGTTCCGCAAGGCAGTGCATTCGGTTGTCAGCGAGATGTCTGCTCGATGGGTCCTGCGGTCAGGTGCGGCGATGGCCACGGCGATCAATGCGGGTGCCGAGAGCAACGCTATTGCCCACAGAGCCGCGCGCCAGTCGAGAAGTGTTCCGACCAACGTGCCGGCCGGTACGCCGAGAACCAGTGCGAGTGTTGTGCCGGCGAGGATCATTGCGACTGCCCGCGAGATCCGGTCGGGTGTCACCAACGCCGTGACCGTCGCCAAGGTGACCGCAAGGAAGCCCGCGTTGGCGAATGCTGCGACGATCCGGGAAACGAACAGGACCGCGTAACTTGTTGTCGTTGCACCGATCACGTGCATGGCAATGAAGACAACCAAGAAGGCAGTCAAGGCGAGACGGGGTGGTAGGCGTCGTGTAGCAACAGCCATCGTGGGGGCACCGACGACCATGCCGACAGCGAAGGCCGATGTCAGCAACCCCGCTGAGGGCACAGTGGTGTCGAGGTCGGCGGCGATGTCGGGTAGCAGCCCGGCCAGCAGGAACTCGGAAGTCCCCTGGGCGAAAACTGCGGTGGCAAGCAAGAATACGAGCGGTGGCATGAATGTGCTCCGAATGTGCGACGGGTCCTGGACAGTTGGACCGGCACACGGGTGCTCACCGAGTGGTTCGTAGTCGAGCGCGTCTGGCTTCTCGAGCTACCGGGGTGCCGGTAGCTCTGATCTGGATGCCTCGGGCGAACTCACCGACACACCGTAACGCGAGTTCTCCTCCGATGCCACCGAGTTCCCTTCGGATCTCGTGGGTAGAGTCCCGACCGTGGACAGCCCATCGGGGAAGAAGCTGGTCGCCGTGCTCGCCGCTGTCGGTGCCTCGACAGGCGCTGCCGCAGCGGTGGTCTGGCATGTCGCCGTAGCCGATCCGCAGGAGCTGGGCGTGACCAACATTCGGCCGAGTTGGTTCCCGATGACGCTCTATCTCGTCGCAGCGGGACTGGCGGTGGGTCTGGTGGTGGCCTCGTTTCTGGTCGATTCGGGTCTGCGCATCGTCCAGGATCGTCAGCGCAGCCGATTCCACCTGTTCGCATTGTTGATCGTCGTGGGTGCGGCACTGGGAGCGGGCAGTGCACTCGCCTGGACGCATTGGCCACCGCAACCAACCGAAGCCGCGTCGAATTGGTCGTGGGAGCATCCGTTGAGTATCGAGATCAACTCGCCTCCTGCAGCTGACTTCGGCTGGACGTCGATTGGTAGTTCAGTGTCGGACACATACGTCTCGGACACGTCGTACATCACACGAGTTGACGAAGCATCGTCTTTCACCCCCACCATCGGCGATCCGTGGTTGGTGTTTCCGGTCGGCGGTGTGCTTGTTGCTGCGTTGGCGGCATTCACTCTGTCGCTGAGGGATTTTCGACTGGTCGTCGTGTCTCGTTCCGAGTCCGATTGAATCGGGGGTGTAACGAGATCGTCGAGCGAACCGACCACCTGGTGTGACCACATCGAAGCGTCTTCGTCGCCTGGCCTTCATATCGACTGCTCTTGTCGCGACCGCGTGTTGGGCTGCTCCAGCGGCGTCGGCGGAGGTCGTGAGCCTCGATATCCTGCCCGGGCTCAGTTCCGGTCCCACAACGCAGTTCGGGGTGGGGTGCACATATCTCGTCGTGGCTCGGACCGACACACTGAGCGGCCCGCGGGTCGATATCCAGGACTACACGAACGAGTCGGTCATGTTCCCCGAGGAACTGGCGTGGAACGTCGATCCGTACTTCAGCACGCCGGTAGTTCTCGGCCACAAATTCACGCTGTGGACCCCGACTGCACCGGGCGAGCACTCGTTGGTGGCCTACGAAACGTCAGCGGGCGGCCCGATTCGCACTGTCACCGTCAACCCGGCCACTCCGCTCGGACCGGGCTGCATCGTCGCGCCCTGAGGCGCTACTCGTCAGTGCGTAGTTCGTCGACCAGTGCGAACAGTCGTCCCAGGTAGTCGCTGTGGAAAACCTCCGTCGCACGGATTTTGGCGTCTCCGTCGAGACCGAATTGAAGGTTGACGAGTTCGACCCCGATGGCGACGCGTCGAGCATCGAGATCTTCCAGCTCGGCGGCGAGTGCGTCGACCTTGGCAACCGGAGACAGTTCGTCAGTCATCCCAGAATCGTAGAGGTCAGCCGACGGCCGCGAGGAACTCGCTGTAGAACAACCCCAGCCCCAGTGCCGACGCGATGGCAGCGAACAACCACAGTCGGATGATGACCGTTGTTTCCGCCCAGCCTGCCAGCTCGAAATGGTGGTGGATCGGTGCCATTCGGAACGGCCGCTTGCCCGTGCTCTTGAACGACGCGACCTGGATGACGACGGACGCAACTTCGGCCACGAACAGGGCTCCGAAGACGAGGGCGATCAGCTCGGTCTTGCTGACGATCGACAGGCCTGCGAGCAGTCCGCCGAGGGCGAGGGAGCCGGTGTCGCCCATGAAGATCTTGGCCGGAGCGGCGTTCCACCAGAGGAATCCGATGCAGGCACCGGCGGCCGCGGCGCAGACGACGGCGAGGTCGAGTGGATCGCGCACCTGGTAGCACCCGGCGACGGAGTTGGTGGCGCAGGATTGCCGGTACTGCCAGAACGTCATCACCGTGTACGCGCCGAGGACGAGTGTCATCGAGCCCGCCGCCAACCCGTCGAGACCGTCGGTGAGGTTGACCGCGTTGGACCACGCGACGACGAGGAAGACACAGAACAGCACGAAGACGATCGGGGCCATGGTGAAGAACGTGGATTGGCGCACCAGCGACAGTTCGACATTGCCCGGCGTCAGCCCGTTCCCATTGCGGAACTGCAGCGCCAGCACGGCGAAGATGACCGCTGCACTGATCTGCCCGACGTATTTGCCGGTGGCCTTGAGTCCGAGGCTTCGCTTCATGCGGAGCTTGATGTAGTCGTCGAGGAATCCGACGACGCCGAGTGCCGTCGCGAGAGCGAGTATCAACAACGCCGAAGCCGACGGTCCATCGCCGCCCATCGTGACCAGGTGGGAGCCGAGGTAACCGGCCCACAGGCCGACGATGATCGCGACGCCGCCCATCGTCGGCGTTCCTCGCTTGGCGTGGTGACTTGCCGGACCTTCGACGCGGATCTCCTGGCCGAAGCCCTGCCGGGTGAACAGCGCGATGAGAAATGGAGTCAACAGAATCGAGACCGCCAACGCGATTCCACCGGCGACGAGAATGTTGATCATGCGTTGAAGCCCACTCTTCCTCTGTGCTGCTGTTCCTCACCGAGATGCTCCTCGAGCACCGCGGGATACTGTGCCAAACGAATCGGTAAAAGTCGCATTGCGTGACGAAGGCGTTACTCAGGGTTGGTACGCGCTCGGCGGCATTCCGACCAATTCGGTGAACTCCCGAGTGAAGTGAGCCTGGTCGAACCAGCCGTATCGGGCGGCCAGGTCTGCCAGCGGACCCGAGTAGCCGTTGTCCAGCTCGCTGAGGGCGTCGTGAATCCGATAGCGCCCGAGTACCCATTTGGGCGTCGCTCCGACATAGCGCTCGAACAGCCGTTGCAGTCGACGAGTGCCGATGTCGCACCGCTGTTCCACCTGTGCGACGCGAACCAGCGTCCGGTCGCGCAGCATCGTCGCGATGATGCCCAGGACGGTCTCGTACTCCGGTTCCACGTCACGGGCATAGGGCGCGAGAGCCGAGTCGACGACGGTTCGGCAGTGGTCGGCATCGAGATGTCCACCCAGCTCGGCCAGTGCAGCGACGGTCTCGGACCGGAACGGGGTCGGTGGCGCGACCGAGACGTCTCGCAGGGTTCTTGCCACGGTTCCGGTGAAACTCGCGTAGCCGCCGGGCCGGAACTTGACGCCGAAGACCCACCCGGACTCGGCGAGAACGACGTCGAAACGGCGCGTGAGCACCCCCGTCACGACGACCGGCTCGACGACGCCCTCGCGGGTCCAACCGTGTTCGACGCTCAACGTGCAGGCCGGGTGGGGGAGCGTCGAGCTGCTGTGAGACGTGCCCGACGGCAGAGTCCACTGCAGCTGCCAGTAGTTCTCGACCCACGGTTCCAGGGATGTGGCACACGGCAGCCGTCGAAGGTCGACGAATTTCGCCAGCTTGTCGGGCCGCAGGACACCGGACTGGGTGGTTGTCGCGCTTTTCCTATCCGGCACGCGCGTCAGTGTAGGAGTCTGGTCCGACACAAGGAGGAGAACATCATGACCGAGACACCCGTTGCCACCCTGAAGATGGTCACCCTGGATTGCGCAGATCCCGAGGTCAGCTCCGCGTTCTGGTCGTCGCTGTTGGGTTGGAGCGTCGTCCATGCGGAGAAGGACTACGCGATGCTGCAAGGGCCGAGCAGTGCGCTCGGATTCGGTCGCATCGACGACTATCGGCCTCCGGCCTGGCCCAATGCCAACGGCAGCAAGCAGTTTCACTTCGATCTTGCGGTCGAGGATCTCGACGCCGCGGCGAGTGCGGCAGTGAATCTGGGTGCGACGCTGCCCGAGGACCAGCCGGGTGAGACATGGCGGGTGTTGCTCGACCCGTCAGGGCATCCCTTCTGTCTGACGAATGCCGCGAACTGGGGCTGACAGGTCTAACCTTCTTCCCGTGAACCCTCGCCTCGCAGGAATCGAAATCATTGTCGCCGACATGGCCGCAGCTCTGGCGTTCTACCGTGTTCTGGGACTGGACATTCCGGCCACTGCCGATGTCGAGCAACATGTGGAAGTGGACCTCGGCGGCGTTCGCTTGTTGTTCGACCTGCCGTCGACCATCACCTCGTTCGATCCGACGTGGACGCCGCCCAGCGGGGGCCACCGCGTTGCGCTCGCCTTCGACTGCGGTACCCCCGACGGGGTGGACGCCGCATGGGCAGCGGTGACCGCGGCTGGGTACACCGGTCACCTGCAGCCCTGGGATGCGTTCTGGGGACAGCGTTATGCCGTCGTGCACGACCCCGACGGCACCACCGTCGATCTGTACGCGAACGTCTGAGGCGTCAGCTCTCGGTTTCTTCACCTCTCGGCCCGCCGGCGAGTTCGACAGCGACGTCGAGGTGGCCGAGGTGTCGGGCGTATTCCTGGAGTACATGGAAGCAGATCCAACTCAGAGTCGGCCTTTCATCGGTGAATCGCCCACCGAGAGTGGCCAATTCGTCCATCCGGTGTGAGCTCAGTACCTCTTCGGTGAGGCGGGCACCGTCCTCGAGTCTGCGCAGCAGGGTCTCGGCGTCCGCATCGGAGGGCACATGCCACGACCCGTCCTTCTGGTCACCGAACGGTGCGTCGACTGCGCGGGCGAGGAATCCCCAGACGAACCAGCGCTGCTCCATGTGCACCAGGTGGGTGAGCATCTGCAGTGGGGTCCACTCGGACGGCACTGTCGTGGAGTTCAGGGCATCCTCGCTCAGCGCAGTGATTCGCCGAACCAACTCGCCGCGATAGAAGCGTAGGTACTCGCGAAACAGGTCAGCGGGATCGGAGAGGGCGGAGTTCGGTTCGGGAAAGACGGTCAGCTTGGCCATGGTCTCAATCGTTCTTGCGCTGCTCGCGGGCAATGCGGCGCTGTTCCTCGGCACGCGCGCGGCAACGGCGTAGGAATTCCTCGTCGCTCTCCTGCGATTGGGCAACGGCGCGTCCGGGTCTGGCGTCGTACTCGGGGTAGGCCGACGCGGTCCGGGATGCGCCGCTGCCACCCCAGATGCCGCCGTTCTCGGGCCGGCCGACGAGGAGCCACGCAAGAGACCCGGCGAGCGGCAGAACGATGACGAGCAGCAGCCAGACGATCTTCGGGAGGTGGCGAATTCCCGAGTCGTCGGCGGTGATGACGTCGATCAAGCAGAAGATCGACAGCAGCATGATCAGCAAGCCGAGGTACGGCACGGAAATCCTCCAGGGTTGTCAGACCGTGCGGTCGGTCTTTCGCGACTATCAGATCACTCGTTGTACTGCGGATCAAGTGCTCCGGACGTCAATGTCGTGGTTCAGCCGAAAACCAGCAGAGCAGCCAGGGTCAGCATCATCACTCCGATACCGAGGTCGAGTACTCGCCACGCCGACGGCCTCGCGAACAGCGGACTGAGCACCCGCGATCCGTATCCCAGGGCGGTGAACCACAGCACGCTGCCCAGCATCGCGCCGGCGGCGAACCACCACCGCAGGTCCCCCGGCTGACGGTTTCCGATCGACCCGAGAAACACCACGGTGTCGAGGTAGACGTGAGGGTTGAGCCAGGTCAGAGCCAGGCACGTGGCGACGGCTGCGATCAGAGAACCCGTTCCCTCCACCTGAGAGGTCATCGCACCCGGCGTTCGGGCGCGGTTCAACGCCAGCAGACCGTAGACGAGGAGAAACAGAGCACCGAGGACGGTCACGACCCGCAGGGCGACGGGAAACCGGTCCACGAGAACGCCGATTCCTGCCACCCCGGCCAGGATGAGCACCGCGTCGGACAGCGCGCACACTGCCACCACGGGCAGTACGTGGGCGCGTTGTAGGCCCTTACGCAGTACGAATGCGTTCTGCGCTCCGATGGCGACGATGAGGGAGAGTCCGACGCCCAGTCCGGTGAGGGTCGATTGTGCGGCGGCAAGGGAGGTCATGACGGCAACGCTAGGAACAAGTTGGGATTAGGTCCAGCGAATGTATTTCAGGAACAATTAGCGTAGCTTCATCTAATGGAGATCGAGCAGCTCAGGGCCCTGCGGGCCGTGGTCGACGGCGGGACCTTCGAGGCCGCGGCTCGCGCGCTGTACGTGACGCCGTCGGCGGTGAGTCAGCGCATCAAGTCCTTGGAGCAGTCGCTCGGCCGGACTCTGGTCCAGCGGAGCAAGCCGGTGGTGGCAACCCAATCGGGTGTCGCAGTGCTGCGTTTGGCGCGCCAGATCGACACTCTCACCGAGCAGACTCGGGCAGAACTGAGTGACGACGGTGTCGCTGCGCCCATTTCGATTGCCGTCAATGCGGATTCGATGGCGACCTGGGTATTGCCCGCGCTCGCTCCACTGGCGTCCCAGATGACCTTCGATCTGCATCGACAGGATCAGGACCGGACCGCGCAATTGCTGCACGACGGGATCGTCTCCGCTGCAATAACATCGGTGGCCGACCCGGTTCGCGGCTGCACCGTTCGACGCCTCGGTGCGATGCGCTACCGGCCGTCGGCCACCCCCGAGTTCATCGAACGGTGGTTCGCCGCGGGGGTGACCGCAGAGGCCTTGCGTTCCGCGCCGGTGGTGGTCTTCGATTCCGACGACCGGTTGCAGGACAACTACTTACAGCGATTCGATGTCGAACCACATGAGCCCCCGAGGCATCTGGTGCCGGCGTCCGCGGACTACGCGCGGGCCGTCGACCTGGGATTCGGCTGGGGCATGATTCCCGATCTGCAGGCCCGCGACTCGCTGAAGTGCTTCGACGACAACGGAATCGACGACGTGTTGCTGTACTGGCAGCAATGGTCGCTGTCGTCTGCTGCACTCCAGCGAGCGGCCGACGCCGTGGCAGTGGGCGCCGAGCGAATGCTGTTGTAGTTCACGCGGGGCTGTCGTTCGGGACGATCTCGGGCAGTCCGTCGCCGACCGGATCGAGAACGGCCGCCGATCGGGCACCCCACCGCTCGTGAGCCGACTGCCGCGACATTCCGACGGCCATCCCGATCGTCGCCCACGTTGCGCCCTGAACACGGAGCACCACAACGGTTTCGATGCCGTCCAGGCCCGCTGCCAGTTGCACGCGCAGGCTCAGTAGATGCCACGCGATACTCCGTCGTGCGGGCAGATCGGTCGATTGCTCGGCCTCCCATTCCGGTGTGCCCGGCAGCGGGCCGGTGCCGATGATCTCGTCTGCGATGCTCCCGGCCTCGGTGGCTGCTGCCGTCACGACGGCCCGCGTTGCAGCGGTGATATCTGCCTCGGTTGCGAGGGTGATGGGATCCATGGACTACCTCCTGTGTCAGGAAAAGCCTGACAGCAGAAGGACGTGTTGTCAAGAATTGCCTGACACGGGATTGTGGAGGGGCCGATAATCGCTGTACCCGGCCAGTTTCCGTTGCTATTTTTTGCCGATGACCATTCGCTATCACGTGACCTCGGTGCTCAACCGTGAGTCGATTCGGCGGCACGGACTCGACTGGCGTCGAATGGGTGCCGCTCGCGGTATTGCCGGTAGCCACCAGCCCGAGCAGGAAGGTTGCTTTCTGGCCGCCGATGCGTGGGAACGTGATTGGTTCGTGGGCATGAACAACACAGGTGGACCGGTCGATGTCTGGGAGGTCAGCGGAGTCGAAGACGGTGATCTCGTGCAGTCGCCGGAGAACTTCTACTTCCGTCCAGGCATCATCCCGACGTCACAGATTCGATTGGCGCACAAGGATATCGAGCCCGAGCGCTAGAGCATGCCCAGCACCCGGTCGATGGAGTCGACTGCCTGGGTCAGCTCGGCTTCGGTGATCGTCAGTGCAGGACGGAATCGCACTGCTGCGTCGCCGCAGCCGAGCGCCAGTACATGTTCTTCGGTACGCAACAGTTCGATCACTCGGTCGCGGGTGGAGGCGTCGGGCAGGGAGAAGGCGCACATCAGCCCGCGGCCACGGACCTCGGATACAACTGTGTGTCGAGTTGCCAACTCCTGCAACTGCTTCAGCAGTACCGCGCCGAGTGCTCCGGCTCGTTCGATGAGGTTGTCGGCCTCGACGACTTCCAGGATCCGACGCGACCGCACCATGTCGGTGAGGTTGCCACCCCACGTCGAGTTGATGCGGGAGCTGACAGCGAAGACGTTGTCGTCGATGTCGTCGACGCGACCGCCGGCCATGACGCCGCAGACCTGAACCTTCTTGCCGAAGGCGACGACATCGGGGACGACGTCGAGCTGCTGGAAAGCCCATGCCGTACCGGTCATTCCGGCTCCGGTCTGTACCTCGTCCATGACGAACAAGGCGTCGTACTCGTGGCAGAGCTCGCGCAACTTCTGCAGGAAACGAGGCCGGAAGTGGTGATCGCCGCCCTCGCCCTGGATGGGTTCGATGATGGCGCAGGCGATGTCGTGCGGATTGGCCTCGAACGCCACCCGAGCCGCCGCCAAGGAGGCGTCCTCGAGTTCGTCCATGTTCGCATCGGATCTGATGAAGGGGGACGGGATGCGCGGCCAGTCGAATTTCGGGAAGCGTGCGACCTTGTTCGGGTCGGTGTTGGTCAAAGACATCGTGTACCCCGAACGTCCGTGGAACGCGTGCTCGAGGTGCATGACTTGTGAGCCCAACGACGGATCGATGCCGTGGCGCTCGTTCCAGCGTGACTTCCAGTCGAAGGCGACCTTCAACGCGTTCTCCACCGCCAGTGCGCCGCCCTCGACGAAGAACAGGTGGGGCAGGCGAGCGTCACCGAGGACCCGCGCGAACGTGTCGACGAATCGAGCCATGGGGACGGTGTAGATGTCGGAGTTGCTCGGCTTGTTCATCGCTGCCTGCATCAGATCGGCCCGGAACTCCGAGTCGTCGATCAGCGCGGGGTGGTTCATGCCCAGGGCGTTGGACGCGAAGAACGTGAACAGGTCCAGGTAGCGGGTGCTGTCCCTGGCGTCGACCAGGGTTGCCCCGGTCGAGGCATCGAGGTCCAACACCAGCTCGAAACCGTCGGCCAGTAGGTGTTCACCGATCACCTCGCGAACCGTCGAGGCGTCGATGGTCGCTCCTGTGCGCTGTAATACTTGCGTCATAACGTCGAAGATACGCGTTAAAATTCCGTAAGCAAGTCCATAGAACAGGAAATTATACGGTTGCGACCCTCATCGGTAGGCTGATCTCCGACAGTTCGGTTCTCTTCACGGAAGGTGTACGCGCATGTCTGCATCCATCACCCACGACGAGTTGAGTGTGCGCACTCGCGCGATCCTCGACCGGCTGGGTGCCACGATCGCGCTCGATGCCCCGCGGGACCCGACGCGATCATCGCGCGGTCGCCGATCACCGGAGGGAACTTGGCGTCGCTGGCGTCGGCTTCGGCGGACGATGTCGAGACCGTCGTAGCCGACGCGCGCACCGCCTTCGTGTCGTGGTCGCAGGTGCCTGCCCCCGTGCGTGGTCAGGTGATCCGGGAACTCGGAGAACTGCTGCGCGTACACAAGGAGGATCTGGGCGCGCTGGTGTCCATCGAGGCCGGAAAGATCGTTTCCGAGGGGCTCGGTGAGGTGCAGGAGATGATCGACATCTGCGACTTCGCCGTCGGACTCTCGCGTCAGCTGTACGGCAATACGATCGCCACCGAACGGCCCGGGCATCGGATGATGGAGCAATGGCACCCGCTCGGTGTCGTCGGTGTCATCACTGCCTTCAATTTCCCTGTCGCCGTGTGGAGTTGGAATACCGCTCTCGCACTCGTCGCAGGCGATACCGTCATCTGGAAGCCGTCGGAGAAGACTCCATTGACGGCAGTCGGAGTGCAGGCACTGTTCGAGCGTGCCGCCGCTGCCGCGGGAGTGGACCCCAAGATCGCGCAGCTGGTGGTCGGTGATCGCGCGTCCGGCCAAGCGTTGGTGGACGATTCGCGGGTTGCGTTGGTGTCGGCCACCGGCTCGACGAGAATGGGCCGTGCCGTCGCGCCTCGGGTCGCCGAGCGATTCGGCCGAGTGTTGCTCGAACTCGGCGGAAACAACGCAGCGATCGTGACGCCGTCGGCCGATCTCGATCTGACGACGCGTGGACTGGTGTTCTCGGCCGCCGGAACCGCCGGTCAGCGCTGCACCTCGCTGCGACGCGTCATCGTGCATTCCTCTGTCGCGGACGAACTGGTCGGCAAGCTGGTCGCGGCATACGAGACGCTCTCCATCGGATCTCCCTTGGCCACCGACACTTTGGTAGGTCCACTGATCGATGCCAGCGCCTACGCGGGGTACCAGAAGGCACTCGAGACCGCGATATCCGACGGTGGAACGGTCGTCGTCGGCGGGGAGAGGGTGAATGTGGTCGACGAGTACTCGTTCTACGTTCAGCCCGCGATCGTGACGATGCCCGCGCAGACCGACATCGTCAAGCACGAGACGTTCGCGCCCATCATGTACGTGCTGACGTACGACACCCTCGACGAGGCAATCGCACTGCACAACGATGTGCCACAGGGTCTTTCGTCGTCGATTTTCACCACCGACCTCCGCGAGGCGGAGCGCTTCCTGTCCGCTGCCGGCTCGGACTGTGGCATCGCGAACGTCAACATCGGCCCCTCCGGCGCAGAGATCGGCGGTGCCTTCGGCGGCGAGAAGGAAACCGGTGGGGGCCGTGAATCCGGTTCGGACGCGTGGAAGGCCTACATGCGGCGAGCTACGAACACGGTCAACTACTCGAACGAACTGCCCCTGGCACAGGGAGTGAAGTTCGGCTGACGGCATGATCGACAGTATGAAAGTACTGTCGATGCTCCTGGCCGGGCTGACCGTCGGCTATGCGATCGGTGATATCCGACCCTTCGACTCCCTGCTGAGCAGCACGGCCGAATTCGGTTCACTGGCAACGATCGTCAACGGGCTCACCGTCCTCGCGCTGACCGCGTGCCTGACCAGCGTCGCGCTCGCGCGTTCGAGTGCGCGCGGTGTGCTCGTCGTGGCGATCGGAGCAGTACTCGTCGTCCTGTTCCGGACAGTGGGCATGGTGACCGGAATGTTCGGCGACTGGGCCGGCGCAGTGGGAGCAGGCGCCCTGCTCGGCGCGTCCGCCGTACTCGCGGGGCGGCATCGCGGAGCGCAGGCATCGCTGGCCGTCGCCGCGATCGGAGCCGGTCTTCTCGGCACAGCGCTGGATGCCCTGCTGCAAGTCGACGACGGTCCCGTGTTCGTGTGGGATGTCGTCGGTGCCGAGGACGCGGTGGTTCCGGAGCGGGCGATCATCATGGTGATTGCGGCACTGGGTGGGGCGCTCTCGCTGTTCCTGGCACACCGCGATGTGGCGTTGCAGTCGCACGAGACCCGACGGACTCTGCTGGTCGGACTTCCGCTGCCCGTAGCTGCCGGTGTTCTGAGTTGGTTCGCCGGCGGCCACGACAGTGGGGACGCCGTCTGGTTCGGTGCGCTCGCCGGTATGGCCGTTCTTGCGGTGGTGGCGGCGTTCGCATTCCCCGGGCGGGACGGGCGCGTACTGCTGGTGCTGTTCGCGTCGGCCACGATCGGGTCGATGGGATTCGCCGTCGAGGATTCGCTGCAATTGGCCGTGAGTGCCGCGTTGCTGGTCGTCGGGGCGGGGATCGGCTACCGCTGGCCGCAGCTGTACGTCGGACTGGGTGGGTTGCTCCTCGTTGCCGGTGCAGCTCTGATCGAGGGCTACGTCGCTCTGCCGCCGGTGTCGCAGTTCGCTCTGCCGTTCGTCGTCGCGTATGCGGTGGCGTCCACACTGTCGACTGCGCCGGGCTCGCTTGCCGTCGCGTTGCCCGCGCTGTTCACCATGACCCTGCCGGTGACGGTGTACGCCGCGAGCTATCAGCCGGGTCTGTCATCGTCTACCGACGCAGTGGCCACCCGCACGAGCGAGCCCGACCACCTGATGCTGTCGGTGGCCGGGCTCGTGGTCGTTGCAGTGGTGACGGTTGCCTGCGTGCTGTTGATGCGCAGACCCACCCAGAACCCGGCGGCGCGGTAGCTACCGACGGCGGCTATCCCCGCGAAGCTCGGCCGGGTAGGACTGCCGCTGTCCCCGCTGTTGTGGTTGGTCGTGGCGGTACCGCTGGCGACTGTCATGGTGCATGTGGAAGATCGGGTCCAGAGTCGTTCTGATTGGGAACGAATCGCGGGTACCTGAGTCCGGTGAATTCGACTGCAAACCGCTCGATGCGAAACCACACGAGCCCGCCCACCCGATGACTGCGGTGGACGGGCTCGTGAGCGTTCTGCACGCAATGGACTACGGCGCAGGTACAACCTCGGTGGTCGTAACGACGGACTCCGGTGCTACCTCGGCGTCGGTTGCCGTCGGGGTGACGCAGACCGGCGGTGCTCCCTCGACGGGGGTTTCACCGTCGACGGGGATCGTGCACTCGGGGGTCGTCTCGACGACGGCGGGTGCCGGCGTCTCGGCGGTGGTGACGGGTGCAGGTACAACCGGGACGGTGGTGGTCACGACGGGCGTCGAGGTTGCCGGGGCGGTCGTCGTCGCCTTCGGAGTTGCCGTTGCCGACGTGGTCACAGGTGCGACGATCGTTTCGATCGCTGCACGTCCAGCCTTCTCCTGCACCTCCTTGGTCTTCACCGGCTCGCCCCTGTTGGCCTGCTCCGCCAGCTGCGTCAACCAGGCCGCGGCGTACTGCACCGAGGTCAGCGGCTTGCCGTTGGCGGGATCGGCGTTGCGCCAGTAGTCGAAGTGGTGTCCCGATCCGGGTGCCAGGGTGAGGCCGTACGGGTCGTTCATCACGACGGGAATGGTGTTCTGATTCGAGGAGATGAAACCGGTGATCTCCCTGAAGATCTTCTGCGGCAGGTACACCATGTCGACCATCTGACCGGTCTCGATGGGCTCCTGCTCGCCGTCGACCTTGGCCGCGACCGGTGTGGTCACTGCGCCGGGCTTGTAGCCGGGCTCGGACACCTTGATCAACACGTCGAGGAACGTCTCGTCGCTCTGCATCCAGTCGGGCTGCGAGGCAATGTCGTTGAAGGCATTGACGGCGATGCGTCCCAGGGCCAGCGCCAGATCGGCACCGGTGGCGGGGGTGAGGTTCTCGTTCTGCAGCGCGTCGGCGTTGACCTGGCGACCGACGTTGGCGGCGAGGTGAATCAGTGACGTGTTGGCGGGCAGTGCGCAGGTGAGGTCGCCGTCGGAGCAGAAGGACGCCACTCGACCGTCGAGCGCTCCGAATCCGCCGGACGTGCCGGGGAGTGCTCCCTGGCCGGGAATTGCGTTGTTGCCGTTCTGGTACCGGGTGTCGAAGCCGTCCGGATTGCTGAACGGGTTCTCGGCACCGGGGAACGGGCCCTCCCCGGCGACGCGGCCGGCGTCGGCGAAGATGACGACACCGACGACCTGGGAGGGGTCGACGATTCCGTACTTGCCGTCGGTTCCGGCGACCTGGTTGCCGACCTCCATCGCGGTGCGGCGGGCAACGTCTGCGCCCTCGCTGTAGCCGACGATGGCGAATCGAGTGTCGGGGCAGGACGCCGTGATCGTCCTCATGATGGTCTGCGAGTTGGTGACGCCGGTCTGCACGGCGTTCTCGTAGCTCGCCAGGTCGGCCGGGTACTCGACGTACACCGCGGCGTAGGAGTCCGGAACCACGTTGCCGTTGTTGGGGGCACGCACGGCCTGGTCGATCCAGTCGCTGGAGTAGTCGCCGGACATCGCTGCGGGGAGCCGCTCGCCCTCGGGGGTGGTGAGCCACTTGACGCCCTCGCGCGGGGTGTCGCCGCGGCCGCCGATCGCGATGCTGACCATGTCGTAGCAGGTGGCCGTCGACACCAGTTCGATGGATGCTTCGGTGGTCGTGGAGGGAGACGACCACGGTGCGGCCACAACTACTCCGGCACCGAGGGCTCCGATCGCGAACGCGCTCAACGCGACGCGCGCACGCTTCGACTTGCCAACATTCATGTTTTCGATCCCCATCATGTCCGCCCGAACTGATCCCGACTGCAGTTGCCAGTGGGTTACCCGGGATTTCGTCGGTCGGGTCCTTCGCGTTACAAACCGCATCATTTACCGTCGTACGCATGGCTTTTCATCCTCGAATGACATCGACGGGATTCGACCTGACCGACGGCACCCGCTGCTCGGTGCGTGAGGCGGTGGCGTCGGACCTCCAATCGATCGTGGCATTACTGCTCGACGACCCGCTCGGTGTCACTCGGGAGCGCGCCGATGACATGGATCGGTATCGCGCCGCGTTCGAGGACATCTCCTCGGACCCACGGAACCTGCAGGTCGTGGCGGTGCACGGTGACGAGGTAGTGGCAACGCTGCAGTTGACCGTCATTCCCGGGCTTGCCCGAGGGGGCGCATTGCGGGCGCAGATCGAAGCAGTTCGGGTGGACGCGCGGTGGCGCAGCCGGGGGCTCGGCGGTGCGCTGATCAGGTGGGCGATCGCGGAGGCCGAGCGACGGGGGTGTGCTCTGGTGCAGTTGACGTCCGACGCCACTCGAACGGACGCCCATCGCTTTTACACCCGTCTCGGCTTCGTCGACTCCCACGTCGGCTACAAGATGGCACTCGGAACTACCGGATAGATACCCTGGGGGGGTAGGGTAGTGCCGTGAACACAGAACGGCAGGAACTCGACGCACCCACCAAGCTCGTCGGATTTGTCGTCGGGATCGCGTTCCTGTTCCTGGCGGCGCTGTTCGTCGGGGACAAGATCGGACCCGACGTCCCGCCCCCCGTGGCGTCGCACACCGACCACGACTCGCACACCGACCACGACTCGCACGACGCGGCGGCTGCGCCGACCGCGGGAACATACGCGCCCTACCTGGACTTCCAGCACGGGGGCGTCGTACACACAGCCGAATTCACCATCGAGGCACAGGAGGGACAGTCATGAGCCAGGAAACCGAACTGATCCTCGGCGGCATGACCTGTGCGTCGTGCGCCAACCGCATCGAACGCAAGCTCAACAAGCTCGACGGGGTATCGGCGACGGTCAACTACGCCACCGAGAAGGCGCGTGTCACCAGTGACGGCGTGGCCACCGAGGACCTGATCGCGGCAGTCGAAGCCGCCGGCTACACCGCGACTCTGCCCGCGGCCGAACCGGTCGACGAGCTTCCCACCGACCCGTTGAAGCAGCGATTGATCGTCTCGGCGGTGCTCAGTGTGCCGGTGATCGCGATGGCAATGATTCCGGCGTTGCAGTTCACCAACTGGCAATGGCTGTCGTTGACTCTCGCCGCGCCCGTGGTCGTGTGGGGCGCGTTGCCGTTCCACCGCGCCGCATGGACCAACCTGCGGCACGGCACCTCCACCATGGACACCCTCGTCAGCATGGGCACCCTCGCGGCGTTGGGGTGGTCGCTGTACGCACTGTTCTTCGGCACCGCAGGCACCCCGGGTATGACGCATCCGTTCGAGTTCACGATCGCGCGAACGGACGGGGCCGGCAACATCTACCTCGAAGCCGCAGCCGGCGTGACCACCTTCATCCTGGCCGGACGATGGTTCGAGAGCCGATCCAAGCGTCAGGCCGGTGCAGCGTTGCGCGCCCTGATGGACCTCGGTGCCAAGACGGTTGCTGTACTGAAAGACGGTGACGAACAACAGATTCCGATCGAGCAGTTGGCCGTCGGCGATCTGTTCGTCGTTCGTCCGGGCGAGAAGGTGGCCACGGACGGCACCGTCGAGAGTGGATCCTCGGCCGTCGACCGATCGATGCTGACGGGCGAATCCGTGCCCGTGGAGGTCGGCGTCGGCGACACCGTGGTCGGTGCGACGCTCAACGTCGGTGGCCGGATCACCGTGCGGGCACAGCGAATCGGTGCCGATACTCAGCTCGCACAGATGGCGAAGGCCGTCGAGGACGCGCAGACCGGCAAGGCGCAGGCGCAGCGCTTGGCCGATCGTATCTCCGGAATCTTCGTGCCGATCGTCATCGCGATCTCGGTCGCGACGCTCGGATTCTGGCTCGGTGCAGGCAGTTCCGCAGCCGGTGCGTTCACCGCTGCGGTCGCGGTGCTCATCATCGCGTGCCCGTGCGCGCTCGGACTTGCCACACCGACTGCATTGATGGTCGGCACCGGACGGGCCGCGCAACTCGGCATCCTGATCAAGGGCCCGGAAATCCTCGAATCCACGCGCCGCGTCGATACCGTCGTACTCGACAAGACCGGAACCGTCACCACCGGGGAGATGACTCTGCAGTCGGTCCACGTGGCCGACGGCGAGGACGAGGACGTGGTCCGTGCCGTGGCGGCAGCGTTGGAATCGGGTTCGGAGCACCCCATCGCCCGCGCCATCGCGGGTTCGACCCAGTCCATGAACGTCGAGGAATTCACCAGCCTCGACGGACTCGGGGTGCAGGGTGTCGTGGGCGGTCGCGCCGCGGTCATCGGGCGGCGCTCGCTGTTGGCCGACTGGTCGATGCCGCTGCCGTCGGAGCTTGCAGATGCTTTCGAGGCCGCCGAACGGCAGGGACGGACCGCCGTCGCACTCGGCTGGGACGGCAGGGCTCGCGGAGTGCTGGTGGTCTCCGATTCGGTCAAGCCGACGTCGAAGCAAGCCGTCGCGGAACTCCGAGCGCTCGGCCTGACTCCCGTCATGCTGACCGGCGACAACGAGGCCGCCGCGCGCACGATCGCCGCCGAGGTGGGAATCGACGAGGTCATCGCCGGTGTCCTGCCGACGGGCAAGGTCGATGCCGTCACCGAGCTGCAGGCGTCGGGCAAGGTCGTGGCGATGGTCGGTGACGGGATCAACGACGCGGCCGCGCTGGCCACGGCCGATCTGGGGCTTGCGATGGGTACGGGCACCGATGTGGCGATCGAGGCGAGCGACCTGACGTTGGTGCGCGGTGATCTGCGGGCCGTGGGCGACGCCATCCGGCTCTCGCGACGCACGCTGAGCACCATCAAGGGCAACCTGTTCTGGGCCTTCGCCTACAACGTCGCTGCAGTTCCGCTGGCCGCTGCGGGCCTGCTCAACCCGATGCTCGCCGGTGCCGCGATGGCGCTGTCCTCGGTGTTCGTGGTGAGCAACAGCCTGCGCTTGCGCCGGTTCCGTTCGTCGATGTGACCGGTTGGTAGCAGCGAACGGCTTGCTAGTACAGGATGGAGACATGTCCGACGCACACGATGTCCCCATCCGCGACGAATCGATCAGATTGGGTCAATTCCTCAAGCTCGCCAACCTCATCGAATCCGGTGCGGAGGCGAAGGGCGTGATCGCCGACGGTTTGGTCAGTGTCAACGGGGATGTCGACGTGCGGCGCGGACGGCAGTTGCAGCACGGTGATGTCGTATCGGTCCAGGGTGGGCCCTCGGCCCGCGTCAGCAAGGAAGAGGCACTGTGAAGGTCGGTAAGAGCGGACTGCCGCGCAACGAAGTTCCCGGGGCATTCGATGTCGGCGCGAAGGCGTACGACCGACTCGTCGGAGCGAACCCCGGTTATCACGACCACCTGCTCAAGTCGGCCAAGCGCCTGCGGATCCCGAACCTGGGTGCCGGCCTGCGTCTGCTCGACATCGGTTGCGGCACCGGCGCATCCACTGCAGCGCTGCTCGAAGCCGCGCCGCATGCGGAGATCGTCGCCGCCGACGCGTCGGCCGAGATGCTCGAGGTCGCGCGGAGCAAGGACTGGCCGTCGAACGTGACGTTCGTGCACTCACGCGTCGAGGATCTGGCGATGAACGGGGTGGACGGTCCGTTCGACGCGATACTCGCCGCGTACCTCATCAGGAACGTCGACGATCCCGATACCGAGCTGAAATCGCTTCTGTCACTGCTGCGTCCGGGCTCGACCATCGCGTTCCACGAGTACTCGGTGCACGATTCGCTCCGGGCCAGGATCTCCTGGAACGTGGTGAGCTGGGGCATCATCATTCCGCTCGGCTGGCTGGCGACACGCGACGCCACTCTGTACCGGCATCTGTGGCGCAGCGTCGTGACCTTCGACGGTGCCTCGGCCTTCATGCGGCGGATGCAGCGAGCCGGCTACACCGGCGTAGCCAGAGAGACCATGACCGGTTGGCAGAACGATGTGGTGCACACGTTCCTCGGCTCTCGTCCCACGGAGGAAGAGCGTTGACCGACTCCAAAAAAGTCACCCATGCTGCGACGCAAGGGTATTGCGACGCCACACAGCTGGCGGACGTGCCGCACGTGGTGGTGGTCGGCGGTGGTATCGCGGGGCTGAGTGCTGCGACCGCACTGGCCGAGCGCGGAGTGAAAGTGCACGTGGTCGAACGCGAGAGCTACCTCGGCGGCCGCGTCGGCGGATGGGACACGACGCTCGAGGACGGCTCACCCGCCACCATGAGCCGCGGCTTCCACGCGTTCTTCCGGCAGTACTACAACCTGCGAAACCTGCTCCGCCGCACCGACCCCGAGTTGACACGGCTGCGTCCGGTGGACGACTACCCACTGATCGACGGCGACGGCCGGATCGACGGATTCAAGGGCCTGCCCGAAACGCCGCCACTGAACGCCTTCGCGTTCGTCAAGCGTAGTCCGACGTTCCGGTGGAAGGACCTCACCGACCTCAATGGTATTGCGGCACTGCCGTTGATGACGGTGAGTGTGCCGAAGACCTTCGACGAGCTGGACACCACTCCGGCCGCAGAGTTTCTGCGCAACATCAACTTTCCCGAGGCCGCACGACACCTGGCGTTCGGAGTGTTCTCCCGAAGCTTCTTCGCCGATCCCGAGAAGATGTCTGCCGCCGAGCTGGCCATGATGTTCCACATCTACTTCCTCGGCTCCTCCGAGGGCCTGATCTTCGACGTTCCACGTGACCCGTATCCGCAGGCACTGTGGGACCCGCTGGGGGAGTACCTCACCGGACTCGGAGTCGACATCAGAACCTCCACTCCGTGCGGCGAGATCAGCCGCGGTGGATTACGGAAGTTCCGCGTCGACGCAGGCGGCATCATCGACGCCGACGCAGTGGTACTGGCGACCGACATCGCCGGATTGCAGCGAGTACTCGAGCAGTCACCCGAGCTCGGGACGCCCGATTGGCGCAAACAGGTTGCTGCGCTGCAGAACACACCGCCGTTCCTGGTGCACCGCGTCTGGTTGAGCAAGGCAGTCAACGCCGACCGTCCCGCCTTCATCGGCACCGGTGGCATGCCGCCGATCGACAACATCAGCGTGCTCGAACGATTCGAGGACGAGGCCGCGCAGTGGGCTGCGCGCACCGGCGGCTCCGTCGTCGAGCTGCACGCCTACGCCGCCGAGGAATCCGAGGAGGTCACGCGTCAGCAGCTGATGGATCGGATGCACGAGATCTATCCGGAAACCGCTGATGCAGAGGTGATCGCAGAGCGATCCGAGTGGCGTGACGACTGCCCCATGTTCGGCCTCGGCGCGTTCGCTGAGCGCCCCACCGTCCGTACCCCCGAACCCGCACTGGTTCTTGCGGGCGATGGCATCCGTATCGATCTGCCGGTGGCGCTGATGGAACGTGCCGCCACCACCGGGCTGCAGGCCGCGAACACACTGTTGGCGAGCTGGGGCATCACCGGTCACGACATCGAAACAGTGCCGACGAGTGGACGATTCAAGATGTTCGACGCCATCGAGAGGCTCATGAACAGGTGAGTTCCGGCGTGCGGATCGAGGTCGACGATCTGTCGCGTCCGCAAGTGCGTGCGTTGCTCACCGAGCATCTCGCGGACATGCACGCCACCTCGCCTGCCGAGAGTGTACACGCCCTGGATCTGTCTGGTCTGCGCGGGCCGGACGTCAGTGTGTGGACGGCCTGGGAGGCACAGGTACTGCTGGGAATCGCTGCGCTGAAGGAGCTCTCACCCGATCATGCCGAGCTGAAGTCGATGCGGACCACAGAGGCGGCGCGGGGCCAGGGTGTGGCGTCGCGCTTGCTCGGTCACGCGCTGGACAACGCGAGGCGACGTGGGTTCGCGAAGGTGAGCCTGGAAACGGGAACTCAGGACTACTTCGCTGCGGCTCACAGGCTGTACGCGCGCCACGGATTCGTCGAGTGTCCGCCGTTCGGGGACTACGTGCTGGATCCGTCGAGCACGTTCTTCTCGTTGTCTCTGTAGAGGTTCCGATGACGGAGGGCCGGCACCGAGTGTTCGGTACCGGCCCTTCTCGTCAGGCTGCGTGCTGTGTGTGCGGGTAGAGATCGTCGTCGAGAGGCTCGGCTCGACACTGATCGAGCACGTCCGCCGTCGAGCATTCCTTCATGCTCGTCTCGACGCCCACCACCGTGCGCCACCACTGCTCACGGTAGGTCGATTCCGTCCACACCACCGCCTCGGATGGCATAGTGCATCACCCCAATGGTTTTCGTGATCTGTTCGGGTGTCCGTTTCGGGTCAGGTCGACTCGTGTTCGATGGACTTCTGCTCGGTGTGTGCGATGTCGATCTTGCGTGGTTTCGCGCGTTCGGCGAGGGGAATGGTGATGGACAGAACGCCGTTGTCGTACGCCGCGGAGATGCGCTGGGTATCGACGCCGTCACCGAGAGAGACCTGGCGACGGAAGGTGCCGGCGAATCGCTCCGAGGTAATCCACTGCACACCAGTGCTTTCCGGAGCGGATCGATGAGCGGTGAGCGTCAACGTGCCGCGGTCGACGTCGACATCGATCGATCCGGGGTCGATGCCGGGTAGGTCGGCACTGAGGACGTAGTGGTCGTCGACCTTGTAGAGGTCCATCGGCATGAATCGCGGGGCGCGGTCCGAACCGGAAGAGGCACCCAGCATTGCCGAGGTGAGGGAATCGACATCACGGAACGGATCGAAACGAAGCACAGCAACCACCTCCTGTACCCAGATGCGCTCACCCCTGTGGCGAGTCGCTCCTCAACTGTGCAGGACAAAAATTAGCACTCTGACCCTGAGAGTGCCAAGGGGTTTCTCGGAGGTTCTCAGAAATTTTTAAGGTCCAATAGTGCTGTGCCGCAGTAGGGGTCGTGATCGCAGCAGCTCGCTCACATACTTAGCCCTTGCGCTAAGTATTGATCGAGCGATAGTGTGCCTTATGGCTCAGTATTCGACCGTTCTCGACGATGTCTTTCAGGCACTGGCCGATCCGACCCGGCGGGCAGTGTTGAGCCGGTTGGGATCCGGACCGGCCACTGTGGGCGAACTTGCCGAACCGTTCGACATGACTCTGCCGTCGTTCATGAAACACATTCATCTGCTCGAGCGCAGTGGCTGGATACGCACGCGCAAGGTCGGCCGCGTACGTGCGTGCACGATCGAGCGATCCAACCTCGATGCGGCCGGCCACTGGCTGCAGGAACAGCGGGCGGTCTGGGAATCCCGGACCGATCGCCTCGAGCAGTTCGTCACCGACACCTCGAAAGAAAGTGAAGCGCAATGACACCGATCGATCCTTCCCTGGACTTGACCATTTCCCGCGTGATCAAGGCTCCACGCGCAGCAGTGTGGAGTGCGTGGATCGACCCGTCGAAGTTCGAGAAATGGTGGATTCCCGCGCCTGCGCTGTGTCGCGTGGACGGTTGGGACCCGCGACCCGGCGGAGCCTTCCGAACCTCGATCAGCGAATCAGGTAGCGACTTCGGGCCGCACATCGACGGCTGCTTCCTGGCCGTCGACGACGGTGAGCGCATCGTGTTCACCAACTCCCTCGTCGAAGGGTGGCGGCCGGCGCCGCAGCTGTTCATGACCGCGGCGATCACCCTCTCCGACCACCCCGACGGAACCGAGTACCACGCCCATGTGATGCACCGCAACGAAGAGGACCGAAAGATGCACGAGGAGTACGGCTTCCAGGACGGTTGGGGCACCGTCATCGCACAACTCGCCGAGTTCGTCGAAGGCTAGATCAGGCCCGGCCCTGCGAACGCAGCTCGTAGCGTCGCTCGGCGTAGTCGAGATCGTCCTTCCACAACCGTGCCGCGGTGAAATTCATCGCCGGACGCAGGAGACCGGATGCTTTACGTGCCATCTGAAATCCCGGACGATCCGAACTCGCGATCGTGGCTTCGATGACGGCGGTACGCGGTGTGCCGTCGGCTGCGGGGGCCAGAGGCGTCGCATGCGTTTCGACGACACTTCCCGCTCCTTCACCGTCGAGGATGCGCATCACGATGGTGCGGGGACCGGGGCAGACGAACTCGGCCCGCACCGGAACTCCGATGCCGCGACTGACGCGGAAGGTCACATCGACCAGAAAGCGATCGTCTTCCTCGGGTACATCGATTTCGGTCGGCGCGCTGACCACCTTCAGCCGAGCGAACGAGTACGGGTGGAACCACGCACCGTGCCAGGGATCGAGTCGATTGGCGATGATGTCGTCGGGCTCGCACTTCCCGACGAGAGTGACCACACCGGCGATGGCAGTCGAGGCAGGCGGACGGATCGGGACCACCGGGACGGGCGTCGGCTCCTCACCGCCGAGCTCGTCGAGCCGTACCCACACCAGAACGCCGTCGTCGAATGCGGGAACCGGACGCCAACCGGGCTTGCCCTTCGGTCCGAGCGCAAGACCGTGCCAGCGGCAGACCAACGTGTCGCACTCGATCTTAGCGGTGTCCAACGCTGCACCGAGATGCGGGCACGCACCCGGCCCGATGTGGACCTTGCCTGCAGAGTCACGCCAGGCAACGAGTTCAGTGGTACCCACGTAACGACCGAACGGCTTGTCGGCCTTCACGTCGCGACTGGCAGCGAACACAAACCAATTGCCGGAGGTCCGCGTCTTCGCACGCTTCAGAGCAGACTCGATGACCTGCGGATTCGCACCCTTCCAGGTGGGCTCCTGCTTGGCCCACGATTCCGACGGCAGCGGCTGCAACGGCATCGTCTTCGGCCAACGTCGTCGTACTGCATCCAGCGCGGTCATTGCTGCTCCCAAAGTCGACAATCGATTCCCGTGTTCCGTCACCATTGTTCCCGTTGGTGGGTACTCAATGTGACATTCGGTGGCCTTTTCGGGGGTCAATGTCACATCGAGTGGACTTGGGGAGCGGGTGAGTGGCGGCGGGGTTTGGAGAGTTGCGGGGTTGGGGAATTCGGCGGGGTTGTCGGTTCAGGGAATGGATCGACCTACTGCCGTCACTGCCCACAATTTTGCTCGAGAAACGGGATTCCGTGGGCGGAGGGAAATAGTGGACGCTCAGGTCACCAGGTCGGAGGTATCGACCACCTGGCGACGCCATTTGCCGAAGGATCGCGGCGAGGAGACTGCGAGCACGGCGACCGGGCGGTCATTGCGTCGGTAGAGTGCGACGAAGGGGCCGGTGGCGGGGTCGCCCTCGACGATGTCGGCGGTGCAGTCGGGTCCGTGATGTCCGGCGAATTGGATTCGTGCGGCGTATTGGTCCGACCACACGTACGGCAGCCCGGTGAACTCCTTGGACCCACCGGTCAGTAGTGCCTCGACGGTGACGGCAGGTCGGGTGGCGGCGGAGGTCCAGTGTTCGTCGCGCCGAATCACTCCGGCGGCATCTCGCACTGCTGCGCAGTCACCGACGGCGACGACGGCCGGGTTCGCGGTGATCCCCCGCTGATCGGTCACCACTCCGCCGTGAATGTCCAAACCGGATCCGTCGAGCCATCCGACGTTCGGCGTAGAACCGACGCCGAGGACGACCACGTCGGACTCGATCATCGAACCGTCCGCCAACTCCACCGCACGCACCCGGCCCGCCTCGACGACGAACCCGGCCACCGATACTCCGGTCAGTAGTGCCGCACCGGCGCTCCGATGCCACCCGGCGATGAGTGAGCCGAGCTCACTACCGAACACGCGGGCAAGCGGAGTCTTCGAGGCCTCGACAACCGTCACCGAAGCGCCCAGTCCCACTGCCGTGGAGGCGACTTCGCTGCCGATGAACCCCGCTCCGACCACCGTGACCCGAACTCCCGACGACAGCGAAGACCGCAGCGCACGCGCATCGTCCAGGTTGCGGAGCACATGAATTCCGTCGATCCCGACGGTGTCGGGGAGGCGGCAGGCCGCAGCGCCGGTTGCGATCACCACCGCATCGGCACTGATGTCCCCGGATACGGTCGAGACCGTGGTCCCCGACAGGCTGGTCGCCGCGCAACCCAGACGCCACTCGACATCGAGGCCGTCGATGTCGAGTGGCAGTGCGGATTCGTCACCGAGAAGAAAACTCTTCGACAGTGGCGGCCGGTCGTACGGCAGGTGCACTTCGTCGCCGATCATCGTGATTCGGCCGTCGAAACCCTGATCGCGCAGTGCCCGCGCCGTGGCCACTCCCGCGAGCGAGGCTCCGACCACGGTCACCGACTTCACGGGGTGACCGCGATGCGGATTACCCCGTCCTCGACGTGTACGGCGTGCGTGCGTACGGGGATCTTGGCGGGTGCGCCCAGTGCCGCTCCGGTGCGAAGGTCGAAACATGCTGTGTGGAGCGGGCATTCGACGGCGCAGTTCTCCACCCAGCCTTCGGACAGTGAGGCGTCCTGGTGGGTGCAGGTGTCGTCGATGGCGAAGAACTCACCCTCGACGTTGAAGATCGCGATCGGCGGTGCTCCGGCCGGGGTGATGCGCAGGGCCTCGCCGTCGGGGAGATCCTCGGCGCGACCGACGTCGAGCAGGACACGGGTGGAGAACGTTGCGGTCATGGTCGGGCCTCCGGGGACCTGAGGGTGTGCAGTGCTCGTGTTGTACCCAGCGTGAGATCACCCCGTTGCGGCGGTGGAACGCTCGAGTTTCGATCGTGTGAATCTGTTGCGCTATACGAAGTGCAGTTCGTATTGTGCAACTAAATCAACTCGACGTACACCCCCTAGGAGCGTGTCATGTCCTCGAGCATCCCGAGGGTTGTGATCGTCGGTGCCGGAATCGTCGGCTGCAGCCTCGCCGACGAACTCACCGCACGCGGCTGGACCGACGTCACAGTCCTGGACAAGGGCCCGCTACCGCTCACCGGCGGTTCCACCTCGCATGCGCCCGGCCTGGTGTTCGCCACCAACTCCTCCCGATCGATGTCGCGATTCGCGGCCTACACGGCTGCCAAGTTCAAGAGCCTCGACTGCTTTCTCGACGTCGGCGGTCTCGAGGTGGCGACGACGCCCGAGCGCGTCGACGAGCTGCATCGACGCCACGGCTTCGCCACTTCCTGGGGCCTGCCGTCGGAGGTGGTGGACGCCGAACGATGCCTCGAGCTCTACCCCCTGCTCGACCGCGGACGAATACTCGCCGGACTGCACACCCCCGACGACGGACTGGCCAAGGCCGTGAAGGCCAGCGCGACGCAGGCCGAGCTGGCCACCGCGCGGGGTGCGCGTTTCATCGGCGGAATGGACGTCACGTCGATCGACCAGAGCAACGGCCGAGTCACAGCCGTGCGGGCGGGCGAGCACACGTTCGAGGCCGACATCGTCGTCTGCTGCGCCGGATTCTGGGGACCGGAGCTGGGCGAGCTGCTCGGGATGGCGGTGCCGCTACAGCCGCTGGCGCATCAGTACGCGCACACGACCGAGTTGGACCTGCCATCGCGTCGAGCAGGTACCGAAGCGATTCTGCCCATTCTGCGTCATCAGGACGAGCGGCTCTACTACCGTGAACACAGCGATCACCTGGGGATCGGCTCGTATCACCACCGTCCCATGCCCGTCGATTCCCGCGAACTCGGTTCCAGTGAGAACGTGACCGCGCAGAGCATGCCGTCGTCGATGCCGTTCACCGAGACCGATTTCGCCGACGCCTGGCAGCGCAGCACCGAGCTCATTCCCACTCTCGGAGAAACGAAAGTCCAGCACGCGTTCAACGGCATCTTCTCCTTCACCCCGGACGGCGCACCGATCGTCGGTGAATCACGAGAAGTGCAGGGGCTGTGGGTCTCCGAGGCGATCTGGGTGACGCATTCTGCCGGTGTGGCGAAATCGCTTGCCGAGCAGATGATCACCGGGCACAGCGAGATCGACATGCACGAGTGCGACCTGTACCGATTCGAGAAGACCGACCTGGTGCCGTCGAACGTGGCGCGCACCAGTGCCCAGAACTTCGTCGAGGTGTACGACATCATCCATCCACTGCAGCCGAAAGTGGAACCGCGGCCGCTGCGAGTGAGCCCGTTCTACGGCCGCCAGCAGGAGCTCGGCGCGATGTTCCTCGACGGTGCGGGCTGGGAGCGGCCGCACTGGTACGAGTCCAACAGCGCTCTGCTCGAACAACTTCCGGAACAGTGGCAGGCACCCAAGCGAGAGCCGTGGTCGGCGAAATTCTGGTCACCGATCAGCGCGGTAGAGGCCTGGCGCACCCGCGAGGCGGTGGCGATGTACGACATGACGCCGCT
This sequence comes from Rhodococcus sp. SBT000017, assembly GCF_003688915.1. Taxonomy (NCBI): domain Bacteria; kingdom Bacillati; phylum Actinomycetota; class Actinomycetes; order Mycobacteriales; family Nocardiaceae; genus Rhodococcus; species Rhodococcus sp. SBT000017. The sequence continues at coordinate 3,694,199 of NZ_REFU01000001.1, forward strand.
ACGACGCCTCGAGGTCGGCGGACCCGGTGCGCTCGCGCTACTGCAGAAGTTGACGACCAACCAACTCGACAAGAAGGTCGGAGCCGTCACCTACGCACTGATGCTCGACGCGACCGGCGGTGTGCGCAGCGACGTGACCGTCGCGCGGGTGGCCGAGGATCGGTTCCAAGTGGGGGTGAACGGTCCGCTCGACGAAGACTGGATGCTGCGCCACTCCGGCCGTGATGTGTACATTCGCGACATCACCGGTGCCACCGCCTGTATCGGGCTGTGGGGACCGTCGGCACGGGAGGTGCTGGCTCCGCTCACCTCGGCCGACATCTCGCATACCGGTCTGAAGTACTTCAACGGCAGGACCATTCACGTCGGCGGGGTCGACGTCTTGGCGCTGCGACTGTCGTACGTGGGCGAGCTCGGCTGGGAGCTGTACACGGATGCCGATACCGCACTGCGCCTGTGGGACACCCTGTGGGACGCCGGGCAGGCGCATGGCGTGGTCGCAGCGGGGCGCAGTGCGTTCAACAGCCTCCGACTGGAGAAGGGTTACCGGTCGTGGGGAACCGATATGACCACCGAACACGATCCGTATCAGGCGGGGCTCGGCTTCGCGGTGCGAAAAGCGAAGGGCGACTTCGTCGGAGCCGATGCGTTGCAGGAAGGCGGCGCCGGACCGGTGCTGACCTGCCTGACGTTGGACGATCCGTCACATGTGGTGATGGGCAAGGAGCCGGTGCTGCGGGACGGGACAGTGGTCGGGTACGTGACCAGTGCCGCGTACGGCTACACGATCGGCAGGACGGTGGCCTACGCCTGGCTACCGGCAGGGGTGCAACCCGGTGATCACGTTGCTGTGCAGTACTTCCGAGACCTACTGCCCGCGACGGTGATGGCCGAACCGCTGGTGGATCCCGACATGAACAAGATCAGATGCTGAGACGGGAGTGGAGCCGGCAGGAACGACCCAGGAGAGATATCGGGAGTGGAGCCCGCAGGAACGACCTAGGAGAGATATGACCTACGACGTGATCGTCCTCGGTATCGGCGGCATGGGAAGTGCCGCCGCCTGTCACCTCGCCCGGCGCGGGCAGCGAGTGCTGGGTATCGACCAGTTCGGACCCGCGCATGCGCTGGGATCGAGTCACGGTGGCTCCCGCATCTATCGGCAGTCGTACTTCGAGGACCCGGCCTACGTACCGCTGCTGCTGCGCGCGTACGAGCTGTGGCACGACCTCGCCTCGGACAGTGGGCGGGACGTGTTCACCGAAACCGGTGGCCTCTACGTGGGAAGGCCGGATGGGCTCACGTTCGGCGGCAGTCTGCGGGCCTCGGAGAAATGGGGCCTCAAGCACGACGTACTCGACCCGGCCGAGGCGCAGCGGCGCTTCCCGACTGTCCGGCTGCAGCCCGACGAGTTCGCCCTCTTCGAGGAGAAGGCGGGCATCGCTCGACCCGAGGCGACGGTCGCCGCACACCTCGATCTCGCCGAGGCTGCCGGTGCCGAACTGCGCTACGACGAGAAGGTGCTCGGTTGGGAATCCACCGACTCCTCGGTGACCGTGACCACAGTGGCCGGCACGTACACCGCTGGAGCACTGGTCATTTCACCGGGAGCGTGGGCACCGAAGCTGTTGGCCGAGATCGGCGTACCGATGGTTGTCGAACGGCAGGTGATGCACTGGATCACCCCGGAGTCGGGCGAAGCGGCCTTCGACAGCTCGCACCACCCCGTGTACATCTGCGGGGACGGGCCGGATCAGATCTACGGGTTTCCGGCCATCGACGGGGAGGGCGGCGGCGTGAAGATCTCGTTCTTCCGTGCTGGAACACCGTGCGACCCCGACACCATCGATCGCACAGTGCATCCCGAGGAGATCGCTCGACTGCAACAGCGCATCGTCACCACGTTCCCGGCGCTGTCCGGGCCACATCAGGACGCGAAGACCTGCATGTACACCACGACTCCGGACGAGCACTTCGTTCTGGCGAAGCATCCGGACCACGCCAATGTCACCGTGGCGTGCGGCTTTTCGGGCCACGGCTTCAAGTTCGTGCCCGTCATCGGAGAAGTTCTGGCTGACCTTGCGATCGACGGTGCGACGAACCACCCCATTGCGCTGTTCGACCCGGCGAGATGCGCGGTGTCGGCATGACGATGGTCGATCCCGAACTCCAGCCCACTCTGCTTCCGACGTTGGGCGGCGAAACCTACGTCGATCCCGCATATTTCGTCCGCGAGCAGGAGCAGATCTTCGAGAAGATGTGGTTCTGTGCGATCAGATCGGATGACATCGGAGAACCCGGAAAGTTCCGCACGGTTCAGGTCGGTCGTGAGTCGATCCTGGTGAGCCGCAATCGGAAGGGCGGTGTGACCGCGTTCTTCAACATCTGCCGACACCGCGGCGCGACACTGTGCACCGAGCCGTCGGGCACGGTGCGTCGAAACTTTCAATGTCCCTATCACGCATGGACGTACGATCTCGACGGCAAGCTGATCGCAGCTCCGAACCTGATCGACATGCCGATGATCGATCGTGTGGAGTACGGGCTCCGGAAGGTGCACGTCCGGGAATGGCTCGGGTACGTCTGGGTGTGCGTGGCCGACGAGGCTCCATCGTTCGAGGACACGGTGCAGGGCGATGTTCGCGAACGGCTCGGAGGTGTGGGTGCCATCGATTCGTACGACATGGAATCACTTGCCCTGGGGCGTCGGATCGTCTACGACGTCAAGGCCAACTGGAAGCTCATCGTCGAGAATTTCATGGAGTGCTATCACTGCGCGTCGATTCACCCCGAACTCACCGAGGTGCTACCCGAGTTCGCCGACGGCATGGCAGCGCAGACGTACGTGGGTCACGGTGCCGAATTCGGCAGCGACATAGCCGGCTTCACCGTCGACGGCTCCCACGGATTCGACGCCCTCCATGGAGTGGGAGAGGATCGGGATCGTCGGTACTACGCGATCACGATCAGGCCGACGGTGTTCGTCAACCTGGTTCCCGATCACGTCATCATCCACCGGATGTTCCCGATGTCCGTCGATCGCACGGTTGTCGAGTGCGATTGGCTCTATGCCCCTGCGGTGGTGGCAGATCCCCACAGTGCGGCGACGATGGACAAGTCGGTGGAGCTGTTCCATCGCGTCAACGAGCAGGACTTCGAGGCGTGCGAGCGGTGCCAGCCGGCGATGTCGTCACGGATGTATCGCGACGGCGGCGTGCTGGTGCCTGCCGAGCATCACATCAGGGCGTTCCACGACTGGGTCGGATCACGCGTGGCCGGACCAACCAAATAGCGTCGAGACGCGCTGCGCAGCAGCGAGAACGGATACCCCCGCCGCCGTGAGGCGGTCCTCGTCCAGTCGATAGGCGGGGCCCGAGACGGTGATCGCTCCCACCGCTGAACCGTCGTAGCTGAGGATGGTGGCCGCTGTCGCGTTCAGTCCGATCTCCAACTCCTCGCGCGCATAGGCGATTCCGGTGACACGGATGGTCTCGATCTCGTCGAGCAGGTCGGCCTTGGTGGTGATGGTGTTCGCGGTGAACAGTTCGAGATGACCGTCGACGCCGGCCTTCAGGAGCGAGTCGTCGTACGCCATCAGTGCTTTCCCGCTCGACGTCGCATGCAGAGCAGACCTCTCACCGAGCCAGTTGTGACTGATGATCGACGAGCCGCCGCGGACCTGATCGATATTGACGGTGACGTTGCCGTCGGGGACAGCGATGTTGACGGTCTCGCCGATGGTGTCGGCGAGTTCCTGCAGGATCGGTCGGGCGATGCGGGTGATGTCGAGTTGAGCGGACACGGACGTGGCGAGGCGGATCAGGCCGATGCCGAGGCGGTATTTGCCGCGCTCGCCGGGTTGTTCGACGAGTCTGCGGAATTCCAGTGCGCTGAGCAGGCGAAACGCCGTGGACTTGTGTACCTCGAGGTGCGCCGCAACGTCCTGCACGCCGGATTCACCGTGGTCGGCAAGGTATTCGAGCACCTCGATCGCGCGGTCGACGGACTGGACAGGGGACTCGGACACCAACCCAGTCTTGCAGACTCAGCTGAGGCCGACCCATCGAAGTCCCGCAGTAGTGGCAGCTGCGGCGAGAACGATGACGACGAACGGCGCTCGTCGCCAGGCGAGTACAGCGGCAACAGCTACGCCGGCGGGCAAGGCGAATCCAGCGAAGTCTTTGCCCACGAGGAGGGTCGAGGTGGCGACCAGTGCCACGAAGATGACGGCGACGGCGGTGTTCATCACCTTGTCGATGCGAGGTGAGATGGTGACTCGGGTTCGTAGTGCCGGGCCGACCATGCGGAGCGCGTAGGTGCCGATGATCAACGCGAGCAGGGGAATCGTGAGGTTCATGCGGATTCCTTCTGTGCGACAGAAGCATTGGAGAGCATGGCCGGTACGACGGCGACCAGTGCCAGAAGCACGGGTAGTCCACTGGGCAGGAACATCGACGCGACGAGCGCAATGCACGCGCCGACGAGGGCTGCGTTGCGGGTGGCCCGGTCTCGGAGCGCAGGCATGATCAATCCCAACAGGATCGCCGGGAATGCGGCATCGAGACCGAGTGCAGCGGTATCGGTGATTGCACCGCCGCCGAGCGTGCCGATCACGACGCCGATGTTCCAGGTGACGAACAGTCCGATCCCGCACAGCCAGAACGCTGTTCGACGGCTGTCCTCGTCCCTTTCGGCAACGCTGAAGGCCACTGCCTCGTCGGTGATGAGGTGAGTTCCGAGTAGCCGCTTCAGTGGTGAGACGTTCCGAAACACCTCGCCTATGGAGAAGCCGAGCGGAACCAGTCGAATGTTGGCGAGCAACGCGCTGGCCACAGCGGCAACGGGATTTCCGCCGGCCGCCAGAATGCCGACGAAGATGAACTGGGAGGAGCCCGCGAAGACCACCAGTGACATCACGACCGGCAGCCACAGGGGCAGGCCTGCGGCCACCGAGATGGCACCGAACGATGCCCCGACCAGGGCGTCGGCCAGGCAGGCCAACGCGATGTCGCGGATGTTGACCCCCTGCAGGGTTCGCCATGTCGAACGCATGGTCGTTATAGTGGACCCTGTTAGGCTGTTCGTCAAATCAAACGAACGTACCGATGGAGTGAACGAATGGCGGATACCGGTCCACCGATAGCGGCCATCGCGGCTGCTCTCCAGCAGGAGCGACGACGCGTCGGCCTGTCTCTCGCCGAAGTGGCTCGCCGAGCCGGCATCGCCAAATCGACTCTGTCGCAACTGGAATCGGGTACCGGAAATCCGAGCCTCGAGACTCTCTGGGCACTCAGCGTCACCTTGGACGTGCCGTTCTCCAGGCTGGTCGAGCCCGCGAAGCAGTCGGTCCGCCTGATCCGTGCGGGGGAGGGGCCGAGATTCGCGTCGTACAGGGCGGACTACACGGCGACGCTGCTGGCGTCGTCTCCACCGAACGCTCGACGGGACATCTATCTGATCAGCGCGGACGTCGGCGAACCGAGGCGCTCGGACCCGCACTCGCCGGGAGTCGTCGAACATGTGGTGCTCAGCGCGGGACGGGCCATGGTGGGGCCGATGGGTGAGGCCGTCGAACTGGCCGCGGGCGACTACGTGGCCTACCCCGGCGATGTGCCACACATCTTCGAAGCGATGGAGCCGAACACCATGGCGGTGATGATCACCGAACACAGCTGACGGTGGGTGGGAATAGTCGGCGGACTTGCCTCGTTGGACTCTTTCGACGGCGTTCGCTTGGCAAGCCCCGGGCCTCACCCCATTTGTCGCTTCGAGCGACCACTCGCCGAGAGGCGTTTGCAGCGGACGTCGTCCCTTACTTCCTTCTACAACCACCCGTTTTCGCGTGCGGTGCGGATGGCCTCCAGTCGGCTGTTGGAGCCGAGCTTGGTGATGGCACTCGAGAGGTAGTTGCGCACGGTTCCGGGACTCAGAAACAGCCGTTCGCCGATCTGTTTGGTCGACAGGCCCTGGTCGACGAGCCTCAACACATCGAGTTCGCGCTCTTTCAATGGATTCGGTCCCGCCCGCAACGCCTCCGCAGCCAGGGCCGGATCGATGACGGTGTGTTTCGAGATCACCGCCTTGATGCCGGCAAAGAGGTGCACCGCGTCCGTGCTCTTGAGGAGATACCCATTCGCTCCAGCGGCCAAGGCGTCGTGCACATGTCCGCTGCCGGGGAGCGCGGTCAGTAGCAGTACGGGGGTGCGATCATTCATTGCTCGAAGGGCGGCCGTGGCCTGGATGCCTGTCATCCCGGGCATGTCGATGTCCATCAGGACGAGGTCCGGCCGCAAGCGATCTACGGCATCGCATACTTCGTCTCCACGCGACACTCGTCCGACCACCTCGATGTCCGGGTCGGTGGACAACAACACCTCGAAGGCTTCGGCCAGTAGAGCGACGTCCTCGGCAAGCAACACGGTAATCGTCATACGTCTGCCTTTGCCCTCGGGATGGTGGCCACGACTCGAAACTCGGTACCCGATGCCGTCTTGCCGGCTGTGAGTCTGCCTCCGACGTCCTCGACCTGGCGGGTCAGTGCAGCGATCCCGGTTCCCGTACCTGCGTCGGTCTCCTCACGGGTGACGCCGTCGTTGGTGAAATCGAAGACGTCGCAGTCCTTCTCGGCGGTGACTCGAACGGTGCACCTGCGCGGGTGAGCATGCTTGAGCATGTTGGTGGACGATTCACGTACGACCGCGGCGAAGACGCGGTCCACGTCGCTGCTAGGCGGGGCCTCCACCGAGGTGAAGCAGTCGATGCCCAGCCGGGCACACATCGCTTCGACGGCTGCCAGCTCCGACGCAAAGTCATCCAGAATGGGTCCGCTGGTAATCCTCCTGAGATCGGCCTGACCACTGTTGAGAACGTCGTGCACGTGCCCGAGCTGCTCGCGCGCCATCTCCGGCTGATTCTCGAACATCTGCAATGCGGCCTGGTTGCGTAGCTGCGCGGTCACCAGAGTTCGGCCGATGACATCGTGCAGATCCCGTGAAATCCTATGGCGCTCAGCGTCGACGAGCAGTCTGGCAACTTGTTCACGTGATGCATGCAGTGCGTCGAGTGCGCGCGCAAGTTCGGTGAGTGCGATCAGCACGATGGTCACGCCGAGGGTGAACAGCGTGATGATGAATGCTTGTAGGGGTTCAGCCCGGTCCACGTCGACGGTGACGACCGTCGCGATAACGAATACCCCGCCGACGACCGCTGGCGCCCAGCGCCCTCGCACCAGCGTCGACGAAATCGCCACCGACATCGCGCACATCTCCCACACCTCGGAGATCGGGACCACGACCATGCCCAACGGAATCGCAGTCCAGGCCGCGGCGGCCAGTCGAGGATCGACGCGTCCGTAAACGAACATCCGCTGCGCCAGGATCATGACCACCGCGACGAAAACGACGATCGCTGCCGACAGTGTGGCAAGACCGAACCCGATGATCTCCCGATGGTCGAACACGGTGGTGAGAGCGATGAACGTGAACAACGCGACGACGAACCAACTTGCAATGAACGCGACCAACGAGCTGGGGAACCGCTCGTCGCGTCGGGCATCGGTCGTCTGCGTTGTCACTGCGTCACTTTCTCCGGTGAGGAACCCACACTATGAACGACGCCTACGCGCTGGGCAACCGTGACCTGTATGTCATTGGCGGCCGGTTGCCCCAGCGAATCGTCGGACGGCGGCGAAGGAGAATCCGGCGAACCAGGCTGCGACGTTGATGAGGGCACCTGCCAGTGAGGCGTGGGATCCGTCGAGGTTGTAGCCGTCGGTCAGTGCGTAGCGGGCGAGTGTCGCGACGCCGTACAGGGGAGTCACCTGTGCGACGGCGAGCATGCCGCCCGAGAGCGGGATGAAGATGTTGCCCAGGAAGGCAAGTCCGGTCATGACGACGCCGGGAACGTGGGTGACCACCTCGGGTGGAAGGAGCATCCCCAGGACAAGACCTAGCGCGGAGAAGATGGCCGACCCGAGCCAGGCCACGACAAGACCGGTGATCCAGACGGTTGCGTCGGCTCGGGCCCCGGTGAGTGCGCCGAGGATCCCGACGACGATGACCGGAATGGCTGCGTACACCTGGCACGCGATAATGCGCGATGCGACGTAGCCGCCGGCGCCCAAGGGCGACAGGCGAATTGTCCGCAGCCAGCCGTTGGCCTTCTCGTTCGAGATTCCCGCGGCCCGCGAGATGGTGCCGATGGACGCGCCGTAGACGGCGATGCCGATCATCATCCAGGCTTGAAAGTTGCCGTGCGGCAGGCTCGCCCCCGCGCGGGGCTCGACGACGCGGAACAGGGCGAGGTAGAGCACGGCGGGAAGCGCGACGGTGAAGACGAGATTCTGTGGAGTGATCTGTCGGCGGACGTCGTGCAGTACGAACGTGGGGTGCAGTCCTCGGCGGGGGCGTAGTGAGGTCCTGGTGGTCATCGGATGTCCTCAGTTCTGGTCGGCGCGGTCGATCAGCGCGGCGAAGGCTTCGTCGAGCGAGGCCGGCACGATCGCGATGTCGGTGGCGGAGGTGGATGTGCTCAGCGCTCGCACCACAGGATCGGTGTCGGTGCATACGAAGCGGAACCGGCCGGTGGCGAGTTCCTGTAGCCGCGAGCCGGTCTGTGCGGCAACGGCTTCGGCCTGAGCCCGCGGCAGGTTTGCGTCGACGGTGCGGTTGGAGACCGTTGCCTCGATCTGAGCAACCGTTCCGTCGGCGACGAGCGCTCCGTCGACGATGACGACGATGCGATCGGCGAAGTTCTGCGCCTCCTCGAGGTAGTGGGTCGCGAATATCACCGTGGTGCCGTTCGCTGCCTGGGCGCGCATCGCCTGCCAGAAATGCTTGCGGGCAGTGACATCCATGCCTGCAGTCGGCTCGTCGAGAAGCAGCAGTTCGGGGTTCGACAGGAGCGCGAGGGCGAAACGTACCTTCTGCTGTTCGCCGCCCGAGCACTTCGAGACGCGCCGATTCACCAGGTCTCCGAGCCCGGCGCGGGTGATCGCCGCAGCGGGGTCGGCACCGATGTACAGCGAGCCCATCATCTCGACGAGCGCACCGACAGCGACGTCGGGAAGGAGCCCGCCGGACTGCAACACTGCTGCGCTGCGTCCCGTCGACGCTGCCGTGAGCGGATCGTTGCCGAGCACCTCGATGGTGCCGCCGTCCGGCTCGGTGAGTCCGAGGATCATGTCGATCGTCGTGCTCTTGCCTGCGCCGTTCGGGCCGAGGAATGCCACGATCTGCCCGCGGGGAATCGAGAGGTTCAACTCGCGAACCGCGCGGAACTTCGAACCCGTGGAGTCGCTGAACGACTTGTGGACACCGGTGGCGTGCACCGCTGGTCCTGTCTGTGTGCCCACCGCCTCGGCGCGAGTTGAACTCTGCGTGATCATCTGTGATTCCCTTCGCTCTTCGTCATCGGATCTTCAGCCGTGTTCCTCGGCGACACATCAGACTCTTCACCCGGGCAAAAGGCCAGGTCAACGCGAAACGGCACGTCGTTTCGGTCGTCACGACGAACTGTTGACAACTGTCATGTGCAACTATGGACCAGGTGTCACGTAAGTGCCCCGATGCTGGGATTCACGCCCCTCGTGGGGATCCACACCGCGTGCGTGGGGCGTAAATGCCCGCGGGGGGCGTGGATCGTGGAATTGGATCTACCGTGGGAGTCACGAAAGTGCCCTTTTGCTGCATTTCATTCGTCCGGTTGATCTTTCGACGCTCCAGGAGCGGTTCCGTCGAGAAGGTCCGCGAGTTGCTTGGTGTGTTCGAGGTAGCTGTCGTACGGAAAGCCCGCCTCGATCAGTGCTGCGCGGAACTGATCTTGCAGCGGCTTCCCGGCCGAGTGGAATGTGTGCCTGCCTGCGTCGGTAATGCGGACCAGACGGCGTCGAGCGTGCGTGGGGTCGACGGTGATGTCGACGAGCCCGGTCTCGCGTAGAGGCTGAAGCGCCCTGCTGATCGCCGGATCGGATACCGACATCGCCTGCGCCAGTTCATGCTGGGTGACCGGCGCTATGTCGTCCAGAGTTCCGAGAATCCGCAGCTGGCTGTAGGTCGGTCCGTCAGGGCTGTCGAGTTGCGCCCGTGCTGCTTCGCCCAGCAAGAGCACAACGCGGTGCAACAAGTCCGCCAACCCTTCGTCCACGGCACCGACCTTATCAGTGTTGACGTGTGAATGTTAACAAGGTAAGACTGAAACTCATGAACAGCATCTCTTACTCCCTGCAGTCGGCCTTTCCCGCGGTTTGGATAGTCGTGGCCATCCTCGGTGGCACTCTGCGCAGCCGGCGTGCTGTCGGTTCGCAGGAAAAGATCGCGGTGTGGCAACGCTGGTGGTCGATCGCCGCATTGGGGGGTGGAAGTCTGTGGATGGTGGCGGCATTCCTGGGCGCACCCGAAGTCATGTCCGATGCAATCGGATTTCACCTGCACACCGTTCATGTTCGAGATCGCCTTCGCCAACCTGGCCCTGGCCGTCCTGGCGATACGTGCCGCTGCCGCCTCTGTGCGGGAACTGATGACCATCGGCCTGAGCAGTGCAGCTTTTCTCTGGGGCGCGGTGATAGGACACCTCTATCAATGGTTCGCCAACGGTGACCACGCCCCGGGCAATACCGGCGGCGTGCTTGTCTACGACATCCTCGCCCCTGCGGGATTGATCGCTATCGCTGCCGTATCGATGCGAACACGCTCCGCCGAAGGACTGCCATCGTAGATACATCTCGCGATTCACTCGGTAGGGCTGACCCACGGATTTTTCGTAGTGCGCGCGTCACTGTGCTGTGTTGATGAAACCGATTCGATGAGTGCATGATTCGACAGAATGAAGTTGCGGTTCGACTCGTCGGAGTTCGGAAGGGTCATGGCGAGGGGCATCGTGCGGTTTCGGCTCTCGACGGCGTGTCGATGGACTTCGAGCGGGGGAGCTTCACTGCGATCATGGGGCCGTCGGGTTCTGGCAAGTCGACACTCCTGCAGTGCGCAGCGGGCCTCGATCATCCAAGCGATGGCACCGTCACGATCGCAGGCTTCGACATCGCCGCGTTGGACGAGAAAGCGCGGAACGAGCTGCGGCGACGGCACGTGGGTTTCGTCTTCCAGGCGTTCAATCTCGTGGGCTCACTGACCGCGGCTCAAAACGTCGAGCTGCCAGTGCGATTCGCCGGTGATCGCGTTCCGACGAACGAGGTGACGGCAGCGCTGGCAGAAGTGGGGCTCGAGGATCGCGCGTCGCATCGTCCCGCTGAGATGTCGGGCGGTCAGCAGCAACGGGTCGCCCTGGCGCGCGCTCTGAGCACCCGTCCGGATGTGCTCTTCGCGGACGAACCGACCGGCGCATTGGACACTCGTACCTCGAAAGAGGTTCTGTCGTTGATGCGGAAGCTCGTCGACGATCAACACCAGACCACGGTGATGGTCACCCACGACCCGCTCGCCGCCTCGTACGCGGACAGGGTGATCTTCCTCGAGGACGGTCGCATCGTCGACTCGCTGCAGATCGGCCGCAGTCGCTCGGACAACGCTGCGGTGATCACGGCTCGGATGGCTGGGCTGGAGAAGTGGTGCTCGCTTGCGCCAACGTTCGGACGTCCTGGCGAAGCTTTCTGGCCGCGTTGTTGGCCAAGACATTCGGGGCAGCCTTGATCAGCGCCACACTCATCGTCTACGACTCCTCGCGCCCGGTAGTTCAGCCGCGACTGGAAGGCGCAGCCGTGCTGGTCTTGCCTGCACAGGCACAGAACGAGTTCGGTAGCAAAGCAGACTTCATTCCTTGGAGCGCAAGCCGAGCTGGGCAGATCGTCGACGATCTCGGCTCGGTACCAGGAGCGGAAGCTGTGATCATCGACCGATCGTTCTATGCCCAGCCGTTCATCGACGGTGCGCCGATCGAGGACGAGGGAGCACAAGAAGCCGGACACGGCTGGTCCAGTGCGCAATTGAAGCCGTACCGGTTGATATCCGGTGTTGCACCGTCGAATTCCGCCGAGATTGTCGTCCCGAGTTCGGTGGGAGTTTCTCCTGGAGATCCGGTCTCGGTCAATCTCGCGTCGGGGATCGAGAGTTTCACGGTGTCGGGAACACTGGACGGCGAGGGGTTCTACTTTGCCGACAGCGTTGCAGCGCAACTCGATCCCGGAGTGCGCGCGATCGGGATCGTAGCGTCACCCGATTCGAGCATCGACGACATCGTGAGGAAGGCCGAGCAGCGACTGGGCGATCGAGGTCGGATTGCTACCGGCTCCGATCGCGCTGCTCTCGAGCCGGAGTTCGTTTCACACCGAAGAAACCTCGGCACTCAGCTGGTGACCGCGATGTCCGCATTGGGCTTGTTCACGACCGTCTTCGTTGTCGGATCGACACTCGCTCTTGCCATGTCCGAACGCCGGCGGGAGATCGGCTTGCTCAGGGCTGTCGGTGCGTCGCCGGGACAAGTCCGGCGCATGGTGCTCGGTGAGGCTGCGGCAATCGGCCTCGTCGGCGGTCTGGTCGGTGCCGCGTTCGGGGTTGCTGCAGCTCCGGCGCTTCGGATCCTGCTGTTGAACCTCGACGTCCAACCACCGGATTTCGAGCTTCGTATCTCGTTGTGGCCCTTGCTCCTCACCGTCGGGATCGGGGTCTTGGTTGCGGTGGTCGGTGCCTGGGCAGTCGCTCGGTCCGCTACCAGGGTTGCTCCGATCGAGGCGCTGCTCACCGCCGCAGTAGAACGACGTCCGATGACGAGGTCGCGGTGGGTCGCCGGACTTGTCGCGCTCATCGGCGGTGTGGGTGCGACAGTGCTGACAGCGACAACCGGATCCGACAGCAGAATCAACACCGCAATCGGTGCCGCCATGCTGTTGATCGTTGCTGCATCGCTGCTTGCACCGGTCGTGATCGGACCGATCGCACGCATCGTGACGTGGCCGCTCGAACGCGGATCCCGCTCGGCAGCAATGATGCTCGTCAGAGCGGAACTGACCACGAGTACCCGACGCGCTGCTGCTACCGCTGCCCCTGTCATCGCTGCAGTCGGCTTTGCGGTGCTACTGAGCGGAATGGTGCAGACGATGGCCGCGGCATATCCGTCGGAACAGGCCGAGCAACTGCGTGGTCTGGCGCTCGTGACATCCGATGGAACAGCAGGGCTGAGTGATGAGGTCGTGGCCGAAACAGGTGCCGGCCCGGTCGGAACGCGAGCCGGTCTGCCGACTCGGGTGTTCGTTTCGAGAGCTGCGAACGACGTTGTGGTCATCGACGCAGTGGGTAGCTTCGACGAGCGGTATGCCGCCCCGGGACAGGCGGTGCTCGACGAGCCGACTGCGACGTTGCTCGGTGTCGAAGCCGGTGAGTCGCTGTCGGTGCAGTTCGTGGACGGGAACTACGAGAACGTTGTGGTGTCGCAGGTGCTTCCACTCGATCCCGCCCGCGGGTCGTTCGTACTACCTCGTGACTTGGTGCGCAGTCATGATCCGTCAGCGTTGACCGATATCGTGTTCCTGCCGGAAGATCAGGCACCGACACACCTGACCTCCGGTGCAAAGGTCGAGGACGCCTACAGTTTTGCGCTGCAGGACTACATGGTCGACGCGCGGCTCACCAATTGGCTTGCGACGGTGTTGATGGCAATGACGGTGGGATACAGCGGGCTTGCGATTGCGAACAGTCTGGCAATGTCGGCATATCGTCGCGGGCCCGACACTGCTGTTCTGAAAGCCTCCGGAGGCAGTGCCCGCCAGCTGCTGTCGATGGCCGTCGGGGAGACCGTGATCGTCGTGGCGATCGGTTCCCTGCTGGGCGTACTCGTCACTGTGCCGCCGCTGTACGGCATGGCGGCCGGCCTGTCGCAGGTGACGGGAACCGAGGTCGGTCTGCACGTCGATTGGTCATCCGTGGTGTGGGTGGTCGCGGGATGTTCGGCTCTTGCGTTGGTGGCCACCGTGACAGTGACGCGACGGGCGCTTCGGGTGCGGGCGGGATAGCGGCGGTCCGGCGACAGCGGCGGTCTATCAGTTCTCCGGAGCGAGCGCGGTTATGTTCGCAGCTGTCTGGTCATCGGCAGCCTCGGTCTCGTCGAAGTAGCGACGAAAAAGCATCCGCATCGATTCGATGACGTCGATGTGCTGCTGAAGAATGATGTCGAGAGACCGATCGGTGCCGGTGACCAGGCGTCCGAACCTGGCTTGTAGATCCTGGGCGGACTTCAGGGCGCCCCATGGAGTTGCTATGTCGATGGCGAGAGCATTGCGTTGCATCCTCCCCAGATGAGCAAGATATGCGACGCAGGCTGCGTCGCACCTCGCGGCCACATCGCAGGGAATGGTGATCGTGCCCGCGTCGGCCTGGGCGTTGAGGTCTTGCCAATGAGCAAGAACGTTCTGCTCGAAATCGGCCATGGGTAGGTGTCCTTCGGTCGGGTGCGGTTCAACTGGGAAGTTCGGAACCGAGCGTCGCGATCAACGAGTTCAGCTCGGTGCACGGATCGTATTGCGGTGAATCGACAAGCACGTCGGAGATGATCGTTGACATGACCAGTTCGCTACCGGCCGTGTAGGCGACGCCGCAGTTGAGTGATTCAGTCGCGGAAATCTGTTCAAACTGAGTAGCGTCGCGAGTGCCCAGCTGGACAGGGCGCAGTCCATCGAAACGACTCGTGTCGCTGATCCAGTCGATGGTTTGGAACCCCACGAAAATTCGCACGTAGTACTTGCTCTCCGGCGGCGCCTGGTTTTCCCAGCCACAGATCTTGAATCCGAATTGATCCCGCCCGAACACCCCCGATTCCTTGGTGTCCACGTTCAATCCTGCACGCTCGATGGCCTCGTCGGGGATGGTGCATGGGTCCCAAGGCGTCGGCGCAGAGGTCGTCGTACTGGGCACCGCACTCGATGTCGCGCCGGCGACGGCGTCCCCATCTGCGGTGCTCGAGCAGCCTGCGGCGATCAGCAGCACCGCCATCGCCAGTATCCATCGTCGTGCCCTGCGCATTGCCTCACCCATTTCTCACGAACGTCTACGTCCTTGGACGCAGCGCGACCCCTGTCGGTTCCCGAACCTGGGCCGATTCCAGACGATCAGGATCTATGACAGGGTGGCGCAGATGCAGGATTGCGACGATGACTCCGCGGACTTCACCGCTGCAGTGGTCGAGACAGGCATCTACGGGGAAGCGGACCTGACCCATCGGGACGAAAGTATCTTCGGTTCGTATCGCGAGGGCGTACCCATGACCGTCACGATCTCTCGTACGGGGCCTCGGACCTCGGACAAGGTGCCGATCGGGACGCGCACTGCCGCGAACCTGCGGGCCGGCATCGACGGCCGAGAGATCGTTCTCGATCCAGGCCGCGCGAGGCTCTTCAAACGGTCCTACCGCGTCGGTATCCAGTACGGCGGGCGCACTCTGACGCTGCGGGCGAAGAACCTCGAAGACAGTGCGCTGCTGGACGGGCCGTCGGATCGGGGCGACAACGAGTTCGGGGTGTTGACGCGCGTTTTCGGTGGGGGCGTCGAGGTGTTGTGGTCACTACCGTTCACGATGATGAACAGGACGATCGAACCGCCGACACCGACTCGTGAAGATGCTCTGATCGGCATCGTCGTGGCCGCGGCGTTCGGAACCGGCGGACTGTCGTTGACGACGATCGTCATGGGCGCAGTCGAATCAATTCTTCCGTGACGGTCCTGCGGGCAACGCGCTGACAGATCTGCCTCCCTTTGGCATGGTGGAGGGATGCAGCGGCGCGTGGGCGAGAGTTGGTCCGCGGGACCGGTCTCAGGGGTAACCCCTGGGTACATCACGAGAATCGAGCACTGCGTCCGAAGCAGCTCTGCACGCTCCGCGTGCTTGCCCGCTCCGAGGACGAAAGATTTCGGTCGCCCCGCGCCGTTGCATTTCACAGCGCTGCACCCGATCGGTAGGCATCCGTGATCGAGCGGGAGTTCACTCCGCGAGCAGCGGCGACTCTGGCCCGCCTGGCTGCCGACGCCGAATGGACGCGGTCCGGACTCGAGGAGGCGTTCGAGCCACTCGTCCCGGCCAAGGCGTCGTGGTTGGCGGATCGGGTCATCAATCTGTATCCGAGTCCGCCGTTCGACGAAGCATCGACTTTCGTTCTGCTGCGCGACCTTCCGTTCATTCCGGAGCCGTCGGTGTCGTCACAGAGACCGACGCGTCACAGTGACAAGCCCTGGCGATTCGAGGTACCGCGGTACGAGACCACCGGTCAGCTCGCGCGGTCGCTGGACTTGACGATCTCGGAGATCGAATGGTTCGCCGATCTGCAGGGCAGGCTACGCGCCGCGCCGTTCCCGCTGCAGCACTATCGATCTGCACGGCTCGACAAGCGTCAGGGTATCCGGTTGCTCGAGGTGCCGAAACCACGATTGCGCGAGATTCAGCGAAAGATACTGCGCCGCATTCTCGATCGTATTCCGGCTCATCCCGCCGCGCACGGGTTTCGCACAGCGCGAAGTCCCAGAACATTCGCGATGCCGCATTCCGAACGTGACGTGGTGATCTCGGTGGATCTTCGACGCTTCTTTCCGTCCATCGGGTTCGATCGCGTGGTCGCGATCTTCGAGGCGGTCGGCTATCCCAGGAAGGTCGCGGCGAATCTCGCCGCGCTCTGCACGACGGTCACCCCGGCAGGTGAATTGGTCGGCGTGGACCGTCCCACTGCGGCGCGGCTTCGAGCCACCCACTTGCCGCAGGGCGCGCCCACGTCACCCGCGTTGGCGAATCTGGCTGCGCGACAGCTCGATATCCGGGCCGCAGGCCTGGCCCGGTCCGTCGGTGCCCGCTACAGCCGCTACGCCGACGATCTGGCGTTCTCCGGTGGTGCAGACATCGACGTGGACAGACTGCTGTGGCTGATTTCTCAGATCGCCCACGACGAAAGCTTCACGATTCATCCCGACAAGACCAGGGTTCGACGCGCTCATCAGCGACAACAGCTGACCGGGCTTGTCGTCAACGCGTGGCCGGCAGTGCCCCGAGAGGAGTACGACACTCTCAGGGCGCTGCTGCACAACTGCATTGCCACCGGCGCAGCCGAGCAGAATCGCGACGACCGAAGCGACTTCCGAGCTCACGTCCACGGACGCATCGCCCGAATCGGCGAAACGAACGAAACGCGTCGAGCGAAGCTACTGAACATGGCGTCCCGGGTGAATTGGGACTGAAGCGGCGAATCGGCTCCTCGGATTCGGATTCCATCCTCTGATCGCAGTCGGAAATCCAGAACTGAGGAGCCGATTCACAGTTCAGACGGCTTGCACCCTGAGCAACACCCCGGTCTGCGGGAACAACACCGGTAGTGCCACGCCAGCCCGAGCCAACATCGAACCCGACAGCTCGACCACTCCACCGTCGGCTATCCACGGCGGCAGTGCTATTCCGTTGCCCAGATCGCTGAGTTCCCGCACGAATTCGACCCGATACCGAACGATCGGATCGAGACCGGGAAGCCGAACCCGATCGGTGCGATCCTCGGGCGAGGTGTCCATCCGCACCACCGCATATGCGGCCTCCGAGCAGTCCGCTGCCACGACGCCGTGCACCCAGACACTCGGGTCGGGATGGTCGGCGCGTACCACGTTGCCGGTGTGAAGCAACCCGCGCAATTCCTTGTACAGCGAAGTCCACGACCGCAGGTATTCGTGATCTTCCGCCGCCAGCTCGGTGACGTCCATCTCCAGCCCGGCATGGCCGAACAATGATGTCAAGCAACGGAACTGAAGAGTCGACCATCGACCGGACGTGTGCGCGATCTGCGGACCGACATGCGATCCGATCAGCTCCGGCGGCAGCAACTGCGTCGTCCATCGTTGCAGGCGTTGACGTTCGAGTGGATCGTTGGTGTCCGACGCCCACACCCGGTCGGTGTGTTCGAGAACCTCGAGGTCGATGCGGGCGCCGCCGGATGCGCAGGACTCGAATTCGATGCGGGTATGCCGGGAACGCAACGCGTCCAACAACCGATAGAACGCCGAGGTCTGGGCATGCACCGCCGCTCGCCCGTCGGAGTCGACCGCCAGCATCAGATCCCGGTTGTGGTCCCACTTCACGTAGTCCGGCTGCTCGTTCGTCAGCACCGTATCGATGGCAGAGAGGAGATACTCGAACACTTCCGGACGGGTCAGATCCAGCACGAGCTGATGACGCCACTCCAGCGGGATCCGCCCGGGTGCCGCGAGCAGCCAATCCGGATGGGCCCGAGCGATATCGGAATCCAGGTTGACCATCTCGGGTTCGAACCACAGACCTGGGCTCATGCCGAGGGCGCGAACGTGATCGAACAGCGGGGCCAGCCCGTCGGGCCAGACGCCCTCGTCCACCTGCCAGTCGCCGAGGCCGGCCCGGTCGTCGCGTCGGTGTCGGAACCAGCCGTCGTCGAGCACGAATCGTTCGACGCCCACGTGCGCGGCGACGTCGGCGATCCCGCGGAGTCGGGTGAGATCGTGATCGAAGTAGACGCCTTCCCAGACGTTCAACACCACGGGACGCGGCGAGGTGGGATGCGCGGGTCGAGATCGCATCCATCGGTGCAACGATTGCGCAGAACCATCCAGTCCTGCAGCGGAATACACAAAATGCACCCACGGGGTCGTGTAGGTGTCGCCGCTCTGCAGTACCACCTCGCCGGGCGCGAGCAGCTCGCCGCCACCCAGAACCCCCGAGGCCTGTCCGGCCCGCTCGGGTAGACGCTCGGCCAGATGCAGGTGATCACCGCTCCAGGCGACATGCGCACCCCACACCTCGCCGTCGCGGAAGCCGAAGCCCTCGCTCCCGGCAGTGAGGACCAGGGTGGCGTCGTGCCCGGTTCTTCCGCGTCGTGAGGCACGCACGGTCGAGCCGTGATCGAACCGTCGCCGCTGCGGTGTACGTTCGCGGCAATGCCGTCCCGTCAGGTCGAGTAGTTCGGTTGCAGTGTCCGGCAACGGCATCAGTGTCACGACGCCGTCGACGGTCAACGGGCCACCGGAGACGTTGCGCACACTCTGACGCACACGGAGCGAACCGCCGACCTCGAGTGACAACTCGATCGACCATGCAATTCCCAACTCGGAGTCGGACGCCTCCACCGCACAATGGAATTCACCGGAACGAACGGTGACGTCGGCCCACCGCGGATATTGCACGGTGCCGGAGCGGTGCAATGCCAGAGCCGGTGTTCCCTGCCAGGCGTCGTCGCCGCCGGGTGCGAGGGTGAGCCACCTGGGCACATCCACGCTCGAATGCGGGACAGCGGGGATCGCGGCCCTGCGCACCTCGGTGAGGTCGTTGTCGGACAGCTCGCCCAGGTCGGTACCCCAGTGCAGCACAGCCGGAACGGCGGTGGACGACGGGCCGAGGATCACCATGACACCGTCACGGCGAAGGGCGGAAAAACTCACTTGTTGGCACCCATCGTCAGACCGGACACGAAGTGGCGTTGCAGCGCAACGAATACGAGCACTGTCGGTAGAGCCACCAGCACCGAGCCCGCGGCGAGCAGATTGGTGTCGGTGAAGAAGCTACCCTGCAGATTCTGCAGCGCCGTCGTCACCGGGAGCTTGTCGCCGCTGACCATCAGGGCGAGAGCCCAGAAGAAGTCGTTGTAGATCCACGTCACCATCAGCGTGGCGAGTGCGGCCAAGGCCGGACGGCACAGCGGCATCACCACCTGCCAGTACTGACGAAACAGACTCGCTCCGTCGACGGTGGCGGCCTCGAGCAGTTCGTGCGGCACGGTTTTCATGTAATTACTCAGCACGAACACGCAGAACCCGGTCTGGAACGCGACGTGCACGATGATCAGACCCCAGTAGCTGTCGTACAGCGATCCCGACGAACTCATCCAGTACGGAACGGGAATTGCGTTGTACAGACGGAAGAGTGGCGTGAGCAGCGTCTGCTGGGGCAGCAGGTTCCCTGCGATGAACACCGCGAGCATGAAGATGTTGAACTTCCAGCTGAAGCGGGCCAGGATGAACGCCGCCATCGAGCCGAAGAACAGGATGAGCAGTACCGACGGCACGGTGATGATCAGCGAGTTGAAGAAGTAGTGCGGGATCCCGCCGATCTGCCACGAGTCGATGTAGTTGCTGAACGTATAGCCGCCGACGGACAGGTATCCGTTGAGTAACACGTAGTCGTAGTCGCGGAACGAGTTGTACACCGCCCACACGAGCGGGAACATCCAGACGAGCGCCATGACGGTCAGCAGCACGTACATCGCGATCTGGGCTGTGCCTGCGCGCCGACGGTTGGCGACGGCGGTGCGGTTGCGGGTCAGCGGATCGCGCTCGGGAGGCGCTGTGCGGGTGAGTGAAGTGGTCATCAGTCTTTGCTCCGAAGAACGATGGCGAGGTACAGGGCGATGAAGACGAGAGAGATGAGAAGCATGACTGTCGCGAGGGCCGAGCCGAAGCCGATGCGGCCTGCTTCACCGACGACGTTGGCGGTGACCAACGCCGATATCAGTTCCAATCCGTTTCTGCCCCTGTTGATCACCCAGACCAGGTCGAAGGCGCGCAGTGCCTCGATGACGGTGATGACGACGATGAGCAGATTGGTGTTCTTCATCAGCGGGAAGATGACGCTGAAGAACGTGCGGATCGGACCGGCGCCGTCCATCACCGCGGCTTCGCGGACGGACGGATCGATGGCCTTGAGGCCGGCCAAGTACAACAGCATGATGTAACCGGTGTGACGCCAACCGGCTGCGACCATCACGGCCCAGATGTTGATGTCCGGGTCGCCGAGCCAGTCGACGTCGGTACCCAGCAGGCTGTTGAGGACGCCACCCTCGGTGGAGTAGATGAGTTGCCAGATGAAGCCGATGAGGGCCATCGACAGCACCACGGGAATGTAGAAGATGCTCTGGTACAGCCGAGATCCCTTGAGGTTCTTGTCCAGAAGGATCGCCAGCAGGATACCGATGACGGTGGGGACGAGGAACAGGAAGACGAGCCAGAGCACGTTGTTGTGCAGGGCCTGTTGGAACGGCGGGTAGGCCTGCACCGCGTCGACGTAGTTCTGGGTGCCGATCCACTCGATGCTCGACGTGCCGCCGATGCCGTCCCAGCGGGCGAACGACAGGATCACCGTGAAGATCGTCGGAATCCAGACGAGCCCGATGACGATCAGCGCGGGGACCCCGAGCATGAGCGCGATCGTCCACTTCTCGCGAACACTGCGCCGAACCTTCGGCGACTTGACCCGTTCGGGTGCGGTCATGGCATTACCTGATCTCGATGTCGAGTGGATGATGGGCGTCGAATCACACTGCGCACGATCATGTTCCGAACACCGCTGACTTCTGGCGTTCGATACTGCGTACCAGGCCGTCGACATCGTCGGGGTTACCGATGAACTGCTGCAGGGCCGGGATCATGACGATCGACGCGAAATCGGGACGGGTATCGCGGTCGAAGAACTGGGTGATCTCCTCGGCGTTCTGCACGAGGTCCGCCGATTTGCGGACCAGCGCAGGGAAACTCGACAGGTCGGCATCACGATGAGCGGGAATGGCCTGCGGATCCTGCTTCGCGTAGGCGACGGCAGGGTCGGGGCCGGTCATGTAGGTGAGGAAGTCCTCGGCTCCGGGCCGGTTGCGAGGGTCGGTGCGCATCATGAACCCATCCATCGGTGCCTCGACCGTGGATGTTCCTACGGCGGAGTCGAGTTCGGGGAAGGTGAAGAAGTCCAGATCGTCGCGTTCGGCACCGGCGGGGAAGCTCTGGGCGACGAACATGCCGGCGACGAGCGACCCGACGCTCTTGTTCAGCAGTGCCATCTGCGCGTCGGCGATCTTGCGGCCCAGTGGCTGTGGCTGGTGGAACGGCAGCAGTTCCCGCCAGGTGTCGAACACGGAGCGCACGCGATTGTCGGTCCAGCTCACGTCGCCTGCGAGCAGGGTTCGGTGGAACTCGACGCCGTTGAGCCGCAGATTGAGGTAGTCGAACGTTCCGAACGGTGGCCATCCGTCGCGGGCACCGAAGCCGATCGGGGTGAGGCCGTCGGCCTGCATCTGCTTGCTCAGCGCCACCCACTGGTCGTACGTCGCCGGGGGCTCGTACCCACGCTCGGCCCACAGGCTCGGTCGGTAGAACACCGCCCACGGGTAGTAGAAGAACGGGATCAGGTACTGCTTGCCGTCCATGCCGGTCGAGTTCTCGCGGAAGCTCTCGTTGAAGCCGCCGCCGTGGTTCGCCCAGATCGGCGACAGGTCCTCCACCAGACCCTTCTCGGCGAAGTACTTCACCCGGTACCCACCCATCCAGGTGACGACATCGTCGGGCGTGCCCTGGAGGTAGTTGTTGACGTTCTCCTGGAACGACGTGGAGTCGACGGTGTTGACGGCGAGCTGCCGCCCGGTCTGCTGTCGGTACATCGCGACGAAGTCCTCGACACCCAGCTTGGAGTTGGGGTCGGACAAGCGTGAGCCGAGCGTGGTGACATTCGGGTCGACGCTGTTCGAGCACGACGACAGTGCGCCACCGGCGGTGATCGCACCCGCGGCGACGAGTGCTGATCGCAGGAAGTCGCGTCGGGACGGCTGCCACGTGCGCGGCCACTCGTGTGGGTTCATGGAAGTCCTTCGACGAGAAGTATCGATAACGATCAGAAGTGAACATCTCCGCTGTGAGTTCCGCGGCGCTCGACTGACCGTTCGGGGTGATGCAGGTTACAGAAACACGACGCTACGGCGTCTGTCAAGCTCTTCGAGGCCCGCTCACCTGCATCAGTACGAAAATGTTCATTCATGTTGACATCTGAGAATGTCTCGTTCATATTGTGAGCATGGACACAGCGCGACGCAGCACCTGGCCGACCCAGGGAATCTCCTTCGGCGGCGACTACAACCCCGAGCAGTGGCCCGAGGACGTCTGGCGACGCGACGTCGAGTTGATGCACGAGGCCGGCGTCGACTTCGTGACCGTCGGAGTCTTCTCCTGGGCGCGCCTGCAGCCGACCGCGTCGACATGGGACTTCGAATGGCTCGACCGCGTCATGGATCTGATGCACGAGGGCGGCATTCGCGTCGACCTGGCCACGGCCACCTCGTCACCCCCGCCGTGGTTGGCCACGGCGTACCCGCAGATGCGCCCGGTGGACGAGCGCGGCTACCGCTACGCCATCGGCAGCCGCCAGACGTGGAGCCCCAGTTCCGCTGTGTACCGGGAACATTCACTCGTGCTGGTCGAGAAGATGGCCCACCGCTACGGCGAGCATCCCGCGCTGGCCATGTGGCACGTGTCCAACGAACTCGGCTGTCACAACGCACTGTGCTACTCCGACGACAGCGCCCACGCATTCCGAGAGTGGCTCAGCGCCAGGTACATCGACCTCGAGACCCTCAATACCGCCTGGGGCACCGACTTCTGGAGCCAGCGCTACAGCGACTGGGACGAGATCGTTCCTCCCTCGGTGAGCACCACGTTCGGCAACCCGACGCACCAACTCGACTGGCGACGCTTCTGCTCCGACGCTCTGCTCGAGCAGTACCGCGCCGAGAAGGCCGTGCTGAACCGGATCACCCCGGATGTTCCGGTCACCACGAACTTCATGGTGGGCATGGGCCAGGGCTCCGCGCTCGCCGGCAACATGGACTACGCGTCCTGGGCCCCGGAACAGGACATCGTCTCCACCGACCACTACCTCGTCGGCCCCGAGACCGGCGACGGCGCAGCGCATCACAAGCTCTCGTTCTCGGCCGACCTCACCCGTGGCGTTGCCGGCCGTCGCCCCTGGTTGTTGATGGAGCATTCCACCAGCGCCGTCAACTGGCAGCACATCAACCGAGCCAAGATGCCCGGCGAGATGATGCGTAACTCGCTGGCCCACATGGCCCGTGGAGCAGACGGCATCGCCTACTTCCAGTTCCGTGCGTCCAAGGCAGGGGCGGAGAAGTTCCATTCGGCGCTGGTACCGCACGCAGGCGAGGACTCCGCCCGCTGGCGTGAGGTGGTCGAGCTCGGCGCGGCGCTACGCCGCATGGCTCCGGTCGCAGGAAGCACCGTCGATGCTCGAGTTGCCGTGCTCTTCGACTGGGCATCGCAGTGGGCATGCGAGCAGGAGGGTCATCCGTCGATGGCGATGCAGCCCATGGAGATTGCCCGACGCGCACATCACGGATTCACCTCCGCGGGCGTGACCTGCGATGTCGTCCCGTCGTCGACGGACCTGAGTGACTACGACGTCATCGTCGTACCGGCCCTGTATCTGTGCAGCGACGAGACCGCCGCGCGGATAGCCGACGCGGCCGACGGTGGCGCGCAGGTACTCGTCACCGCCTTCTCGGGAATCGCCGACGTGGACGACCACGTGCGACTCGGCGGCTACCCGGGCGCATTCCGTGACCTGCTCGGCGTGCGCGTCGAGGAGTTCTTCCCGCTCGCCGACGGGGAAGCCCTGACTCTCGACGACGAGACCCTCGGCGAGATCTGGAGCGAATACCTGACCGCCTCGGAGGACGTCGATGTACTGGCACGGCACACCCAGGGCCATCTTCGGGGCGTCCCCGCATTGACCAAGCGCACCGTCGGTACCGGCGCTGCCTGGTATGCGGCCACCGTTCCCGACGCGACAGGCTGGGCCGCACTGACCGACAAGCTCTGCGTTGCGGCCGATATCGACACCCGACGCGACCTCGGATCGGACGTGGAAATTGTCCGACGGTCGGCAGGGGAGCAGTCCTGGCTCTTCGTACTCAACCACGGAACCGATAAGGTCAGCGTGCCTGCCTCGGGTACGGACCTGGTCGGCGGTACCCAGATCGACGGTGAACTCATCCTGGCCGCAGGTGGCAGTGCTGTGATCGCCGAGACCCGCTGATGCTCGCCCACCAGCGTCAGCAGAAGATCCTGGACCAGGTGACGGCCGAGGGTGCGGTCAAGGTCGCAGATCTCGGCGCGGCACTGTCGGTGTCGGACATGACCATTCGACGCGACGTCAACGAGCTCGTCGCCCGCGGTCTGGTCGAGCGGGTGCACGGCGGCGTGACGCTGCCGCGATCGGCGAGTGTGTTCGAGCCGGGGTTCTCGGCCAAGTCCGAACTCGATCGAGATGCCAAGGCCGCCATCGCCCGTGCCGCTGCACGATTCGTGCGGCCCGGGACTTCCATCGGCATCTCCGGTGGCACCACGACGCACGCACTCGCGCAGGAACTGCTCGATGTCCCGAACATCACCGTCGTCACCAACTCCCTGCCCGTCGCCGATGTCTTCCACACCGGTGGCCGGTCGGATCAGACGGTGCTGCTCACCGGCGGACAACGCACGCCGTCCTACGCGCTCGTGGGACCGCTGACGGTCAGTGCCCTGCAGAGTATCCACCTGGACATGCTGTTTCTCGGAACACACGGTGTGGACATCGAATCCGGGCTCACCTGCCCCAATCTCATGGAAGCACAGACCAATCAGGCACTTGTCGCGTCGTCTCGACGCGTCATCGTCCTCGCCGACCACACCAAGTGGGGTGTTCGCGCGCTGGCCAACACCATTCCGCTTTCGCGTGTCGACGTGTTCGTCACCGATGCCGGACTCGACCCCGGCGTCCACGAGGCGTTGTCCGAGACGGTCGACGACGTGGTGATCGCCGGAGAGCACTCCCCCGACACGAACGAGGAACGAGCACTCGATGACCGCGCATGACGCCACGACGCACTCGATGCGCAAGACATCGACCACTCTGGCCGACGGCCGTGAGCTGATCTACTACGACGACACCGAGCCCTACGTCTCCGGGGGAGCTACCCGCGACCTGGTCGATACGCGAGCCCTGTCGCCGTCGATGTCGCAGTCGCAGATGCGATTCGACGTACTCACCGGTGAATGGATCGTCATCGCCGCACAGCGGATGGACCGCACGTTCCTGCCGCCGGCCGACGCGTCGCCGTTGGCACCGAGCCGACCGGACCGTCCGGCCACCGAGATTCCGGCGGCCGATTACGACGTGGTGGTGTTCGAGAATCGCTTCCCGTCTCTGTCCGAAACCGCAGCGCAGCAATCACTTCCGACCGAGGTGGACGGAGAGTCGCTGTGGCCGCTGGCACCGGGCACCGGGCGATGCGAGGTGATCTGCTTCGCCAGTGACCCCGATGCGTCCTTCGTGTCGCTGGAGCTCTCTCGTGTCCGCACCATCATCGATGTCTGGGCCGATCGCACCACTGCCCTGTCCGCCATCCCCGACGTTGCGCAGGTCTTCTGCTTCGAGAACCGCGGTAAGGAAATCGGCGTCACCCTGACCCACCCGCACGGTCAGATCTACGCCTACCCCTACCTCCCGCCGCGTACCGATGCGCTGATACGACAGTCGCGCAGACACTTCGAGCGAACGGGCCGAGTGTTGCTGGCCGACGTCCTCGCTGCCGAACTCCGCTCGGGTCGACGGATCGTCGTCGACACCGAACACTGGGTTGCGTACGTGCCTGCAGCATCACGCTGGCCGGTCGAGGTGCATCTCGCTCCTCGCCGCGACGTGGCGGACCTCGCCGAGTTGAACGGTGTCGAGCGGGACGAGCTGGCAGTGGTCTACCGAGATCTGCTGCGCGGAGTCGACGCGTTCTTCGAGGGCGTCGACGAGGTGCCGTACATCGCTGCCTGGCATCAGGCGCCCGTCGGAGTCGATCGTGAACTGGGACGCCTGCATCTGCAACTGTTTTCGATGATGCGCTCACCCGGTCGGATGAAGTTCTTGGCCGGTTCGGAATCTGCGATGGGAGCCTGGATCAACGACACCACTCCCGAGCGGATCGCAGACCGGTTGCGCGAGGTACTGGCGTGAACTGGCTCGATGTGATTGCCGAGGAGGACCTCGCAGACGGTGCAGCCGAGTTGTTCCGCAGTGCATTCGGCGGTGACCCCGACGGCGTCTGGATCGCACCGGGACGCGTCAATCTCATCGGTGAGCACATCGATTACGCAGGCGGACTCGTGTTGCCGTTCGCGCTGCCGTATGCCACCGCGGTCGCTGTGCGTCGCCGCGAGGACTCGACCATGCGGGCCGTATCGACGCACACCGACGAGTCGTGGACCGGTGAGCTCGGCGAGATCGCCCCGGGAACCCCGTCGGGCTGGGCCGCGTACGTGGCGGGTGTGTCCTGGGCACTTCAGGATCACGGCGTCGGCGGAGTCGATGTGGCCGTGCACTCCTCGGTGCCGGTGGGTTCGGGGCTGTCGAGCTCGGCAGCCCTGGAATGCTCGTTCGCCCTCGCGCTCGACGACCTCTTCGGTCTTCGGCTCGACCGAAAGGTGCTGATCGAGGCCAGTATTCGCGCCGAGAACGAGATCGCCGGCGCATCGACGGGCGGCATGGACCAGAACATTGCGATGTCGGCCGAGCCGGGACACGCGCTGCTGCTCGACTGTCTCGACGGTTCGACGCGTCAGATTCCCCTCGATCTGGCCGGGTCCGGCTCGCGGCTGCTGGTGATCGACACCAATGCGCCGCACCGTCTTGTCGACGGTCAGTACGGAGCCCGGCGCGCTGCCCTGGAGACGGCGTACGCCGAACTGGGGGTGACGACTTTGCGCGGACTCGACCCCGAGCAGGTGACGGCGGGGCTCGACGACGAGACGCTGATCGCACGAGTTCGCCATGTCATCAGCGAGATTCGACGCGTCGAGGCGGCCGCGGCCCTCTTGGATCGCGGGGCCGCAGGAGCAGAGCTCGGTGAGTTGATGACCGCGTCGCACCTGTCGTTGCGAGACGACTACGAGGTCAGCTCACCTGAACTCGACAGCGCTGTCGACTCGGCTCTGCGGGCAGGCGCATACGGAGCGCGGATGACCGGCGGCGGTTTCGGCGGCTCTGCCATCGCTCTGGTGCCGTCGGATCTCGTCGAGGCAGTAGCAGACGACATCGCCTCCAGTGCAGCGCGATCCGGGTTGCCGGAACCCACCTTCCTCACCGCCGAGCCTGCCGGCTCCGCACATCGATTCTTCTAACCCATACAAAGGAGCACTCCCATGGCACAGGTCACGTACGAAGGAGCCACCAAGCTCTACCCGGGATCGGACGTCGCGGCAGTCGAATCGTTGGACCTCGCCATCGAGGACGGCGAATTCCTGGTACTCGTCGGGCCTTCCGGCTGCGGCAAGTCCACCTCGCTGCGGATGCTCGCCGGTCTCGAGGACGTCGACTACGGTGCCATCAAGATCGGCGACCGGGATGTCACCTCACTGGCACCCAAGGAACGCGACATCGCGATGGTGTTTCAGAACTACGCGCTGTACCCGCACATGACCGTCGCCAAGAACATGGGCTTCGCACTGCAGATCTCCGGAATGGACAAGGCCGAGGTGGGCCGACGCGTCGAGGAGGCCGCGAAGATCCTGGACCTCACCGACTATCTGGGCCGTAAACCCAAGGCGCTCTCCGGAGGTCAGCGTCAGCGCGTGGCGATGGGACGCGCCATCGTGCGGAACCCGCAGGTGTTCCTCATGGACGAGCCACTGTCCAACCTCGATGCCAAGCTCCGCGTGCAGACTCGCACGCAGATCTCGCTGCTCCAACGCAGGCTCGGCACCACCACCGTCTACGTCACCCACGACCAGGTGGAGGCCATGACGATGGGGGATCGCGTGGCGATCATGAAAGCCGGTGTGCTGCAGCAGTGCGCGAGCCCCAAGGATCTGTACGAGCGCCCGGTCAACGCCTTCGTCGCAGGCTTCATCGGCTCACCGGCCATGAACCTGTTCGATGTTGACGTCGTGGCAGGCAATGCGAAACTCGGATCGCTGTCGGTGCCCATCGAGCGTTCGATCGCCGACCGCATCGACTGCAGCCGAGTGACGATGGGCGTGCGACCGGAAGCGTGGACGCTCTCCGATTCCGGTACGGACATCGTCGTCGACGTCGTCGAGGAACTCGGTGCGGACGCCTACATCTACGGCCACACCGCCGAGGACGCGTCGAATCTGGGAACCGTCGGGGCGCAGATCATCGCTCGTATTCCTGATATCGCGACTCCGTCGCAGGGCGATGTCATCCGAATCGCCCCGCGCGCCGAGACCGTGCACTACTTCTCGACCACGACGGGATTGAACCTGCGCCCCTGAGATTCGGTCAGCTACGGACCTGCGCCGCGGCGAACTGGGCACCCTCGGTGGTGGACCCGTTGGTCCCGTACTGAACGTGCGCGAAAGCGTTGAAACCGCCGATCTGGCACACCGGATCGCCGAAGTTGCAGAAGCTCCGGGTGCGCGGGCCGTACGTGGCGCTGGCCGTCTCGATCTTGCTGCCGCGGAGCCCGAGCGGGTTGCCGAACACCACTACTGCGTCGATGCGATCGGCGAGATCGGCCGGAATGACTGCTCCGGTGATGCTGCTGGTGGTTCGCACGCCGACAGCGTTGGTCACCACCGTGGCCCCTTGCGAGTAGCCCGCGATCACGAACGTCGTCGACGGGCACGACGCTGCGACGGACGTGAGGTGTGCGACGAGGTCACGTGATCCCGGGCCGGCGCTGGCCTGAGTGAAGTCGGCCGCGTAGTTCACCGCGTACGTACTGACCGAGCGGTCCGACAGCTCCGACTTCAGCCGATCGACGAACGGCCTGCCGGTGATACCGAGGCCGGGGAATTCCCCGGTTCCGCGGGCGAACGACACGTCGACGTCCGAGCAGGGGGCAGCGTTCGCGACACCGGAAGGTTGTGCCACGAAGAACGCGGAAACAGCCAGTGCTGCAATTGAATAAGAGGCCAGACGCTTGTTCATGGAACTACTCCTCGGTCGGTGACTGTGCAGGTCGAACCATAGCCGTGTCGTACCGACAGGTACGAGATTTCTGTCCGATGCGATCTCCCCAACTCTCGCTTCTCAACGCCTGTTGCGCTAGTCTCCTCGGCGGGGTGAGTCCGATCTGCACCGATTGCGGATCCATATTTTCCGGGGGATACGAAGTGTCGAAGAAGTGGTTGCGCGGCGTCGTGGTGTCTGCGGTGGCGGTCGCGTTGTGTCCGATTGCCACGGCCTCGGCGGATCCTGCGCCGAGCCCGGCACCCGCGACCATCATGGGGTCAATCGATGACGGGCCCGGTAACTTCAGCGTCTTCCGTACCGTCGACAGCGGCCTGCGTCCCACCGCGGAGGACAACGCTGCGTGCAACGACTACTTCGGCTCCCCACGTTCGCTGACCGTAGTCGAGCGTCTCGACGCGCGGATGTACACCTTCACCAACGACCCGTCGACGGGGTTCCTGCAGAACCCGACGGCTCAGAACGTCGGACCGATCTACGTGTGCGACGGGCCGATCATCGACGGCCAGGCATTCCTCGACCAGTGGGGCGCACTGACGGCTCCCGGTCTGGGCGAGCTCTCGATGTACGGGCCGTGCGGTCTCGAGTTCATGATCGGCTCGCCAGGGCGCGCATCCGTCGATTGTGTTCTGCGAGTGAACCCCAACGATTCCGGGGTCGTCGACGGTGTCGCGACCAGCAACTCGATCGCCAACCCGCTTCGTCTGCCGGACGGACGCACCGGCTCGCTGTGGACCCTCTACACACTCGGTGAAGGCACTGCTCCCGTGCCGGAACCCGTCGCAGGAACCCCGCAACCGACGGGTTCGGTGAAGTACAGCGTCGGGCGCGAGGTGAACTCGGTCTCGACCGGAAGCACTCCCGCATGCCCGGGTGGCGTGCGCACCACCGAGATTCATGCCGTGTCCGTCGACGCTGCCACCGGCGCGGCATCGACCGAGCCCTCCGCGGCCGTCGCGGCCACCGCGTCGATCTGCTACCAGAACCCGTCGTCCCCGGACTTCGGCGCATCGCTGAGCATCACGAGTTACGGCGTCGCGCCGGCGCTCACAGCCACGTCCACCGGGCAGTGCCGTCGTATGGATCTGGCCATCGAGCCGGGCACCGTGCAGCAGTCCTGTGGGTTCACCTTGCCGCCGCAGCCCGCTCTCGGCCTGACCGGTGGTCAGGTGACGCTCAACGGGCTGGTTCCGACGAACGATGCTGCAGGATCAGCCAATTCGGCGATCTGGACCACCTCGTTCCTCGGTTCCATCACACCTCGATGAACGGACGTCGGAGCGGCGTTCTCGTTCTGACGTCGATGGCAAGCTGCCTCTAGGGCGCGGTCGTCACCGCGCCCGGGGCGGCGGCCGAACCCCTGGACGGTGCCCTCGACTATGGGCAGACCAGGGATATCGCTGTGGTTCCGCTGCCCGGCAACCCGAAGGACTGGCCGTCGATCCCGAGGACGGCAGCATCTGGTCGGGGTCCAACCGTCCCAATTCGGCTGCGGACGTCTGGCATTGGGCCGCCGACAGTAGCCTGCTCGCGACGTATTCCCTCGCGGATCACGTACCCGCCCAGCACGGCGTCAACGGCATTGCGCTCGACGGCGACGGTCGGGTCTACGCCCTCGACTACTCGGGGGCGCGGGCAGTGCGCATCGATCCGGCGACCGGAACGCAGACGGTCTACGCGACATTCGCCGACCTCCCCAACTGTGCTGGGACCGCAGGCAATCCGTGCGAGCCTTCGCCCGTCGATCGACCGGCCTGGCCCAACTGGGCAAC
Organism: Rhodococcus sp. SBT000017; assembly: GCF_003688915.1. Lineage (NCBI taxonomy): Bacteria > Bacillati > Actinomycetota > Actinomycetes > Mycobacteriales > Nocardiaceae > Rhodococcus > Rhodococcus sp. SBT000017. Next base: position 3,725,695 of record NZ_REFU01000001.1, read on the forward strand.
ATTCGCGCCCGACGGAACCATGTACGTCAGCGACCTGAATCAGGCCACCATCTGGAAGGTGCCTTCCGGCGGTGGGGCAGCCGAGATCTGGTACCAAAATGCGGAATTCGCCTCGATCCACGGTGTCAACGGCAAGCAGTTCGACGCTGCCGGACGGCTCAATTTCGTGGTGACCATGTCGCTGGTGCCGCGAGTCGAATCGTTCGGTCGTGTTGTCGTCCATCGACTTTCGGCGACTCCCGGCGGTACGCCAGGTGCTCTCGAGGCTGTGGCGGTCGCGAGTCAGGGTGACGGTTCGGCCATCGGGTCCAGCGGGCGCATCTACCTGCCGATTGCGAATCCGCTGTACAACGCCGTCGAGGTGGTCGACCCCGACACCCGTTCGGTGGTGGCGTCGCTCCCCACGCCCGTCGAGAGCATCACTCGGTCCATCCCGTACTCGACGCCCGCATCGGTCGCATTCCGCGGGACGTCGCTGATCGTATCCAACCACGGACTGCTCGCCATCGACCCACATCAATGGGCGATCCTCGAACTCGGTGTCGGAGAGACAGGATTACCGCTGCACTATCCGGTGGGAGTTGCCTGAGGTCCCTCGGTCGGGTCGCTGGAGCAGGGCCGCTCGAATGCCGAGGAATGTTACCGTCGCCCGGTGAATCTCACTCGTAGCGAACGCTGGAAGCTGAGTGCTCTTGTTCTGGCCATGGTTGTCGGCGCAGTGTTCGTCGCTGTTCGGGTCGCGACAAACGAGCGGGAGACCGTGGACGCCCGACAGTCCGAATCGGTTGTCGAATCGTCACTGGATTCGCCTCCGGAGCTCGCATGGACTGCCGACGTGCGGGCCTTGAGCGACAACGAAGGCGATGTGTTGCTCTCGATGCCAAGCCTGCTCGATCAGTACTACGGGTACAGCGGACTTCTCGACGCCGGAACTGTGCTCATCGCTGCCACCGGCTATCCGCTTCCGGCTGTAGATCTGTCGAGCGGTGCCGAGGTCGGTGCGGTCACGCTCGTCGGTGTCGATCCCGATGACGGAGCGCCACTGTGGCAGACGCCCATTGGACGGGTGAGTCAGTGTGCGCCGGAACTGGAATCGGTGTTGCTCGCGTGCTGGGGTGATCGGCGCGTGGTGTCCATCGACACGTCCGACGGGGCGCTGGTCGCGGACGTCGGAACGGATTTCGATGTGAACGGTGCACGAATCGTGGACCAGACCGTCTTCGTCTCTGGGAATCTGGACGGAACGCCGGTGCTGACGAAAGGTACTCCGGCGGCCGTCGAGTCCGACTTCCGCCGCACGTTCGAGCGGTCCGGCGACTTCTCCTCGGTGTATGTCACGCCGGATCGAAAGTCGGTGATGTTGACGTCCAGGGGTGACGGCACCCCGCAATACATCTACACGATCTTCGATCTCGACAGTGGCGCAGAGGTATTTGCCTACGAGGGTGACTCGGTCCGGAGCGTCGGGAACGGCTTGTGGCTGTCGAGTGTCGGCAGCGAATCGGGAACTGTGGGTACCCAAAACCTCTTGGCGGCAGACGGTTCGACCATCCGGGCAATTCCTCGGCCATCGTACGGAGCATCGATGTATCCGAGCAACCCACGGAATCCGCCGCCGATGTTCCTCGGTGACGGTGCCTACGACCCCGATACCGGCGACGAGCTCTGGCGCAATCCAGCCGTGGTGCAGTCGGAGTTCAGCGGGACACAGTCGGCCCTGGTTGCAGTGGTCGACCGCGTCGTCATCGTCACCGATCCGGAGGCGAAGACGCTCACCGGTCTCGACATCGACGACGGCGCCGAGCGATGGGTGACGCCGTGGGAGGACGCATATTGGGTGCGCAGTGGACTGACCGACGGGAAGAACTTCGTCTTCGGCGACTATCAGGGCACGCATTCCATCGACGCCCGCACCGGTGAGATCGGATGGTCGATTCCGCAACCCGAAGGTGTGGATCCGCGGAACATGGTCGTGGCCTCGGCTGCGGGACACATGACCCGATCGTGGGGCGATCAATTCACCGTGTACCGCTGACGGCGCGTATATTTCGGCCTCGGACCTGGATTCCAACCTCCCGTAGCCGTCAGTAATCCGAAACGGAGGCAGGTATGGGCGTGAATCCTCGAGCGAGTGCTATGGAACTTGTCTTCCCTTCGCACGATCTGCGTGACGTCTGGCTGGACTGTCGCTCCGAATGGGGGCCGGGGTTCCACGAGGATGGTTTCGGGTTGACGGCCGACGATGATGTCGGGTCCGCACAGGGCTTTTCGGATTGGGTCGAGCGGCTTCGGGACGACGTCGAGTGCACGTACCGCTGGATCGTGGAGGGCGAACGAGTGTTGGGCGGCGTCGCACTCAGACACGACAGCCACGAGTTCGCCGCCCGTCTCGGGCACATCGGCTACGGGGTTCGCCCGTCCGATCGACGTCGGGGAGTTGCATCTTGGGCAGTACGCGAGGTGCTGACGCTCGCCTCTTACATGGGCATGCCCCGGGTAACGGCGGTCTGCGAGGCGGGCAACGCGGCCTCGATAGCGACCCTGACGAGAGTCGGAGGCGAGCAAGTCGGCCTTCTGGGGTCGGCGGTTCGCTTCCGGATTCCCGTGCCGTGAAGAATCGGGTGCAGGCGACCGCGCTGACGCTCGATGTCAAGCTGTTTGGAGTCGGTTGTCGTTGATTCCCACGCTCGATGCGGGCCGGGGTGTGTGTGGACGAGCTCGGAACCGTTCGGGATGCCGGTCGTAGTAGGCCTGTTGGGCGCGGTCGCGGTCGGTCCACATCTGTCGCCACTTCCCGGAATGCACGTCTGCGGGTGAGAACAGTGCGATGCCGGAATGTTTGTGGTCGGTGTTGTACCAGTGGACGTAGTCGGTGAGATGCCCGCGAGCGGCATCGATGCCGGAGAAGATGCCAGGGTAGTTCGGGCGGTACTTCATGGTCCGAAATTCCGACTCGGAGAACGGATTGTCGTTACTGACGTAGGGACGGTTGTGGGTGAGCTCGATTCCGTGTGCGGTCAAGCAAGTCTCGAGGGTGTTCGAGCGCATCGCCGGACCGGAGTCCGCGTGAACGAATGATGGTGCGCCGTAACGCTGTATGGCTTTCTCGAACATCTCGGCGGCGAGGTGGTCGCTCTCTCGTTCCTCCACACGCCACCCTGCGATCAACCGTGAGTGTATGTCGATGATCGAGTACGCCTTGAACGAGGCACCGCGCCACGGTGAGTGCAGATCGGTGATGTCCCAACTCCACACCCGACCGGGCGCGGTGGCGGTGTGGACGGGCATCCGGCGCGGGGTGCGGGTGCTCTTCTTGGTCGGTGTCTTCGGGCGACTGCGTTGGTCGAGGACCGCGGCTGCGATACGCCACCACGAGCGACGCGACGCCATCATCGACCCGTTGTCCCAGGCGGTGGCGAAGGTGTGATCGACCGAGTTGCCGGCCCGCCATCCGGTGGTGATCAACGCTTCGACCTGAACTCGATCGGTGCTGTCGATGCGATTCGGATACCGCCGATCACGTTGGTGCACAGGTTGTTCGACTGCAGGACGTGGACTGCGGCGGTAGTGCCACGTCGAGCGGGAGAGCCCCACTACCGTCAAGGCACTGCGCACCGACCCGGCCGACGACGCCAGATCCGTGACGAGCGTGTTCTCGGTAGTCAGGAATCGGTGGGATCGTTCTTCATCGGGGTGTCGGCGGGCTCGGGCACGTTCATCGCGTGCAAAAGCCCGATAGCTTTTCCCAACAGTTCGTTGGTCTCCTCGAGTTGCCGGATTCGGGCGTCTCGGCGCTCCAACTCCTCATCGTGGCGGGCTCGGTCGATCTCCCGACGCTGCATCGACGACTGCCGATCACCTGGAGCTACATGCATGGCACCAGTCTGACGCGGGACCATCCCGCGGTCCACATCACCGTCGAACACAGCTGAACGCCAGCGCGCCATCATTCGCTTCGAGATATGCGGACGCGCATCCATCCACGCGCCACGCTGCCCATGCCGCAGACCGCAGTACTCGAACACCAACTGCCGGATCTGCTCCCCGGTGAACCCCACATCGACCGTCATCACGACTCTCCTCCGCTACTTGATCTCGACTCACAAGCAGCCTGGCAAAGAGGGTCAGCGCGGTTCAGTGCACCCGATTTTCTGCGCTTGACCCTCACACTGTGTGAGACGAGAACCTCGGAGGGTCATGTTCAGCATTGGAGAGTTCGCATCGATCGGCCGGGTGTCGGTTCGCATGCTTCGGCATTACGACGAGATCGGGTTGTTGACGCCGGCACGGGTGGATCCGTTCACGGGCTATCGCTCGTACGAGGGTTCGCAGTTCGAGGTTCTGGGACGCATTCTCATGTTCAAGGACCTCGGGTTCAGGCTCGACGAGGTGACGCAGATCGTACACGGCCAGGTCAGCGCCGATCGGCTACGCGAGATGCTCGCCGCCAAGCGCACTGATGTCGCTCGTCGACTCGATCTCGACGCCGCTCGCCTGCGTCGCATCGATGCGCGGCTCTCCCACACCGAAGGGATTTCGATGATCACCGTAGACACCAAATCGTTGCCACCCACTCGTATCGCTCTCGTCTCCGAGACCGCCGCCGGGTTCGGGCCCGAGAACATCGGCCCGGTCATCGGCCCGATGTACGCCCGACTCGCCCAGACGCTCGCTGGGCACGGCGTGGCGTTCGGGCCGTCGTCGATTGCCATGTACGAGGCCGTCGACGATGGAGACGGCACCGGAATCACCGTGCATGCCGCATTCGAGGTGGGGCCAGAAGTCGTGTCCGGTGAGGGCTACGAGGTTCGCGAGCTACCGCCCGTCGAGCTCGCGGTGACCACCGTTCACCACGGTTCGATGGCAACGATCGGCGAGACCTGGGAGCAGTTCACGGCCTGGATCGAGGCCAACGGCTACGAACTCTCCGGAATCTGCCGTGAGTACTACCTGGTGTCAGAGCCGCAGCCGCAGGAGAATTGGGTGACCGAACTGCAGCAGCCGGTGGTTCGACGTCAGGACGCCTGAGCGAACTCCACGAGGGCGGTGCACTGGCAACCGCCGGTGACCTCCTCGCATTCCAGAACCAGGAAGTGGCGTACGTACTCGAGATCCACGCAGTCCGGCTCCGTGCACTCCGCACCGCCGACCGCGTGGATCACGAGTGTGCCGTTGCAGGTATCGAAGCGTGCGGACATGCGAATCCCTTTCTGTCGTATCTCTCTACATCCTTGATATCACCGGGCTCCGACAAGTTCGGGAGAAGGCGAGCGTGTTCGACGCCTGAGCTCGGCGATCGCGCGCGACCCGCGTGTCGACGGTAGGGCTGGCCCTACTTCACCTCGTGGGTTCACAGTGGGGACGACCCGGCAACTGCCCACTTACGCTCAACCGCATGAACCAGGCATTACCGATTCCCCTGAATCCGCTCAGAGCGTGGATTTCGCAACAGTGGTGGCTAGCAGTGGCCTCGTTGCTCGCGGCGACGTTCGCCGGCGTCGGTGGTTGGCTGATCGTCGGTCTACTCCTACTCGCTGTGTTCGCACTGCCGTTCGCCCTCAGTGGCGTGCTCGTTTTCGTGTTCACAATCGTGGTCCTTCGGTGGTTGGACATCGCGGCACGGGCCGGCGTCGACGTCACCAGTGGCATCGAGATCACGAGACCTGCGACGATCGTCTATCCGACCAGCTGGCACAAGCTGGTGTGGTGCGTCCGCGACGTCGGGTTGTGGAAGTCACTCGTCTACTGGATCATTCGCATTCCGATCTCGGCCGCTCTGCTCTTCTTGCTGCCGGCGCTGTTCCTGGTCCTTCCCGTTCTGGTGGTGGCCCCGATCGCGTGGTTGGTCACAGATCCCGAGGGCACCGGACTGGAGATCGCCGAACGAGTCGACTTTCCGCTGGTTGCGTGCGTCGGTGCGGTAGCTCTGGCGGTGCTCGTTGCCGGCGTCCCTCCTCTGACAACCCTGCTCGCAAAAGTCGATTGGTGGAGCGCTGCAGCACTTCTCGGACAGTCCGAGTCGGGCAAGCGGGTGAACGAGCTGACGATGAGTCGCGCTCGCGTCGTCGACGCTGCAGATGCCGAACGGAGACGCATCGAACGAAACCTCCACGACGGGGCCCAGCAGCGGCTGGTATCGGTGGCAATGTCACTGGGGCAGGCGAAGTCTCGTGTATCCGCTACCGATGACGTGGTGTTGAAGGGTCTGCTCGACGATGCGCATCGTGAAGCCAAGAATGCGATCGGCGAGATACGGACGTTGACGCGAGGACTGCATCCACCGATCCTGACCGATCGAGGACTCGATGCGGCACTGTCTTCGGTCGCGGCGCTGTGCACAATTCCGGTGTCCATCGACATCGACCCGGCCCTCACCGGAGAGCGGCGTCTCGATGCCACCGCCGAATCGACGGTGTACTTCGTCGTATCCGAGGCCTTGACGAATGTCGGCAAGCACGCCGACGCCAGTCACGTGCAGGTGGACGTCGTGCGTGGAGAATCCTCCGTATCAGTGACCGTGATCGACGACGGTTGTGGTGGTGCGCATCTCGAGCCCGGCGGCGGACTGGCCGGACTGGCCGACAGGCTCAGTGGAATCGACGGAACGCTGACGGTGACGTCACCATCAGGTGGTCCGACACGAGTCGAGGTGACCATCCCGTGCGAGTGATCATTGCCGACGACTCGGTACTGCTGCGTGAGGGTGTTGCGCGGCTGTTGGTCGACACCGGTGCCGAGGTGATCGGCAAAGTAGGTGACGCGGGGCAGCTCCTGACACTGATGTCGGCCACCGACCCCCTGCCCGACGTCTGCGTCATCGACGTTCGGATGCCTCCCACATTTCTCGACGAAGGCCTGCGAGCAGCACTTGTCATTCGTGAGCGATGGCCCGACGTCGGGGTACTGGTGCTCTCGCAGTACGTCGAGGAAACGTATGCGGCCGAACTGATCCGGCAGAGCACGGACGGCGTCGGGTATCTGCTCAAGGATCGTGTTGCCGATGTGGATGAATTCGCCGACGCGGTAAAGACTGTCGCCGGCGGCGGAACCGTCATCGATCCGGAAGTCGTGCAGCAGATTCTGGCGCGAGCACCGCGATCGGATCCCCTCGATTCGTTGACGCCGCGGGAACGAGACGTGTTGACGGCGATGGCCGAAGGCAAGTCCAATGCCGGTATCGCGGCCTCTCTGGTCGTCGGTCAAGCGGCCGTCGAAAAGCACATCGGAAACATCTTCGCCAAACTCGGCTTGCTCGGTGACAGTGCTGATCACCGACGAGTCATGGCAGTCCTACGATACCTGGGAGCTATTCGATGAATCGAATTCCATTGTTGCGCAATGCACTGGCGATCACCACCGCGGCGGTGGTGATCGGCCTGGCCGGCGCGGGAACGACAGCCGCGATCGCGCTCGGCTTCTCCGTTCCGAAGGCTCAGGACTATGACTACTCGGTCGACCACGCGATCGACGGCTCTCGATTGACCGTCACGACAGGATTCGCCCATCTGACGTTCGTGCCCAGTCCCGATGACTCTCTGCATGTTCGAGCTCGCGGCATCTACCGAGGAGACAGCCCCACGATCGATATCGGTGCGGACGGATCGACCGTGGCGGTGGAGTGCTCGTACGACAAATACGGATCATGCGACGCCGATGTCGAATTGCAGATACCGGCTAATCTGATCCTCACGGTGAACGGAGCAGGCGGGGACGTCGTACTGTCCGATGTCGCTGCAGACGTGACTGTCTCGACAGCGTCGGGATCGGTGTTCGCCCGTGGATCGGCAGGAGCTCTGCTGGTCGACACGCGTTTCGGCGACGTGAAGATCAGCGATGCCACGGCGACCGCTGTCGAGGTGAGTACGACCTTCGGTGAGATCACCGTCGAATCTCGGACTGCGCCGGAATCGGTGAAGACAAGCAACGTGATCGGTGACACGACGATCGGGCTCCCACCCGCCGTCGCCTACGCCGTGGAAGCGGAATCCGAGAAGGGCGACGTTTCCGTCGACGTCATCAACGATCCGAGATCACCGAAGACCTTGTCCGCCCACAGCGAGGAAGGGCAGATCACGGTGCGGCCGCGGTAGAGCTGTTCAATGACTCCGACGCCACGCGCTGAACGAGCGGACCGAGGACGTGGTGGGACGCACCAGCCACGGCCAGGGATGCAACTCGACCGGGGCTATGGCGTCGGCGATGCGGGAGAAGCCGGGAACGGGCGCCCAGGTGGTGGCCAAGGCGCGTCCGGAGAGTTCGTCGGCAACTCGCCCGCGGCGCACCTCCAACGGGCGGGTCGATGCGATCTCACCGAGCGTCTCGGCGAGAAAGACCAGCCTTTTGCCGGAGAGCCTCAGTTTGCGCAGGAGCGGCTCGTCGAAGACGAACACCGCGGGCCGGTCGGTCTCGGCGGCCAGTGCTGGGTCTGCGGTGCCGAGTGACTCCGCTGTGATCCACACCTGTTCTGCGCCAGTGCCTTCCATATGGGCTGGGCCGGCGGGAATCGGAGCCTTGTTCAGATCTGGACCGTCGACTGCTGGGCCGAGATCGTCGTCGGGCCAATTCTCGATGGGACACGCATCTTTCAGCGCGCAGTTGCGGCACAGGAACGGGGCCCGCTTGTTCACCTGCCACCGGCTGAAACCGTAGACCTTGCCGCTCCCGGTACCGACGGTCCACTGCCAGCCGAGGCGGTTGGCGGCGCGGGAGCCGTCGAGCAGATGGGCGAACATCTCGTCCTCGCCGTCGCGCCACGTCGCTCCGGCGCGGACTGCCCACTGGGAGGCGAGCCACATGCGAGTTTGGTTGACCAGCCAACCGACCTCGTGTAATTCACCCACCACCGAGGACATGCAGTTCATCTCCTCGGGCCACGGCTGCGCGGTCCAGCCCTGCGGTCGCGGCTGCTCACGGCGTAGCGAACGGCCGAGATCCGATCCGGTGCGCGCATAGAGGTGGCGGGCGTACTCCTGCCACATCAGCTCGTCGCGATAGCGAGAACGGTCGCGTGGGGGAGCGTCGGACACCGCGTCCCAGACCTCTCGCAGCGTCAGCAGCCCGTGGCGGATGTACGGCGACATGCGGCTTGCGCCTCGGCGATCCACCGGAAGAACGGTGCTGCGATCGCGGGCATATCCGGTGATGTCGAGCCCGGCCAGGGCAGTATCGGCAGCGGACTGCCCGCCGCGAATGCCTCCCGCCGAGATGCCATCCGGCCCCTCGCGCGTCAGGTCGCCCAGATGCTCGGCAACCCAGTCGACGACGTCCTCGGTGGTGGAGCCGTCGGCGATGGACGGCGGAGTGGGTAGTTCGGACATGCCGTCGGACTTCCCCGTCGGTACGAAAGGGAAACGCCGGTCGTCAGGGGCGCGGCAGTCGGCGATGCAGTGGGTTGGATGTGGTCCGCGGTGCCGATCTGCCGGCCGGCGGTAGGGACGAGACGACGGCAGGCGTGTCGGCCGTGGCGCGCGAGGCGTCGTGCGCCTTCATCGCAGCGCTGCTTCCTCGTCCGAGAGCGGGTGAGGAGATCTTTCGTCCGGCTGCCTCTCCGCACTCCGGGCATGTCACCTCGGAGGGCACGTCGGCCATGGAGAAGCTCTGCTCGACGGGGTCGCAACGCTGTGCGCAGCGGAAGCTGTAGGTGGGCACGCATCCGAGGGTAGCCGGAGACGTCGTATCAGCAACGTTCCGGCACAACGTCATACAACTTTTACACGCCATATCCGACCGGATGGACCGCGACGGTGCAATGATCGAGGCAGGGGAATCCGCGCAACCGGAGGTGTCCAGTGCCCGAACTGCTGTTTCCGCTCGACTCGACGAAGAGTTTCACCGAGCAGGAGGTCGTCGGTCACAACCGATGGCATCCCGATATCCCGGCGGCGGTCACAGTCAAACCCGGCACGTCCTTCCGGGCCCACTGTCGCGAATGGTTCGACGGGGCCATCCACAACGACAATTCCGCCGAGGACATTCTCAATGCGCCGCTCAACAACGTGCACACTCTTTCCGGCCCTTTCCACATCGAGGGGGCCGAGCCAGGTGACCTACTGATAGTCGACATCCTCGATGTCGGGCCGATACCGCAGGAGGATTCGGGTCCGCTGGCCGGTCAGGGTTGGGGCTACACAGGAATTTTCGCCAAGCAGAACGGCGGCGGGTTCCTCACCGATCGATTCCCCGACGCGTACAAGGCGATCTGGGATTTTTCCGGGCAGACCACCACATCTCGCCACGTGCCGCACGTGAAATACACCGGTATCACCCATCCCGGACTCATGGGGACCGCGCCCTCGGCAGAACTGTTGGCCAAGTGGAACGCCCGTGAGGGTGCGCTGATCGCCACCGATCCCAATCGGGTTCCGCCACTGGCTCTTGCACCCGAGCTCGACGGTGCGATCCTCGGCTCGTTGAGCGGTGACGAATTCAGCCGTGTCGCAGGCGAAGCCGCACGCACAGCACCGCCACGCGAGAACGGTGGAAACCAGGACATCAAGAACCTCACCAAGGGCACCCGCGTCTTCTACCCGGTGTTCGTGCCGGGCGCGAAGCTGTCCTTCGGTGATCTGCACTTCTCCCAGGGCGACGGGGAGATCACGTTCTGCGGTGCCATCGAAATGGGTGGCTTCATGGACCTGCACGTCGACCTGATCAAGGGCGGCATGGAAACGTACGGAGTGAGCGAAAACGCGATCTTCATGCCCGGCAACACCGCACCGCAGTACTCCGAATGGATTGCCTTCTCGGGTATTTCGGTGACCGTGGACGGCGAGCAGAAGTATCTGGACTCCGACCTGTCGTACCAGAATGCCTGCATGCATGCGATCGACTACCTCACCAAGTTCGGCTACAGCCCCGAGCAGGCATACCTTTTGCTGGGATCGGCCCCGATCGAAGGACGCCTGTCCGGCGTGGTGGACATCCCGAACTCCTGTGCCACGGTGTACATCCCCACTGCGATCTTCGACTTCCCGATAGCGCCTTCTGCGAGCGGGCCGTTCCAAATCGACCCGGGAATGGGAGCGCCGAGGGCGCAATTCTGATTGATTTCTCTTGATATGCCGCAACTGTGGATGCTCGAGGACATGGAGCCGTGGCCCGACGAACCGGCCGTAGGCTCGGTGTTCACGCCCACAACGTACTGGGCTTCACCAGAGCAGTTGGAACTGCCCGCGGAGGTGTGCACCGACGTTCCCGCTCGTGTCGAGGCCGTGGATGTCGATGGCAGAACGGAGTGGATCGCTCACCTCGGCGACGGCTTCACCACGATGATGTCCGACGGCAACATGGTCGGGGACGTGATGTTGCACGGCTGCTTGGTGTGGGACAGATACCTGTGGTTGGACTTCAGGACGAGACCGCAGGGAAGCGCCCGCGTGCTGGATCGCCCAGGATTCCTGGCACAGCACGAGGAACGAAGTCCGACGCCACACCCTGGCATGTTCAGCGTGACGCCGTACGGGCGGATGGAGTACTTCGAACACGGCTCATTACCACTGAGTTTCGGCGTGCAGTGGAACGTACTTCTGGTCGAGGCCATCGCATCGAATGGTTGAGGATCTCAGTCGTTGTGCTGCCCGTAGTTCACGGTGATGATCTGGTCGACGCGAACCGGCGAGGATTCGATCTCTGAGAGCGCGAGAATGCCGGCAACGGTCTCCGCGCTGCCTCCGAGATATGTACACGGGAAGTCGAAGTGCTGAGCCACGCACCACGCGTGGTCGGCCGGCCACCACAGACTCGGCGAGAGTCCTCTGAGCGTGTCGGTTGCGCGCGAGACCGGTCCCTTCAACAGAAAATAGTTGTAACCGGCGATGTCCGCGGTCGGTGCCTTGTCGCGAATGTCGTCGAGGGCGGTGTTGCCTTCCCAGACCGCGAACCAGCATTCGTTCGGCGTTTTCGTGCTTCGGACGAGTACCTCGATGATGGAAGTCAGCTGAACATGCCAGGCTACAACGGTTTTCGCCGGCGACAAGGGGTGAGGCGTGCCGTTACGAGCGGGATAATTGATGCGGGCATAGGCGTCGAACACAGTGGGGACCAGCGAGCCCACCGTGGTTTGGGCGACGACCTCGAGACTGTTGTTCACCCAGTGCGCCTCCGAGACATCCTGTTGCAGATCGTCGCCCGACCATTCCGCGCGATAGAAGCTCGATGCCACAGACGTCAGACTACCGACATCCGGTGTGGCTGAGACAACCCGTTGTGCACGCGAGAAGCGGCTAAGGCACGATCTGTGAACCGGCATCCAATTGCTCGATTTCGGAGCTGTCGAGTACCAGCTGCGCCGCATCGATGTTCGCGCGCAGGTGGGAAATCGACGACGTCCCGGGTAGCGGAACAACAGTCGCCGCGGCGTCGTTGCCGCGATGATGAACCCAGGCCAACGCGATCTGACCGGTTGTCATACCTCTGTTCGACGCGATCCTCGCGAGAGTATGGACAAGTGGCGTGTCGTCCGAGCCGGTCAGGCTGCCATGGCCGAGGGGGGAGTGCGCTATGAGTGCGATGTCGAGCTCTGCGAGAGTCGGCAGGAATGATTCTGCCTCTCGGTGGGCGAGCGACCACTGTTGTTGCACAACAGTAATGGGATGTATCGCGTGGGCGCGCCGGATGTCATCGACGGTGACGTTAGACAGACCCAGGTGCCCAATCTTGCCTGCCTGCTTCAGTTCTGCCATCGCAGCGACGGTCTCCTCTATCGGCGTCTTCTCGCTGCGATGATGCAGGTAGTAGACATCGAGGTTGTCGACGCCGAGTCGCTCCAGCGTGCCGTCGATTGCAGTGTGGACGGTGTGCGGATCTGCCCTCACCGACCAGTCGTCGAACCGACCCGACTCGCCCCAGTAGACACCGAACTTGCTGCAGAGCGTCACCTGCTCGCGATACGACCCCAAGGCGCGTCCCACAAGTTCTTCGTTGCCATACATTTCGGCGGTATCGAGCAACGACACGCCGGCCTCGACGGCAGTCCGGACCAAGACTGCAGGATCCCGGTCCGAATCTCCCCACCCATCGTCCTTCAGGCGCATCAAGCCCAGACCCTGAATCGGTGGGATGTCCATTGTCCACGGCGTCGCGTCGGTCATGGGCGATACCGTAGAACCTCGAGGGCAGTCGAGGTCAAGTGATGGGCTCTTCGTCGGCGCACCCGGGCGCTCGCTACCGTCCGTAACTATCAAACACGCGTTCGAAAGTGTGTCGGTGGGTCGCGGTAGATTCTGTTCATGCTTTCGGGGGACGGCGGATCAGGGGTGGACGGCATCGAGACGGTGCCGCCCGCCCCTGAGGTGTCCGATCCCGAGCTGTCGATGCTGATCAATCGGGTCGAGTCCGCGGTCGCTGAGTTGGCCGGGCAGGCGTCGGTGGCGTGGTCGAACGCGGACCGGCGTGCGGTGATCCAACGCATGGAGATGCTCACCAGGTCCGTCACCGCGCACTCGTACACCTGGCTCAACGAACTGATCACCCAACACGGCCTCGACATCTACCCGGGCTCTGTGCCGTCGTCGGTGGCATGGATGCTGCGGATCACCCCACGAACAGCAGGCGCACGAGTGCGTCTGGCGGCGGAGTTGGGGGATCGCACCTCCTTCTCCGGTGAAGTACTGCCGCCGCTGCTGCCGCACACCGGTGCTGCGCTTCGGGCGGGGTTGCTCGATGCCAAGCATGTGCAGATGATCCGCGAGTTCTTTCGGCACCTGCCCCGGGACGTCGATCCGCAGACCCGCGAGCTCGCCGAACAGCAGTTGGTGGGCTTCGCATCGACCAGGCGGCCTGACGACTTCGCGCCGTTGGTGGCGAATCTGGACTCGATCCTCAACCCCGACGGCGACTACGACGAAGACGAGGACGAAGACGGGAAACCGCCGAAGCCGCCCAAGCGACGGGATGCGTTCTTCTACCTCGGCGAACAAGGTGCAGACGGCATGTCGGAAGGCGAATTCTGCGTCGACCCCGAACTACGGGCCTACCTCGAAGCCTTGTTCTCCAAAGCCGCGAAACCCGGCATGTACAACCCCGCCGACGGAAAACCGATCGTCGACGACGAGACCGACAGCTCTTCCGGCGGCAAGGACAGCACGAGCCCTGGGGCCGCGAGCGACGGTGCGCGTCCTGATCCTGCAGCAGCCGAGAAGGATTCGGCAACACCGGGCGATGTCGCCGATGCAGACACGCCACCGCTACCGGAGCCGGACGAAGGGTCGCCGAGCGGTGCGGGACTGTGGGGCGACGGTCCATGCGACGGAGACGGCAACTGCGCAGGTGGCATCGAATGCGGCTGCGGCACAGACTCCGACGACACTGCCGAACCCGAAGACACTGCCGACTCCGAATCCGATACCGGCGAAGCGAAGAAAAAGGCAGCGGCGCACGACGCTGCCGCAGCTCGTGACATCCGCACCCCACGCGAACGCCAACACGACGCCCTGAAACTGGCACTGAGGCAGACCCTTGCCTCCGGCACACTCGGCACCCACCGAGGCCTACCCGTCACCGCCATCGTCACCATGACCCTGCGCGATCTCGAAGCCGGCCGCGGATACGCCAAAACCGCCACCGGATCACGCATCTCCATCCGCGACGCCATCCGCATGGCCTCCCACGCCCACCACTACCTCACCCTCTTCGACGACCACGGCAGAGCCCTCTACCTCGGCCGATCCAAACGCATCGCCTCCGCCGACCAACGCATCGTGCTCATCGCCCGCGACCGAGGCTGCAGCTTCCCCTCCTGCACCCGCCCCGCAACCTGGTGCCAAGCCCACCACCTCGACGACTGGATCGACGGCGGCCTCACCGACATCGACTCCCTCACCTTCGGCTGCGACATGCACCACGCACTCGTCGGCACCGGACCAGGAAAATGGGCAACCACCAAAACCACAGCAGAACATCGATACCCGGGACGCACCCTCTGGCACCCACCAACCGGGATGGACCCCCAACGCCGCGGACTGATCAACCACGCCCACCACCCCGAAGAAGTCCTCTACCCACCCGACAACCACGACGCGTCCGGCGACGAGGAACCACGACAACCCGCATGACGGCAAGAACCAGTTTCCGGGCACAGCTCTGTCTGTCGTCGGTAAATGGCAGCCGCCGCACCGGGCGCGAGCGAAAACTAGTAGGGCTCTCTAGTAGGCGCCTGCGTACGGTAAGTGGATGATGGTTCTCGCGAGCAGGACGGCAGTACTGTCGCCGCCGGTCCGCTTCGTATGGAAGGCGCTCATGCGCCCAGATGTGCATCCGCAGAATCGAGGATTCGCCTGGCCGGTGATGTTCGAGGGTCAGCCGCTACCCCGCATTGTCGAGAGCAGCGAGTTCGACCGCGTTGTCTGGAGCTCGCCGTGGCCGAGCCATCCCGACGTCCTGTTGCAGTTCGACCTGACTCCTGAGACCCGGCTGCGCTGGACGCTGTTGGCCCACCCGCCCGTGCCCGATCCGCAGACCGTTGAATGGCTACGCGATCAAGTGAGCCATCTGGTGAACATCGACCTGCGCAACGCGACTGGATATTGAACTGTCATCTGTTGCCGCCGCTCGGTCCGTAGGGATAGCGCTTGCCGACCACGAACCACAGGATCGGCCCGATGATCGGCAGTAGCACCACAACGAATGCCCACGCCAGCTTCGCCCAACAGCCCATGGTGCGGTCACAGGCGATCGACAGTAACGCCATCAATGACAGCAGAACGGTGACGGCACCACCGGCAGAAGCCATACCCGAGACGGTAGCTCAGCCAGCGCTGCGAACAATCTCGAGCCGTCTCGTCGCGCTACTGGATCCGGTGATCGATGCCCGAACGGCTACGGGATCTTGTCCCCGTTGATGGCGTGCACCCAGCACTTCGGATCCTCGACGAGCCATGCATCGGAGTCCGTGACTGTTCCCGTCCGAAACTGGATGCGGAGCAGGATGCGGCCGACCCTCTTGCCGGCATGCAATCCGGTCACGTCCGCACCGTCGATGTCCTGCAACGGTATTCGAAGCGGAGTGGAACTGCCGATGCGACGGATCCACAGTTCGCTCTCGGTCAGGGCAGCGGGGAATCGTAGCGAGCTGGGTTGGTAGTCACGCCAAAATCCGACAACTGTCGACAGAACAATTCTAGGGTGTACCGGTGACCGAACCTCCTGATCGACTGGATCTTCTCCGATGGCAGTTCGATCTGACGTGGTCTCTGTTCGAGCTTCATCTCGATCAGCTCACTTTCGAGTTGCTTGTGTGGGAGCCGGTCCCTGCGAATTGGAACGTGAGGCAGGACGCCGATCGAAGGTGGGTCCCGGACTGGGAGGACGAGGAGCCGGACCCGATCCCCGTTCCGACGATCGGTTGGATTACGTGGCACATCGGTTGGTGGTGGACGTCGGCGATAGACCAAGCGCACGGGCTACGGCCGCGTGACCGCACGGACGTCGTATGGCCGGGGAGCCTTGATGAGGTTTTGGCTTCGCTACGTGGACTCCGCTTGGAATGGATATCAATCCTGAACGGCTACAAAGAGTCTGACCTGGACGCTTCCGCCCCTTACCCGTGGGGCGATGATTCTGGAATGACCGTCGCCCACACCGTCGCGTGGGTGAACGCGGAGCTGATGAAGAACGTGTCCGAGATCGGTCAACTTCGACTGCTGTGGGCAGCTTCCCCGAACCGGTAGTGTTCCAGACCTGCTTGGTTCTGCTCGAATCCGAGCACACCGGTCGCCGTCGGACGACGCTAAGCTGGCTTTCGAGGTGAAGGAGTTGGCGATGAGCAGTGACATCAACCCCACTCTGCCGTTGGCGTTCGATCTCGCCTGGATGGCCGCGATCGTGGTGTGGCTGTTGCTCGTCGGTGTTGCGTGGGTATCGATCCTGCGTACTTCCCACCGCCGGCGCGGTGCCGCATTCTGGTGGTGTCTGCTCGTGTTGCTCATGCCGTTCACCGGTGCGCTGATCTGGTTCTTGGTTCGACCGAACGCCGCTGCCCCCGATCAGCGGACGAGTTCGTAGCGGGCCAGCCACAACCCGGGCAGTACCTGTTGATCCTCGGTGTGCACGAAGCCGAAGGACTCGTAGAGCCTGCGCGCCGGTGGATTGTCTCGCCCGGTGGCCACGTGCACACGTTGTGCGACAATCGATTCCAGCATCGCGTCGACCAATGCCCGTCCGATGCCTCGTCGATGAGCGTGTGGAGCCACCACCAGGCGGTCGATCTCCGCCTCGGACCACGCTGCAGCCCCGAGTATTTCGTCACCCTCCCGCGCGACGAGCCAATGGACCTGTACAGCACACAGATCGTCGACCGACTCGTGCAGCAGCGGAATTCGGTCGTCGCCGATCAGCCGTGCTTCGACCGCATACGACCCCTTCTGCACCGCGAGAATCTGATCGGCCAACGGTCGATCGGCAGCTGGGTCGACGCGAACGATCTCAATAGCGACCACCAGCAGGAGCAGGCAGAGCGTCGAGTGCCGCACGGTGCTCCGGACTCAAGGTCAGCGTCGCCGCACCTGCGTTCTCCTCGAGACGCGACGTGCGTCGGGTGCCGGGGATGGGAACCACGTGCTCACCCTGCGCCAACACCCAGGCCAAGGCCACCTGCGCCGGCGTCGCGCCGAGCTCGTCCGCCACACCCGCGATGGCGTCGACGATCACGAGGTTCGCATCGAGGTTGTCCTGGCTGAAGCGTGGCAGCTGTGAACGGAAATCGTCTGCAGCAGGCGTGTTTCCGCGAAAGTTTCCGGTCAGGAAGCCGCGACCCAACGGTGAGAACGGGACGAATGCTGCGCCGTTGTCCTGTGTCCACTTCAAGGATGTTGCGAGGTGGTCGCGCGTCCACAGCGACAATTCCGACTGCACTGCAGAGATCGGATGCACCTGCTGGGCCCGATCGAGTTGTTCGACGCTGAACTCCGAGACACCCAGTGCCCGAACCTTTCCCGCCTGCACGGCCTCGGCCATCGCGCCGATGCTGTCCTCCACGTTCACCTCGGGATCCGGGCGATGGAGGTAGTAGAGGTCGATATGGTCGACGCCCAAGCGCCGCAGTGAGTCGTCGATCGCCTGCCGGAGGTGATCCGGCTTGCCGTCGGGGCCCGAAATGACGGGTTCGCCGGCGTCGCCGATGTGAGAGACGAGACCGCCCTTGGTCGCGAGGATCACCTCGTCACGCCGATTCCCGATGGCTTTGCCGACGACCTCTTCGTTGGTGAACGGGCCGTACACATCGGCCGTGTCGATGAAATTCACGCCCAGATCCAAGGCGTGCCCGATGACGTGATCGGGGCTCTCCGTCCTATCGTCGGCCTTGTACGCCCAGGTCATTCCCATGCAGCCCAGGCCTATGGCTCCGACTGTCGGTCCGTCGTTCCACAGGGTGCGGGTAGGTACGGTGCGTGTGGTCATGTACTCGACCATAGAGAAGTAAAAGCGTTGTCGCTTGGACTCACCGGGCGACTAGCATCGCCGCATGGCTCTTCCACACTCGAAGGTGTATTTCGGCGATCGTCTGGTCGAGGCGCAGGATGCGACGCTCGGAGTGGCAACTTCGGCCGTTCTGTACGGGCTCAGTGTCTACACGGTGTTCCCGGTGCAGGTGGACGGTGACCGGCGTACCGCGTTCCGGTTGCTCGATCACTATCGGCGACTCGTCGAATCCTGCAAGATCATCGGCATCGACACCTTCGCGTCGCAGTGGACGTTCGAGAGGTTCGTACAGGCAACGCGCGATGTCGTCGCCGCCAACGCTCCGACGACCGAGGTCTACGTTCGCGCCACTGTCCACGTCGACGAGTCGATCCCGGGAACTCGGGTACGTGGTCTGCACACCACGGTCTCCATCTTCCTGTACGACGCGAACCCCATCGTTCCGCAGAACGGCATGCGGCTTAAAACGAGTGTGTGGCGACGAATTCCGGACAACGCCATCCCCTCGCGTGCCAAGGTGAACGGAGCATACGTCAATTCTGTTCTGGCCAAACAGGATGCGATCGACAGTGGCTTCGACGACTGCATCTTCCTCGACATCAACGGTCACGTCTGTGAACTCAGTGCGGCGAACATCTTTCTCGTCCGCAATGGAGTGCTCGTCACCCCTGACGTCACCAGCGACATTCTCGACGGCATCAACCGTCGGACCATTCTGACCCTGGCGCGCGAAGAAGGACTGACGGTTCAGGAGCGAACTGTCGATCTCACCGAGCTGTACATCGCCGACGAGGTCTTCGTGTGCGGCACCTCCGCGGGAGTTGCTCCGGTGTACGAAATCGATGGTCGCGCAATAGGAACAAAGGAGATCGGCCCGGTGACGCTCACCCTGCGAAAGCGTCACCAGGCCGCGCTCACCAGCGACGAAGTGCATGGCTGGGTGAGCGTGCTGTGAGTGCTAGGCCGGGCAGCTCGCTGCGAGTCCGGTGATCACAGCGTTGGTGGCGACCTGCTCGAGCGGATCCGCGGCTGGATTCGGCGCGGCGGTGGTCCAGGCCAGCGATACCTGACGCTGTCCGTCCGGACTCGAGAATGCGAAGGTGCGGTAGCCGAAGCCGTTGCCGCGGTTGCCGAACACGAGCTCACCCGATCCCGGGTTGCACGCGTCCCCGCCCAGCAGCAGGCCGAGTCCGTACGTCGACGGTGTGACGACCTGCATCTCGTCGATCAGATTCTGCGGGATCAGCGTGCCGTCGAACAGTGCTCTGAAGAAGGTATTCATGTCGCCGACGGTCGAGACCACGGCGGCTCCGGACGACCAGATGCTGGCGTCGTAATCGGTGACGTCGGTGTAGGTTCCGTTCTCCAGGGTGTAGCCGTGCAAAGCGTCCTCGTCCAGAGTCGAATCGGTGGGGTACGTCGTGTCGGCCATCTCCAGCGGATCGAAGATCCTGTCCTGCAACGCTTGTCCGATGGGCTTGTCGTCCAGTTCGGCGACGATCTGTCCGAGGAGGACGTAGTTGGTGTTCGCGTAGCTGAACTCCTTGCCCGGCTCGGTCGTCCAGGGCATGGCCAAGGCCTGAGAGATCAACTGGTCGTCGGTGACGGCATCGTTCGCGCGGGCGGCTATCTGCTCCGCAGAGTCGAATCCGGTGAAGTAGTCCGGAACGCCACTGGTGTGATCGAGTAGTTGGCGAACGGTCACCGGCCTGGGCAACAGACCGGGAAGCACCTCGTCGACCTGCTGATCGAGCTCGAGCTTCCCCTCGTCCACGAGCTGCAGCACCACGGCAGCAACCATCGCCTTGGTGACGCTGGCGATACGGACCGGGTCGTCAGCAGATGCCGGCTCGGCACCATCGCGCTCGACGAGACCGGCCGCCCCCGACCACGAACTCTCGCCGTCGCGTACCTGCGCGACTGCGGCAACGGACCCGGCGTCGACCATGGCGTCCAAGGCTGCCTGGACGTCGTCGGTCTCGAGGCTCCCGCTCGAGGGCGCGGTGGTGGTCGGCTCGACGGCTGACGGCTCGTCCGTCGACGAGCACCCACTGACCAGCAGGGATGTCGACACTGTGAGGGCGGCGAGGATTCGTAGCTTGCTCATGTCTTCGACGCTAACCCCGCCCTGCGAAGGATTTCAGTGTCAAATGTCAGTGATTTTCGATGAGGGGACGGTGGGAAGCGGAGCGCGAACGGCAATGTCGTGCTGCACCGCGGCGACGAACATGTCCACATCGAGCACGGCTCTCGAATTCAGCGCGGGGTAAGAGACCGCAACCGAATTGCTGTTGTGCTCTCGATCACCGATGACCGCGATGTACGAGTCGCGATGGATTCGAGCATTCCGAATCCGGGCACTGAGCGAACCTTCCTCGAGCACTTCGGCCCGAACCGATGCGCGGAGCAGTCGACCGGCCAGCGCCAGTGCTGACTGCGAGTGGGAAGCACCTACCGGAACTACGGCGACCTGTCGAGGGGCGAGCCACGGTGGCATTCGACCTTTGTGTTGCTCGATGAGCATTGCAGTCAATCGCTCCATGGAGCCGAGCACGCCGCGATGGATCATCACGGGGCGGTGCCTCTCTCCGTCGGACCCGGTGTACTCGAGCCCGAACCGTTCCGGTTGGTTGAAGTCGATCTGAACAGTCGACACAGTGTCTGGAGAACCGGTGACCTGCACATCGATCTTCGGACCGTAGAAGGCTGCATCCCCATGACCGACGATGAACGGGCGATCACCCAGTGCCGCCCGTAGCTGACTCTCGGCGGCTTCCCATCGCGCAGGATCACCCAGATAGTGTCCGCTCCCGCCCCGAACCGACAGCCTGAACGACGCAACGAGTCCCAATACTCCATAACACCTTTCGATCGAGTCGAGGGCCCGTCCAACTTCTTCCCGGACTTGACCGGGGGCGCAGAACACGTGTGCGTCGTCGAGTGAGATCTGCCGTACACGGGTCAATCCACCCAGCACACCCGACAGTTCGCTTCGGAACATCGACCCCAGCTCCGACACTCGGAATGGAAGCTCACGAAAGCTGCGCCCACGTGCAGCGAAGATCTGGGTGTGATGCGGGCAATTAGCAGGCCGCAGAACGTATTCCTCGCCCCCGATGCGCATCGGAGGAAACATATCGGCCGAGAACTTGTCCCAGTGCCCGGACCTCTCGAACAGAGAGCGCTTGGCCAGGACTGGAGTGTAGACGCCGAGACATCCCGATCGAGCCGATTCCTCGGCGGCCAGCTTCTCCAACTCCGCACGAATGATTGCGCCGTCGGGCAGCAACATCGGTAATCCGGCACCGATGGCCGGGCTGGTTGCAAACAGATCCAACTCGCGACCGAGCCGGTTGTGATCAGAATTCACGGGTACTCCACTTCTGTTGTCGCCCAGAAGAAGTGCCCAGATATGCAAGAACCCCGGGGCAACAACTCCCGGGGTTCGTCGATTTAGGTCGGTGCAGGCCTACATCGGACGCCGGAAGAAAACCGGCGTCGTCGTCAATGGCTGCGGGTGCATCATGGCATCGACGGTACAACGCTGGTGCGACGGCTGGCAAGAGGTATCAGCGCCCGACTTCGGAGCCTGGTGCGTCGTCGCATGTTAAGAGTTGCCTGCTCCGTATAAGTTCCGTTCGGAGGGGATGGGCGCACCTGGTTGTTCAGAAGTGGGTCTCGGACGCGGAAAGCCGCGTGGCGCGCACGATTGTGAACGGTGAGGTGCGCTGGTCAGCGATCGACCTGACAGAAGCGGAGGTTGTTGGAGAACGGATCGGTGATCGTCATGGTCGGTCCGCCCGGTGCGTCGTGGTCGATTCCCGGTCGGCTGCGAGGGTTGTTCTTCTGCAGCAGTTCGGCATTGAAGGACGTGACGTCCGGGATCGGTATCCACACCGATGTGCCCGGTGTGCCGTCGCCGTAGTGCTGGGAAAGATCCAGGACACACTTCCCGCGCGAAATGCGCACGTACAGCGGCAGATCCGGCTCGAAGCGATGCTCCCACTCGACAGCGAACCCCAGGTAGTCCACGTAGAACGCACGCGCCTCGGCGTCGTCGAAGATGCGGAGAATCGGAATGGCCGGGCCGAATGCCTTCATGACGTCGAGTGTGGCATACCCAGCAGAACTTTCACCGCAGCCTTTGCCGCAGCCGCAGATTCGGGTGACTCCGTGATGGCCGCGGTGGTTTGCGCACCTTCGGCGAGGAGGGCGATCTGCAGTCCGACGGTCGGCTCGCATCCGGCTTCGACGGCCAAGCGGGTGACGTAGTCGATGAAGTTCCTCTTGTGCTGCTGCGCGGCTTCGGCGACCTCGGGCATCGTGGCCCCCAGTTCACCGAACGAGTTGATGAAGGCGCACCCGCGGAAGTCGTCCTCGCGAAACCAGTGGTCCAGGAAGTCGAAGATCGACAGCAGCTTCTCTCGAGGTGACTCGTGGGCGGCGGCTTCGGCGTGGATCCCGTCGTTCCACTGCTGTGTTCGACCCCGAAGAACCTCGGCGACGATGGCGGTCTTCGACGGGAACAGTGAGTACATGCGCTTGAGGGAGATGCCCGCGCTGCTGCGGAGCTCGTCCATGCCGACGGCCTGGATTCCGCGTGCATAGAACAGTGCATCCGCTGCTCGGATGACGTCGTCGCGTCCGAGTTCGGTACCCATGACCCACCTACCCCTTGCCGAGAGAACCAACGTTCTCTACAGTAGTCCACACGCGGTGAGAACGACCGTTCTCCCGCGTCGGACTTCACTCACGAAGGAAGGCGACACCATGGCGTACATCAAGGTCGACACCGAGAACTCCACCCCCGTCGAGGTCTACTACGAGGATCACGGCACCGGTCAGCCGGTCGTCCTCATCCACGGTTACCCACTCGACGGCAACTCCTGGGAACGCCAGTCACGGGCGCTGCTCGACGCCGGCTATCGCGTCATCACCTACGACCGCCGCGGATTCGGCCAGTCCAGCAAGCCGACCGTCGGATACGACTACGACACCTTCGCCTCGGACCTGGACAAGGTGCTGACCGAGCTGGACCTGCGCGATGTCATCCTGGTCGGATTCTCCATGGGCACAGGCGAACTCGCGCGGTACGCGGCGAAGTACGGCACGGATCGCGTCGCGAAGTTCGCGTTTCTGGCCTCGCTCGAGCCGTTCCTGCTGCAGACCGACGACAACCCAACCGGCGTCCCGCAGTCGGTGTTCGACGGCATCGACAGTGCCGCGCGGGAGGATCGCTTCGCCTGGTTCGAGAACTTCTACAAGGACTTCTACAACCTCGACGAGAACCTCGGGACCCGCATCAGCGAGGCCGCAGTACGTGCGAGCTGGAACACCGCGACCGGTAGCGCTCCCGTGGCCGCCTACGCCGTCGTGCCCACCTGGCTCGAAGATTTCCGCGGCGACGTGGAGAAGGTGCGCGCATCGGGCAAGCCCACGCTGATCCTGCACGGCACGGCCGACAACATCCTGCCGATCGATTCCACCGGCCGCCAGTTCCACAAGGTGTTCCCGGAGGCCACTTACGTCGAGGTCGACGGTGCACCGCACGGACTGCTGTGGACGCACTTCCAGGAAGTGAACGACGCGCTGCTCGCGTTCGTGAAGTAGTGAATCGGGGCGGCAGGTATCAGGCCTGCCGCCCTGGCCCCTACAGCTGGACCGCGACGACGCCGTCGTGGTCGCTGTAGACGATCTCGCCCGGGGTGAACGTCACGCCACCGAAGCTGACCGGCACGTTCTTCTCGCCCGATCCGGTCTGCGTGCTCTTGCGTGGGTTGGTGCCCAGTGCCTTGACGCCGATCTCGAGGGTGCGCAGGATCGCCGAGTCGCGCACCGCGCCGTTGACGATGACGCCGGCCCAACCGTTGCTGACACCTCGGCCCGCGATGATGTCGCCGACGAGTGCGGTGTGAACACTGGCGTCGCCGTCGACCACCAGAACGCCACCGTTGCCCGGTTCGCTCAGAGTCTGCTTCACCAGCAGGTTGTCCTGGAAGCAGCGGATGGTGGTGATGGGGCCCGCGAATTCGGTGTGCTTGCCGTACTGAATGAACTGGGTGTCGCAGCTGCGGATGTCGGGACCGATCTCGTCGGCCAGATCAGCTGTTGCCTTGAATTCCACCGGTGAAGTCATGCGGCACAGACTATCGTCCGAACATCAACCGCGGCCGTGACGCCGTTCGTAGTCGTCGCGCGTGCGGTCGGCCCGGCTCTGCGCCTTGGCGTTGATCAACTGCGGGTCGAGGCCGTGGATCAGCAGACGATGCCGGCGATAGACGTTCATCAGTGCAATCGAGAAGTAGACCAATGGAATGAACAGCAAGGCCATCATCGCCAGTGACATCCACAGCGGCCCCGGGATCAGTAGGAACAACAACAGCAGCGGGATGACGGGCACCGTGAACCGTGCGAGGTAGCGGACCTGCGCGCCGTTGCCCACCAGATCCTCGCGAACCCAGTCCTGCATGGACTCGGGCAGCGTGCGACCGAACGAATAGCCCAGAAACTGCAGCGGGCTCGGCGTCGTGCGTTCGGTGGTCATCGCGCAATGCTAGTCCGATACTTCTTGGTAGATCTCACCGTTGACTGCGGATTGTTTCATATGTGACGATAGCGTCAGTTAAGGCGATGAGAGAAGGACTTCAACAGTGATCGATCGCAGAACCCTGCTCGGCGCTCTGGGTGCCGCGACGATCTCCGGGGTTGCCCACTCGGCAATGCCGTCTGCATCGGCATCGCCCGCTCCGGGCACCGGCGGGGTCATCGACGTGCACTCGCACATGGTTCCCGACTTCTACCTGCGGGAGGCCCTCGCGTCGGGCATCGTCTTTCCCGACGGCATGCCGAAGTGGCCGTCCTGGTCGGTCGGTGAACACCTGCAGATGATGGACGGCTGTGGCATCGACAGTGCGATCCTGTCCGTCTCGTCGCCCGGGGTGCATTTCGGAAACGACGGCAAGGCTGCTGATCTCGCACGACGGGTCAACGATTTCGGGGCCGGGGTGGTGGCGAACCAGCCTCGACTGGGATTCTTCGCGTCGCTTCCGCTGCCGAACGTCGTCGACTCGACGGTCGAGGCCATCCGTGCTCTCGATCAGCTGGGGGCCGACGGCGTGACGGTGATGTCGAACGCAGGCGGTATGTACCTGGGCAACGCCGTACTGACACCACTGCTGGCCGCGCTGGACGCACGATCGGCGGTCGTGTTCGTACATCCCACGTCACCGCCGAATTCGGGCGCAGTATCACTCGGGCGTCCGGCACCGATGATCGAATTCCTCTTCGACACAGCACGAACCGTCGTCGATCTGATTCTGCTGGGCGTGGTCGATCGATTCCCGAACATCCGCTGGGTGTTCACTCACGGCGGCGGAGTTCTACCACTGCTGGCGGACCGGGTCGATTTCTTCCGAACGCAGGTGGGCCTGGGGACCCCGGCAACGCCGGATGTGCTGCAGCGCTTGTGGTTCGACCTCGCCGGAACTCCTGTCCCGCGGCAGCTGCCCGCGTTGCTGTCCACCGTCGGCCCCGATCGTCTGGTGTACGGCAGCGACTACTGCTTCACGCCGATCGCCGCGGTGCAGGAGCAACTGCGATCACTCGACGCCGGTGCCGCGAACGGCGGCCTCGCGGACTGGCGCGCGAGAACATCCGGCAACGCCCGCCGACTGCTCGATCTCTGATCCGAAAGAGGTGGATACTGCCGATGAAAGCGCAAGCACTGCAACCGATCTCCGAGCACTGGGATTGGCAGATGAATGCCGCCTGCCGCTCGATGCCGGTCTCGATGTTCTACCCGCCCCTGGGACTGCGGGGATACTCACTGAGAAACCTCGAGCGACAGGCGAAGCTCGTGTGCGATCGATGCCCCGTGATCGCGCGCTGCCTGCAACACGCACTCGACTCGGACGAAAAGCACGGAGTCTGGGGTGGATCGACCGCACACGAGCGGTCCGCGATGACGCGGGTCAACCCTGACGAGCGGCGTTCGCGACAATGACATCGCGAAGGTACTGCGCCAAACCGTCCGCAATATCGTTGTAGTGCTTGGCGAATCGCGCGTCGGCAATGTACATCTCCGCCAGGTTCACCTGCATCTCGTAGCCGCAGTCGTAGTACCGCTCGATCGATGCCCGATGACGCTCGGCCAGTTCCCCGGCCTCGGTGGAATCCGGTGACACACCCCGCTGCATCGCGGCAGCGAGATCTGCTTCCAGTAGGTCTGTCTCCTTCTTGACGGCCCTCCAATCGTCCTTGGTGAACGACGCCGTCCGCTGCTGCGACTGCTTCCACTCGTCGGTCTCGCCCCAGCGTTGCTCGGCTTCCTCGGCGTACTCCTCGCCGGGCCAGTTGTCGCCGAAAATCTCGCGCTGCTCCTCGGGAGTCAGTTGCATACCCATCTTCTTCGCCTCCATCATCTTGTCCACGGCCGCAGCCATTGCGTGCAAGTGATCGATCCGCTCGTTCAACAACTCTCGCTGCCGACGCAGATGCGCCATGGCATCGACCGCCGGGTCGTCGAGCAACGCCGCAATGGCGTCGAGCGGGAACCCGAGTTCGCGGTAGGTCAGAACCTGATGCAGCCGTTCGACATCGGCGGACGAGTACGTCCGATAGCCCTTCGGCGTTCTGCCCGACGGCACCACCAACGCGATCTCGTCGTAGTGATGCAGCGTTCTGACGCTGACACCCACCAACTTCGAGACTGCGCCGACCTGCATGCCGACCTGGACGTCAACCGAACTGTTCGCGGACGAATCACTCACGAAGGACACTGTGCTGCCTCCCGTGGCGTGAGGGTCAAGCGCTTACCGGATGACGCGTTCGCACCCGGAGGTGGATTCTCCGGCGAGCCGCTGCCCGAGCCAGTCGTATGCACCGGGACGGCCGTTGGTCTGCGCCAGCGAATGATCCCCGGGAACCAATTCGAGGCGAACCGACGCACCCGCAGCGCACCACTGGTCCTGCACGGCCTCGGCACCTTCCTTGGGAATGAGGAAGTCCTGCAGGCCCTGGTAGATGTAGATCGGGGCGTCCGGCTTCGTCTGGCCCATGCGGTTCTCTTCGACGACGGCCTTGGTGACCGGGTGGTCGAAGACATCAGGCACGTTGGAGAGGTTTCGCTGGTCCAGCAGCAACAGTCCCGAGTACGACAACACATCGACGCATTGATCCTTCTGCGCCAGAGCCAGTCGCTTTCCGTTGTCGTTGGCGAGCGCCCGCATCTCCGGGTACTCCCTGGACAATCCGATCGTAGCCGCAGTGAACAGGCCCGATCCGATCTGGCCGTTCAGTGAGGTCTGCAGAATCTTGTAGTCGGTCGGTGGGCCACCGAACGCGACACCGGCGATGTTCAACTCGGGCGCGTACTCGGGAGCCAACTGCGCTGCCCAACCCGAAGCGATGGCACCGCCGGAATAACCGGTGATGCCGATCGGAGCGTTCGCAGTCACGCCTGCACTCTGGGATGCGCGTAAGCCGTCGAGCACGGTGTGTCCGGATACGAGACCGGCCGAATAGGCCTGCCGAGGACCCTGGTAGTCGGTGACGACCACCGTGTAGCCGCGGTCGAGCAGAATCCGGACCTGATCGATCTCCTTGTTGTTGCCCCGCGGAAGTGTGTACGACGGCGCGCACTGATTACCGAGCGAGTCGGTTGCCTCGTTGTACGCGACGACGGGACGATCCCCGGCTCCGGTCCACGGCGCGGTGGGCGTCAGGACCGTCGTCGCCGCTGCGATGGGTCGGTTCTTGGAGTCGGTCGAGCGGAAGAGCAACTGCACGGACGACGCCTCGGGCGTCACCGCGACATCCCGACGGTTCAGCACCGTGCCCGGCTGCAGGTTCTCGTACCCGGCCGGGGGATCGAACCACGGATCACCCAGAGAGGTGGGCAGGTACGCAGCGGGATCGCTCGGGGGAGCGACGAAGTCCTGAAGAGGATCAGCGTGAGCCGGCCCTGCCAACGACAGCATCAATGCTGCGGCTCCGGCCAGAACGAGTGCCTTGCGCATGTATTTCCCACCCTGTAGCTCCGTACGCCCCGACGTCCGGTAGACCATGGACCATCGTGCCATACGGTGGCGCAATTTCGGGTCTGTGAACTGAGCCAGCAAGCGGGTAGGTTGTCTGTTACTCCGAACACTACTCACCAGTAGGGATCCGTCCATGCCAGCACCGTCAGCTGCGACCTTCACCCGGCTCGCCGATCTCATCGCCATCCCCGACGCCGAATCGCGGCCGACGAAAACCATCACCGAGGTGTTCACCGGCAAGGAGCTGGCGACCATCCCGGTCGGCACCGCCGCCGACGCGACCGCCGCGATCGCGCGTGTTCGCTCAGCTCAGGTGGCATGGGCCAAGCGCCCCGTGTCCGAGCGTGCCGAGATCTTCCACCGCTACCGCGACCTGGTGCTCGCCCACCGAGACGAGCTGATGGACATGGCGCAGGCCGAGACCGGCAAGTCCCGCGCCGCTGCCCTCGAAGAGGTTCTCGACATCTCGATGACCGCGCGGCACTACGCGCGCACCGCCGCGAAGCTGCTGGCTCCGAAGAAGGTCACCGGCATGCTGCCCGTGCTGACCAAGACTCGGGTCCGCTACCAGCCGAAGGGCGTCGTCGGAATCATCTCCCCGTGGAACTACCCGATGACCCTCGCGGTGTCCGACGCCATCCCGGCACTGCTGGCAGGCAACGGCGTCGTGCTCAAACCCGACAGCCAGACGCCGTACTGCGCGCTGGCCTGCGTCGAACTGCTCTACAAGGCTGGCCTGCCCCGTGACCTGTTCGCCGTGGTTCCCGGCCCGGGTTCGGTGGTGGGAACCGCCATCGTCGAGAACACCGAGTACGTCATGTTCACCGGCTCCACCGCCACCGGCCAGCTCCTGGCCGAGCAGGCCGGGCGTCGACTCATCGGATTCTCGGCCGAGCTCGGTGGCAAGAACGCGATGATCGTCGCCAAGGGTGCCAACCTCAGGGAAGTGTCCGACGCGGCCGTGCGGGCCTGCTTCTCCAACTCCGGCCAGCTCTGCATCTCCATCGAACGCATCTACGTCGAGAAGTCGATCGCCGCGGAGTTCACCGAGAAGTTCGGTCAGCGGGTGCGCAACATGAGCCTCGGAGCCGACTACGAATTCGGCATCGAGATGGGCAGCCTCATCTCCGAGGACCAGATCAAGACCGTCTCGGCCCACGTCGACGACGCCAAGGTCAAGGGCGCGACCGTCGTCGCAGGCGGCAAGGCTCGCCCCGACATCGGCCCGCTGTTCTACGAGCCGACGCTGCTGACGAACGTCACCGAGGACATGGAATGCGCTGCAACCGAGACCTTCGGGCCGCTGGTGTCGATCTACCCCGTCGCCGACATCGACGAGGCCATCAAGAAGGCCAACGACACCGAGTACGGACTCAACGCCAGCGTCTGGGCCAAGACCAAGGCACAGGGCGAAGCCATTGCGGCGCGGCTGCATTCGGGCACCGTCAATGTCGACGAGGGCTACGCGCCGACGTGGGGCACCACCGGCGCTCCGATGGGCGGAATGGGCGTGTCCGGTGTGGGACGCAGGCACGGTACCGAGGGCCTGCTCAAGTACACGGAGTCGCAGACCATCGCGACGACGCGTCTGCTCAATCTCGGTGGGCCGCGCGGACTTCCGCCGAAGCTGTGGGCAAAGATCATGCCGCCCTTCGTCAAGGCGCTCAAGTACATTCCGGGTCGGTAGCACAGGGCCCAGCGACGAGGGACGGTCTAGGTCGCGCGTAGGACCGAGATGCTCAGGGCCCTGCTGTAGATCGAGTCGTTCTCGACTCGATCGAACATCGGCCATGACTGTCGATCGATTCCCTCGTCGTCGAACGTCGCCACGGGGATGTCCCACACTGTCGATCCGGTTCTGACGTCGATTCCGCGCAGCACTTCCGGTCCGAACAGGGTGGCGACGTCACCGTCGAGCGCGCCGACCTCCGCGAAGGCTCCCGACTCGCGACTCCACAGCGTGTTCCCGGTGTCGAGGTCGAGTGCGGACTCGGTGGCGGTGTCGTTGTTGCGCAGCAGCGCAACCGAACCTGTGACGGCGTATGCCAGTCCGTTCGTGGACAGGAACGCCGCGGCGGGGCCGGTGATGTCCGGCGGAACAGCCCAGACCAGACTTTCGTCGGTCCAGACGGGATCGGGATTCGACGGCCGATAGCCGCCCGTCCCGAGCAGCAGCGGGCTCTCCTCGGTGGGTGCGTCGAACGTCGGTTGCTGCAGGGTCACGGAATCCGTTGCAGCGAGTACGGTTCCGTCGGAGTCGACGATCTCCGAACCCACGATCGTATTGGGATCCGAGCAATCGGTCCGCACCACCCGCACTGCGCCGTCGCGCGAGGCGATACCCGACCGCGCGCAGTCGGGAACCGTTCTGGACCACAGGTTGTCGCCGGTGTCGAGGTCGAAGGCAAACACCCCTCGGCCGTCGTCGAACAGCCCGATTCCGTGCTCGGTGTGCAGCGTGGACGCGAACTGTGTGTCCGGCGATGACGTGGAATCGAACTGTACCGACCAGTCCGCGTCGAGGGCGTCCGCAGTGCCGCGAGACACCGTCGGCCTGGCACCCTCGCGCACCGCGTGGGCCGCGTACACGTGGCCGTCTGCGGTGGTCAGACCCGTGATCGGAAAGGCTGCGTTCCGAGTGCTCGATTCCCCGGATTCAGCGTCGACAGTCACGATTTCGGATGTCGTGCCGGCGGTGCCGCGGTAGCAGACGACCTGGCCGTCGACGAATTCCTCACCGCAGCCCACGATATTCTCCGCGGGGGTACGCCATCGCACCGAGCCGTCGGTGATGTCCAATCCCACCAGGGTGGCGTCGACGAACTCTCTGCCGTCGAGACGGCCGACGAGCGTGACAACCGTCGACCCGTCGGAGATCGAACCGGATTCCATCGAATCGGTGTCGCTGCCCTGGACCGGATCGCGAAATTGACCGCCTTCGATACCCACATCCGACGGAGTGAGAGTCCATCCGAGACCGGGAGCAGATCCTGTTGCACCGTCGACGGGGGTGCCGGCCGTCGGCTGCCGCTCCTCGGTTGCGCACGACGCGCAGACAAGCGCTGTTACCAGGACCGCGGCGGCGGAGATCTGGAGACGACGTGTCATGTAAAGATTCTCCCGACTGTGCAGAACCGAAAGAAGGTGGTCGGTCCGTTCTTCTAGCATAGAGAACGAAAATTCCCCGCACTCCCGGTGGGGGTGCGGGGAACTGCCGTGAGGCTTGACCTAGTTGACGCTGTGTCCGTTCAGTCCGGCGTGTGCGTAGTGATTGTGACTGTCGGGAATGTGGTTGTCTCCCAACACCCGAGCAATCTGCTGCTCACTGAGTCCGAGACGACGAAGCCTCTCGCACACTGCATCGAAATCGAGCATCCTCGCGTCGAGTTCCTGCTGCAGTGCAATCACTTCGGCGCGGATGGTCTCGGCCTCGTCGAGCGCGGCCAACGTGTCCTTCGGCTCGGGGAGCAGCAGCGCGAGCAGTCGATCACGTGCGTCGGTGCTCAGACCCTCGAACGGGCGCTGCCCCGGCTGAGCCTCGTGCCGGCCCTCGTTGCGGTGAGTATCGGCGCGACGATCGGTGTCGTACTCGGGGGAGAGGTAATCCTGGGTGGCACCGAAGGACGGAATCTCGGCGAGCTGGTCCTGCGGCTCGTCCTTGGGTCCCTGCGCAGGTGCCGACGCGATGTCGATCGTCTGGCGCAGTGGACGATTCGGGATGAAGACGACTGCGATCAGCGTGACGATCGCGACGAAGCCGGCGATCATGAAGATGCGACCGGTCGCATCACCGTATGCGGTGCGGACGACTTCGAGGACGGGTGCGGGCAGTGACGTGAGATCGAGCGATCCACCGCCGCCCGACGAGCTGTCGACGCCGAGCTGGGCCAGGCCGGCTGCGGACTTGTCGGCCACCCGGGTGGCGAGCAGCGAACCGAGAACCGAGACGCCGATCGCGCCGCCGAAGGTGCGGAAGAACGCAACCGTCGACGAAGCCGCTCCGACGTTCTGCACACTGACCGTGTTCTGCACTGCGAGAACGAGATTCTGCATCAGCATGCCGGTACCGAGGCCGACGATGGTGATGAAGATGCCGACCGTGACCAGGCTGGTGGCGTGATCGATGGTGCCCAGGAGCAGGAATCCGACGACCAGCAGAACAGAGCCGGTGACGATGAACGGCTTCCACTTTCCGAACTTGGTGATGAGCTGACCCGAGCCGACGGAGGCGACGAGCATGCCGAACACCAGTGGGATGGAGAGCAATCCGGCTTCGGTGGGGGTGTAGCCGCGAGCGGTCTGGAAGTACTGGCCGAGGAAGGTGGTGGCTCCGAAGAGGCCGACGCCGACGGCGATCGACGCGATGATGGCGAGGCCGGTGGTGCGCTCGGTGACGATCTTGAGCGGGATGATCGGCGACTTGTGCCGTGCCTCGACGATGATCGTGAGGATCAGCAGTAGAACTCCGCCGCCCACCAGGTAGGCCGTCTCACGGGAGATCCAGGCGTAGTAGTCGGCCTTGCCTGCGAACGACACCCACACCAGCAGAACGGAAACGCCTGCGGTGAGCAGAAGTGCGCCGAGCCAGTCGATGGAGACGTTGTCCTTGCGGACGGTCTTGATGTGCAGGGTCTTCTGCAGCAGTCCGAGAGCGATGACGGCCAGCGGCACGCAGACGAAGAAGCACCAGCGCCAACCGAGGGGGCTGTCGACGATGACGCCACCGAGGATCGGGCCACCGGACATCGACACGGCCATGACGGCACCGGTGTAGCCGGAGTAGCGGCCGCGATCACGCGGCGAGACGATGGTGCCGATGATGGCGATGACGAGAGCCGTCAGGCCACCCATGCCGATGCCCTGCACCACGCGTGCGGCCAGCAGGACCGGCACGTTGTGTGCGAAGCCGGCGATCAGCGAGCCCGCGACGAAGATGACGATCGCGCTCTGGACCAGCACCTTCTTGTTGAACAGGTCGGCGAGCTTGCCCCAGATGGGAGTGGACGCGGCGTTGGCCAGCAGGGCCGTGGTGATGACCCAGGCGTACGCGGTCTGCGAGCCTTTGAGGTCACCGATGATGGTGGGCAGTGCCGTCGAGACGATGGTGGTGCTCAGCAGCGCGGTGAACAGCGCAGCGAGCAGGCCGGTGAGGGCTTCGAGGATCTGGCGATGCGACATCGCGTCGGGATCGACGACTGCCTGATTGGGCGGAGTTTCCGCGGAAGTTGTCATGTCTTATCTCGCAATCGATTCAATGCGGACCACGTCCTGATGCTGGGCGTGGGCGTCTTCGGTGAAGGTGTCGTTCAGTTTGCGGATCGAGTCGAGTGCATCGAGTGCCTCG
The DNA here is from genome assembly GCF_003688915.1 of Rhodococcus sp. SBT000017. NCBI lineage: Bacteria > Bacillati > Actinomycetota > Actinomycetes > Mycobacteriales > Nocardiaceae > Rhodococcus > Rhodococcus sp. SBT000017. The sequence goes on from NZ_REFU01000001.1 coordinate 3,759,490, forward strand.
GACTCGCTCCAGCCGCTCAACATCACGGCCAGACGACGTGCGCGTCTGGCCCAAATTTGTTTCAGTCGAACCTGGCCCACGTCCGACACACAGACCCGAGACGCACGTCTGTCGTCGGGATCCGGATGCCGATCGATGTAGCCGAGGTCGACGAGGTCTGCGATCTGCCGGCTGAGGGCGGACTGACTGACGCAGAGCCTGCTGGCCAGGTCGGTCTGTCTGCATTCGCCCTCGGTCGCCAGGATGGACAGAACTCCGGTCAGGGCCTGCGGCAGGGGTGAATCCTCGACTCCGGTGGTCACGGCCCGCTTCAGCGTGCGCCCGAAGAGAAAGACCTCTTCGACCAACGACTCCGCTGTCGTGGATTGAACTGCCATGAGTGCTCCAACGTCGATTCTTATTTACTTGCTGTCTGCAACCATATATATACATACATGCGCTAAGCAAACATTATTCCTGTCTGGTGGGTCACAGGGTGGATCCGTCTGGGGATCGGCTCCCCGGATATGGATTTGTGCCTTCGATCGCAGTCGGAAATCCGAAACTGGGGAGCCGATCCGCGGCCGAGGGTGGCTAGCGCGGGTAGAAGAACGACCGCCGGACGCTCAACGCAACGGTCTCGCCCACCTGCGGGCGCGGCCCGCGCACCGAGCATCGGAAGTCCACATCGCCGGAGCGAACCAGAACATCGCTGGCATCACGTCCGAACAGTGAGGAGGTCACGGTGCCGCTGACGTCGCCGTCGCCGTCGGGCACGATCTCGATGTCGGTCGGCAGGATTGCGAGCGTCCCGGGTCCGGAGCCCTCCGCCGCGACTGTGAGTGAGCCGGAGGAAAATGTGCCCTGCGCGACGGTCCCGTCTACGAGGGTGGCGTCGGACAGGAAGCGGGCAACGAACGCCGATGCCGGAGCGCGCACCACGTCCTCGGGCGTACCGATCTGCGCGACGGCACCCTGATCGAGGACGACCACCCGGTCGGCGAGAGCAAGGGCCTCGGTGCGGTCGTGGGTCACGTGCAGGACGGTCAGGTTCGCGGCCCGCGTCAGCGCGCGCAGTTCGAGACGAAGACGATCACGCAGGGGCTCGTCCAGTGCAGACAGCGCCTCGTCGAGCAGCAGCGCCCGCGGCGAGGAGACCAGGGCGCGAGCGAGTGCGACGCGTTGCCGCTGGCCACCGGACAACGTCGACGGGTCCCGGTTCTCGAGCCCGGGCAGCCCGACGAGTTCGAGCACGGCGGCGACCTTCTTCTCGCGTTCGGACTTGGCGACCTTGGCCAGTTCGAGCGGGTAGGAGACATTCCGCCCGACGCTGCGGTGCGGCCACAGCGCGTGCTGCTGAAACACCATGCCGAGCTTGCGCGATTCGGGAGGCGTCGAGAGGCGCTCGCTCGCAACCACATCGGGGCCGATGGCAATCGAGCCGGCGGTCGGCGTCAGGAAGCCGGCGACGGTACGCAGCAGCGTGGTCTTGCCGGAGCCCGACGGTCCGACGAGTGCAACGAACTCGCCGTCGGCGATCTCCAGGTCGATGCCCTCCAAACCGATTGTGCCGTCGGGGTATCGGAGGCCGAGCTGCTCGATCGTGATGGCGGACATCGATTCCTTCTTCTCGGCGTCGGAACTACGGGCGTCGGAGCTACGGGCGTCCGGCTCGGGTGGATGCGACGAGGCCGAGGCCTGCGAATCCCACGAGCGCGACGAGTAGGGACAGGGCGGAGGCGGCGTTGTAGTCCCCGGCCTGCTGCAGGTTGAAGATGGATACGCCGAGGGTCTGTGTGCCCGGCGCGACGAGGAGCACCGACATGGTCAGCTCGCGCACCGCAGTGAGGGCGACGAGTACCGCGCCGGTGATCGCAGCCGGGATGGCCATCTTCCACGGCACGTCCCACAGTGATCGAAGTTGCGACGCGCCAGAGGATCTGGCGACTTCTTCGAGGGCTGTCGGAGTGGAACTCGAGGGTGCGCGGACAGCTTGGACGACGATCGCGAGGAACGCCATCACGTACGCGCACAGGATGACCCACTTCGTGTCGAACAGGCCGGTGTACCGGCCGATGATCAACCAGCCGACCGCGATGACGAGGCCGGGAATCGCCTGCGGCAGCATCGCTGCCAGATCCAGGCCGACGTTGTCGCGGGAACGAGTGCGGGTGGTGAGCACGCCGATGGCCAAGCCGAGGAATCCGCACACCACAGCGGCCCCGAGAGCCAGGGTCACCGAGTTCTGGATACCGACCAGCGTTCCCGGTGCGGTGACCGCGCTCTCGATGCTCTGCAGGGTGAGGTTGCTCCAGGTGAGTGGTACGCCGGGAGCCGGCAGCAACGCCTGCGTGGCCAACGCCAGGATCGGCAACACCGTCAGAGCCAGCCCGATGAGCCAGGCAACGATTCCTGCGGGAATTCGACTGCGACCCAGCGGAAGTAGCTGCGGGGCAGTGACCGCGCCGTCCAACTGAATCGATCGGCGGCCGAGAATGCGATCGATCGCTACTGCGACCACGGCGAGTGCGAGGAGTCCGATGCCGATGGTCGAGACCACCTCGAGGGGGCGATCGACGGTGCCCGACTGAATGTATCGATACACCATGGTCGAGAGCGTGACGTAGCGCTCGGGCAATCCGATCAGGGCAGGAATGCCGAAGTCTGCAAGATTGGACACGGCCGTCAACGTCAGTGACGCCAGCAGGGCCGGACGCAGCAGCGGCAGCGTCACGTCGCGCATGGCCCGGAACGGAGATGCTCCGGCAATGCGAGCCGCCTGTTCGAGATCGCCCGGTACGCGTCGGAGCGCCGCCGAAATGATCAGGTACGCAAGCGGGTACGAGTGGACCGTGAGCAAGAAGATCACCCCGTCGCCGCCGTAGATGTTCCACAGCGGACCGCCGCCGAACGTCTCGTTCCAGAACGAGTTGATCATTCCGCTCGGGCCCAGCAGACCCGTCCAGGCGATTGCGCCGACGAACGGCGGAATCAGCAAGGGGCTGAGCAGAATCAGGCGCAGCACTGACCGGCCCGGCAGGTCGGTGCGATCGAGAACGAGGGCCATGACGGTCGCGATGGCCACCGCCGCGGCCGCGGACAGGCCTGCCGACACGATGCTGTTGGCCGCAGCCGACGCGATTCCGCCGTCGAGCAGCTCCTGTATGTGGTTGCCGCCCAATCCGATCGAGACCACGGCGGCCAGCGGTGCACCGATCAGGGCCAGTACGGCCAGCCACAGGCCGGCGCGTACCCAGGTGACGCGGTCAGCCAAGAAGATCGTTGAACGTGGCGACGGCATCGGGCTGTGAGGCAGTGATGGTGGCGAGGTCCGGGTTCAGCAGTTCGATCTCGTCGAGCGGGGGTGTGCCCTCGGGCGTGCCGACATCGGACCGGACCGGCAGGTACTGCTGCTCCACAGCGATTTCCTGACCGCGCTTGCTGACCAGGAAGTCCACGTACTTCTGGGCCGCTTCGGGATTGGCGGAATCCGCGAAGATCCCGGCGGGCTGGGAGATGTACGGAACGCCGTCGGTGGGGTACGACGCGGCGATGGGCGATCCCTTGTCGGCCAGCTCGCGCACCAGGTAGTCGACGACGATGCCGACGGGCTGAGTACCGGCGGCGACGGCCTGAGCGACGGGGCCGTTGCTCTCGGCGACCACGGGTTCGTTGGCGACGAGGTCGGTGAGCCACGGCAGGCCGAGGTCGTCCTGGCCCAGCCAGACGGCGGTGTTGAAGGCGGCCGCGCCGGACACATCCGGATTGGGCAGCGTGATCCGGCCCTTGTACTGGGGATCGGCCAGTTCCTTCCACGACGTCGGGGGCGCCGACACCGTGCCGGTGTTGTACGCGATGACCGTCGGGATGATGCGGGTACCGACGTAGTAGCCGTCGGGATCGACGACGTTGGGATCGAGCGCGTCGACGTCGGCAGGGGTGTACTGCAGGAGGAGGTCGTCGGCCTTGTACTTCTCGAACGTGGGGGCGTCCGCAGCGAGCAGAACGTCCGCACCGATGGAACCGGTCTGCCGCTCCGACGCGATGCGCGCGTTGAGATCGCCGGTGCCCGCGCGGAACACCTGTACGTCGATGCCGGGGTTCTCCGCGGTGAACTCGGCATTGAGAGCGTCGATCTTCGCCTGCGGCTCCGAGGTGTACACCGTGAGAGTGCCGCTGGCCCCGTCGCCGTTTCCACCGGCCTCGGGAGCCGCAGGCTCGGAGCAGGACGCAAGGGTGAGGGCGGCGAGACCGAGGATTCCACCGGTGGCAACGCGACGAACAGTGTTCACTTGGTACATCTCCTGGAGGCATCGAGCACGGAAGTTGCTCATGCTTCCGACCCGAATCGACCGGCAGGCAGGTGTTGCGGGAACTGCACATGTCGTCGGGGTGAACGACTCGATGGGTTCAGGGGCTGTGGATCTCGACCAGTTCTTCGATGGGCTGCCACGGGTCCCGCATCGAGCCGTCGATGTCGATCAGATCGCCCGCGAGGGTTGGCTCGTGTGCGGAGTCGAAGACGTCGGCTATGTCGTCGAATGTGTTCCAGTGCTTTCGCTCTGTCGGCCCCAACAAGGCGCTGGGGCGTCCGGCAACCGTGATCAGCATCGACTCGCCGGCCTCCGCGCGCTTGACATAGTCGGACGCGTGCTGCCGAAGCTCATGTCCGATGGACTCCATACAGAGAGAGTAGGACTGTGCCCGCCGGTGCAGCGGGGGAGGACGTCCCCGCGGGGACGTTTTCGGCGATACAGTCCGGACATGGACGTTGTGCGCGCGATGCCATTGCTCACGGTCACCGATCTCGATGCGGCGCTGGACAAGTACGTCCAGGTCACCGGCATGGAGGTGGTGATGAATCACGGTTGGATCGCCACGCTCGCGCCGTCGGGTGACAGTGCGGCGCAGCTCAGCCTGATCACCACCGATCCCACCGGACCGGTCAATCCATCCGCGTCGATCGAGGTGGACGACGTGGACGCGGCCTACCGAGCTGCCGTCGATGCGGACCTCGAGATCGTCTACGAGATCACCAACGAAGAGTGGGGCGTGCGCCGATTCTTCTTTCGCGACTCCGGCGGCAACGTGGTGAACGTTCTTTCTCACCTGTGACCCGGATGCAGCAACTCTCCGCGCCGGACGCCGCGAAGAGTGCGGGTGGCCACGGTGAACCAGGCGGCGAGCAGTAGGACGTACAGGGCAACGGCCAGAGCCTGCACCGCACCGAAGTTCAGTGCCCGCCCCAGCGCAGTCGCTCCGGTGACACAGGTGCCGACGGGAAAGGTGAACGACCACCACGTCAGCGAGAACCCCAGGTTCCTGCGCGCCGCGTGCACGGTGAGAGCCGTCGCGAGCGCGAACATCAACATTCCGAAGCCGCCCATGATCAACCCGTAGCCGATGCCGACAACGTGGAGTCCGACGGCGATCGACGACTGTGCACCGGTGAACACCATCGACGCGTCGGTGCCGAGCAGGTTCGCCGCCGTGATCGACTGCCCGATCAGTCCCAGCGTGATCCACACGGTCGGAGCCGCGTCGACGGGCGGTAGACCGCCGTGCAGCAGACGCCCGTAGATCAGAGTCAGCGTGATCATCCCGACGATCAGCGACAGACCGAACATCGCGTAGCAGGCGCACAGCAGCGCCAGCCGCCACTGGCCCTCGGGTAGGTGCGGAAGCAGCAAAGCCCCGGTCGAGGCCGAGACCATCGGCGGCACCACTGGCATCAGCCACGCGGGCAGGGCGGCAACGTCGCGATGATCGGACGCGGTGATCATTCGATACGGAACGACGACGCTGGTGAGCAGACCGGTGATCGTCCCGGTGATCCACAGGCCGGCGAACAGCGTTGTGGCCGCAGTGGATCCGAGCAGGTCCGCTCCGAGGAGACCTGCACCCGCGCCGACGGTGAGCATCGCCATGGGCGGAGCGCCGTAGAACTGCACCATCACCGGGTGCCGGGCATAGGCGACGGCTCGGTCGCGATGCCCGATCCAGTGCCGCGCGAAGGCCGCACCGATCACGATCAGCGCCGCGGCGGCGCAGACCCAGACAGCGACCGCGAAAACGTGCAGAGCCGGGAACTGCACCGGCAACGCCGCGGCCGCGGTGGCTACGATGCCGGTCCCCATCACCGCAGCGAACCAGTTGGGGGTGATGTGCTCGAAGGGCTGGCGGCGCACCACGCGGGTAGGAGCTGTCACGGCCATGTCTTCAGCCTGCGCGGTGCCGTGCCCCCTCGGTAGGCAGCAGTTCGTCCACCAGCCATAACCCAGGGCTATGGCTACAGGTGAGCCTTCGCCGCCACGGTGAGCAACTCCGCGGCCGGTCCACTCGGCGCGCGGCCGGACGGCCAGATTGCCCGCAGCGCACGGCGCAAGGTCAGTCCTGGGATCGGTACGCGGACCAGAGTGCCGGCGGCCAACTCGGGGGCGACGGCCAGTGAGCTCAGCACGGCTCCGCCGATTCCTGCCCCGACCGCGGACTTGATCGCCGTCGTCGAGGAGACCTCGAGGAGCGGCGACATCGGTTTCCCGAGACCCGCTGCAGCCAAGGCGCTTTCGTAGGCCGAGCGCGTCCCCGACCCGGCCTCCCGCGTCACCAGTGCGGTGGCGACGATCTCGGCGGCCGACGGCGCGGTGACGGCCCACGAGTGGTCCGGTGCCACCACGAGCAGAAGTTCGTCGGTGGCAACGGTCCGGTGGTCCAGAGCTGCAGGGACACTGGGGCTTTCGATGAAACCGAGGTCGGCGGCACCGGCAAGCACCTTCTCGGCGACGACCGTCGAGTTACCCGAGCTCAGCGTCGGAACGATGTGGGGGACAAGCGTGTGCAGCGTGACCAGCCATCGCGGTAGAAGATACTCTGCGACAGTCTGACTCGCGGCAATCTGCACATGGCCGATGCGTTCGGCGTGCAACGTGGCGATGGCCGTTGCCAAGTCCTCGGCGGACCGAACGACCGGCGCGGCCCAACTCGCGACGAGCTCACCGAGTTCGGTCAGTACCGTTCCTCGCGCCCCGCGTCGCAGCAGCGGAGCGCCGACGCGTCTTTCCAACGCACGAATACGTGCACTGGCCGCCGGCTGCGACATGCCGTGGGCTCTACCCGCTCGCCCGATGCTGCCGAGCTCGGCCACCGACAGCAGCAGGTCGATGCTGGTGAGATCGGCAACGTGAGGGGGAAGCGGCACGGGGCGAGCCTACTTTCGTCAGTAGTCGCTGAACAGGTCCAGCTCGCCGTCGTCCTCGGGCTCGTCCTCGGGTGCGTTGTCGGGACCGTCGTCACTGCGCTCGTGCAGCACCGAACCCACCAGGGCGGTGACGTCGATCGCGGCGGGATCGGGGATGGGATGTCCTTCGACGAAGGCGAGTCGCTCGGCCGACAGGTAGGCCAGGCGCACGGCCTGGACCACGAGGACGCGTCGTAGACCCTCGGAGACCTCGCCTCGTTCGCGGGTGACCGCTGCCAGCCGCGAGATGGTTTCGGCGCGGCGGGCGATGCGGATGTCGGGATGCCCACGCTCGCGGCGGGTCTGCTCGGAGATCAGGGACCGACGCAGCGACGCCGGGAGTGCGATGGGCTCCGAGACCGGCGGAATCTTCTCGTTCAGGATCGCCTTGTGCCGCGACTTGTCGATGGCCTCGAGGTACGCCGTGTACTCGTGCGCATTCAGATCACGCTCGGCTGTGCGGAATTGTTCTGCGCCGTCGGACTTCTTGAGATCCTCGTACTGCCACAGCGGCCAGATCTCGATCTCCGCGACCTCGAAGACGTCGAGCACCCGCATCGCGACGGCGTCGGTTCGCTGATTGGTCAGATGACGCTGCACCCGGACGCTGAGCTTCTCCTTGGTCTGCCCCACGTAGATCGGCTCGCCGTCGTAGTCGTAGAACGCATACACGCCCCATTTGGCTGCCGACCACACCCGGCCCTGATGGTCCCTCTCGCTCAGCACTTCTCGCAGAGCCGTGCGAAAGGACTGCACATCGTCCGCGGGAAGTGTGCTCTTGCGCGGCGCGATGGCAGATGACCGCAGCGAGGACCTACCGTGACTTGACATGCGCCGCAGCCGTATTCGATGAGTTCAGCGTCCCGGTGACCAGAGGCATCAGGTAGTGCTCGGCCAACCAGGCGACCACGGGAACGCACACCGCATCCCCGAACCCGAAGAGCGCCTGGTTGTTTCGCAGACCGTCGAGTGTGTACTCGCCCGCACCCATCAGGCGGGCGTACTCGAGTGGCGTCATCCAGCGCACCTGCAACCGGCCGTTGCCCATCTTGACCACCGCCTGCTTCGACGAACCGCCGCGGGCGGTGCGGAGGCAGCCGGAGATGTCGTCGGGGCGAGCCTCCCAGACGGCGACGCCGTTGCGGGTGCGACGGTAGGCGGTGCGGTAGCTGACCTTGCGGGCCTTCTTGAGAATCTCGATGCGCTGCAACTGAATCGGCGACAGCGACTGCGCGAACGCCGCGGTACGGGCTGTATCCCACCACCGCTCGTCGCGATAGTCCATGCGCTCGACCAGATCTCCCAGACCGCTGGTCAACGGAATCGGCGGACTCGGCAGCGGAGCCCGGTGGGTCAGCAACGTCGAATCGCCGTACACCGCCTGCAACCAATCCGGCCGAAGCTCACTGTTGGGATCGCGGGCATCCTCGGGGGGATTCTGCGCACCGATCAAGAACAGACGTGGACGCGACTGCGGAACGAAGCGTCGAGCATCGATGGTGAGGACATCCACCGAATAGCCGAGCTCGTTGAGCTCGCGAACCGCTGCGGCCAGATCGTCGCCGCCGTGACTGGTCGCCAGCCCGACGACGTTCTCCAGCGCCACCACCTCGGGTCGAGCATCACCGAGCTCGCTCAACACCCGCGTGAAATGCCGGAACGTCGAGGAATTCTTGCCCGCAAGCCCGGCCCGGCCGCCGGCCAACGACAAGTCGGTGCACGGAAACGACGCCCACGCCAACGACAGACCGTCGGGCAGATCGTCTCCTCGAGTGCGAGCGACATCGCCGAGTTGAAAATGGCCGGCATCGTCTCCGAAGTGCTGGCGATACATGTGGTGCTTGTCGCGCTCGATGTCGTTGGCCCACGAGACCTCGAAGCCGGCCTGCTCCAGGCCCATTCGCACCAAGCCGATACCGGCGAAGAACTCCGCGACAGTGTGGATCCGGCCGAGCGCAGGTGCGGAAGAACCACCCGGCACCACAGTCAACTTCGGCATGTACTCAGGCTAGTACAGCGCTCCGACAAGGTTGTGCCTACTGCCGGCTCAGGCAGTGGTCGCCAGCGCCGCGGCCAAGCCGAATGCCAGTGCCAGCAGGCAGACGTGCGCGGCCGCTCGCCCCACCGAGTGCTCCACCGTGGATCGGTGTGCGGCGACGGTCGGCAACCACGTCCCACGGATCCGGTGAGCCGACGCGATCAGGATCACCGTGGCGAGAACCTTGGCGAGAACGATTCGGCCGTAACCGGTCTCGACCACCGCCGTGAGGCTGTCGAGCTTCAGGACCGCGTCCAACACCCCGGTGGTGGCAACTCCGACGACGCACCAGAACGCGACTCGCGAATAGACCGGCAACAGCGTCGCCCACGCCGATTTGCTCCGCAGACTCAACGCCATCGCACCCAGTACACCGAGCCACACCGACGCGCACAGCACGTGCACGGCAACGGCAAAGGAGCCGAACGTGAACTGCGACATGTGCCCGGTGATCGGCCGAGCGACCAGTGCAAGGGACGCCAGCACGATCACCGGAGTCGGAGACCAGCTCGCCCCCGACCGATACCCGGCCACCCCGATGGCGCAGAGGGTGAGCGCCAGGATCACCGTCGCCGTACCCAGACGACCCACGGAGATGGAGGTTGCGAACGTGGCGAAAGCGCTCGGCGACAACGTCAGTGGCGTACGCCCGGCAGAATCGGCCGCCGCAGCGGCCAGCAGAACGAACTCGGCCACCGCCCACAGTCCCGACAGATAACCGATCGCGCGCCACATCACCAGCGAGTCGACGGCGGGGCGTCGGGAATCGGAATTGCCGTCCAGGACAGCGAGAACCCCGAACCCCAACACCACCGAGCCCGACGCCACCGCGATCACCCGTAGCCACGACGACCCACCGGGAAAGGTGGGGTACGCCAGCGCGAACGCCGCCGCGACCCCCAGCAACGCCGCAGCTGCGGCGGCGAGTACCAGCCGAACGCTTCTCTCGCCCACCGCAGCCACGTCGGTACTACTTCTGGTTCTTCGGCTTGCGCAGAGCGAATGCCAAAGCCCCGGCGAAAGCCAGAACCGCCACTGCGATCAGCGCGATCCGACCGTAGCCGCCGAGGAACGAACTCTCGGACTCCTCGGAGCTGCTCGACGCGTCGGCCGGTGCCCCGGGAGTTCCCGAACCCTCCTGCGTCAGCGTGAACGTCGCGGTACCGCTCACGGGGTGGCCGTCGGCCGAGGTGATGCGATACGCGAGGGTGTACTCGCCGATCGGTCCCAGTTCACCGACGTCGACGACGACGCTCTGACCTTCGACGCGTGCATCGCCCTCGGACCAGATGTTGCCGTCGGGCCCGACGACGTTGAGCGTGGCGAACTGCGACTGCGGCACCTCGTTGAACGTCACCGACGCCGTCGCCGGAGACGAGTCCAGGGACGAGCCGTCGGCCGGGCTGTACCCGGTGACCTGCGAATGCGCCGACGCGATCGGTGCGGCGAGCAACAGCATCAGCAGTGCCAGGGCCGAGACGACCAGTGCCTTCGTGGACACGGCGAGCGACTTCACGAGCGCCGCGCCCGGATCGTCGCGCCGATGCCCAGACCTGCTCCGACGGCACCGAGCACGAGCCCGACGCCGGCGAGCCAGCGGGCGGTGTTGTCCTCCGACGTCGACGACGCTTCGGCCGTTGCGGTGGTCTCGGTGTGGGCGCTGCCGTGCGCATCGCTGCTCGCTGCGGCGAGAGTCAGAGTGGGAGCAGGCAATTCGGGCTCGCTACCGTCCTCGGTCATCGGCTCATCCCAGTTCACGACCTCACCGTCGGTGTAGGTCTGGGTGGCCGGGAACGAGACGCTCTCCTGCTCGGGCAGCGGGCCCGCGGAGAGCAGGAACTGCTGGAACTGGCCCGGCCCGACCTCGGAACCGGGGTTCGCCGTCCACGTCACCGACACCGCGAGATCGGCCGAGTCCTTCTCGACGGTGGAGGTCCAGCCCGGAATGGGCTGCGTACGAGCCGAATTGAGGCCGGGGAGGGTCACCTTGACCGAGCTGGTCGAGGCGGTATCGGACTCGGTGGGAACGCGGAACGTCAGCACCGAATAGCCGCCCTGTGCGGCGTCGGGAGCGGAGACGACGACGTGTGCGGACGCTGCGCCTGCGCCGATCAGCAACGCGCCGACGGTGGCTCCTGAGACGAACAGGGTACGGGAAAGAGAGCTCTTCATGGGTTGGGTCATTTCTGTGCAGAGATGTGCGGAAAAGGATGTCGGTCAGAACCGAGACACCGGGGGCCCGCGGCGAGAGATGACCCAGTCGAGCGCAGTGCCGTCCACCGACGGAACCGCGACGGACATGGACACGCGACCGACGGCGGAACCGTCGGGCAGGGGAGTGAGGAGCGCGAGAACCGCTCGGACGATGGACGTGATCGGGCCGTAGAGGCGCTCGGCTGCGGCGATCGTGAGTCCAGCGACGACCGAGGCGGCCGCGTGGAAGGCGATCATCGTTGTGCTGGGCAACAGTGAGTGCGCGTGCATCTCCGCTGCGCTGCCGAGGCTCAGCGCGATGTGAGCGACGAGTTGGCCGGCCAGCAGAGCCGGGAGCAGTAGAACGGTCGAACGTCTGGGCAGGGCCGTCATGGCACCGATACCGATGCTGACGGCGATCAGCAGGGCCAGGGCGGAACCGTCTGCCCAGCCGCCGCCGGCCATGCCGTGTGCGGCCACCGCGAGCGTCGCGGTGACGATACCGACAGCTCCGCCGCGAAGCGGGGCGGCAGAGCTGTCGGTCATCGGTTGTGCAGGGGTCAGCGAACGCCGAGACGGGCGAGCAGATCGGCCTCGATGCCGTCCAGCTCTGCGGAGATGGCGGCGTGTGCGGTCTTGCGGCGAGCGGGCGGCATCTGCTCGGATGCGCGGACAGCGGTGGTCAGATCGTCCAGACGCTCGCTGATCGCGGCACCGAAGCTCTTGGTCTCTGGATCGGAGTGGCGCGCACCGATGGTGCTCAGCGACTTCTCGGCTCCGGCGATGCGGGCGCTGAGCTTGCCGCCGTGGCCGGTGTACTCGCTGAGCTGATCGGGAGCGACACCGAGTTGCTGCGCCTTGCGGCTGTCGAGCTGCGCGCGAACGACCGTCGCACCGCGGTAGAGGATGGGGGCCAACACCGGAATCAGCAGCCGAGCGATGCCGAGGTACTTGCGGATCTGAGCCACACTCAGCGTTCCCTGCACGGCAGCCTTCTGCTGGGCCTTCAGAGCAGAAACCTGGGCCTTCTCGACGTTCTTCTGGGACTTCGCTTCCACTGCGCTGAGCTTGCGCTGCGCCTTGGCGATGGACTTCAACTGCTTGCGCTCGTTCTTCGCGCCCAGCTTCGCTTCGAGTGTTGCCTTGTGCTTGAGCGCCTTGGCCTCTGCCTTGCGAGTGGCTCGACCCTTACGCTTGCGGAACAAACCCATCGAAAAGGCTCCTGACGTGTGCTGCTAGGCGGGAACAGTGCGTTACCCCCACCCTAAGGCAGTCGACGGTCGCGGGCTGTCGGAGGGCTGACCTAGTGTCTAGCAGTGTGAACGGTCAACGAGAAGCAGCGCCCGTGTTGCTCGATGCCGGATCGTTGACGCGGTGCAGGCATCGGCTCTATCTCGATACCGCGTACGGATCGTTGCTGCGTGGTGAACCCGAGAACCCAGGGGTACGGCAGCGCCGAGAAGCAGCTCAGGCTCACCGCGAGAACGTCCGCGCGCAGTTGGCCGTGGACGATCCGACGCTGTGGACCGAGATCGACGAACCCACTGCCCGCGACGCAGCCGACGCCACCGTCGCCGCCTGTCGGGCCGGAGTGGAACGCATCTGGAATGCGGTACTGCCCCTCGAACGCGATACCGGCCGACGCGGTCGCAGCGAATTGCTCGTCCGCGACGCGGCGGGCGGGTACATCCCGGTGATCGTGGTCAACCACAAGGTCACCGACCCCGGCCGCGGCGCGCGCACCACCCCACTCGACCGGTGGGCTCCGTCGTTCGACGAGACCCGCAAGGTGCGCAGTCAGCTACGCGACCAGCTCCGGCTCGCTCACCTGTATCGCATGTTGGCGCACGAGGGCCTGGCCACGGCCACACCCGTCGGCGGCGCAGTGGGCTACAAGGGCGAATGCATGCTGGTGCACGACCTCACCACGGTCCTCGGTGAATACGACACCCGCTTCGCAGACCGGCTCTCGGTTGCCCAGGGTGCCGCGTTCACCGTTCCCTCCCAGGTCAGTGAATGTCGTTCGTGTTCGTGGTGGTTCGACTGCAAGCCGCAACTCGAGGCCGTTCGTGACGTCTCCCTGGTCGCGTCGGGCTCTCGCGCCGATGTGCTGCGCAGTGCCGGCGTGCGCACCATCGACGAGTTGGCGCAGTGGACCGGCCCGGCCCCCGAGGAATGGCCCTTCGGAAACTTCGACGACGCCGTGTCCGCGGCGCTGGCCTGGCGAGCCGACGTGCCATTGCTGCGGCGCTCGGAGACCGTGACGGTGCACCGCGCTGACGTCGAGGTGGACGTGGACATGGAGAGCTACCAGGAACACGGTGCCTACCTGTGGGGCACGCTGCTCACCGAGGCAGGCGGGCCGCCGCCGACGTACCGCGGTTTCGTCACCTGGGACCCGCTGCCGACCGTGGACGAGGGCCGCTCGTTCGCGGTGTTCTGGAACTGGTTGATGGACACCAGGGCCGATGCGGCCGCGCGCGGCAAAACCTTTGCTGCGTACTGCTATTCGCGTCAAGCCGAGGACAAATGGCTGCTCGATTCGGCCCGTCGATTCGCGGACGTTCCCGGGGTTCCTACCGAGGCGCAGATTCGCGAGTTCATCGACAGCGAGCAGTGGGTGGATATCTACCAGGCCGTGAGCGATCAGTTCATCTGCCCGAACGGCAAGGGACTGAAGAAGATTGCGCCGGTCGCAGGATTCGCGTGGCGTGACGACGAGGCCGGCGGCGAGGCGTCGATGGGGTGGTATCGGGAAGCCGTCGGATACGACGCGGAGCCCGACCACACGCAGCGCGAGCGACTGCTCGTCTACAACGAGGACGATGTTCTGGCGACGAAAGTGTTGCGCGAGTGGATGTCCGACCGCGCGGAGAACGAGATCCCGACGGTGGCGGACCTGCGCGCTCGCGCGTGACCCCGCCTCGATCGGCGGGGCCACGTAGTAACTTCTAGCGCGGAGCCATGCGGATCGCGCCGTCCATGCGGATGGTTTCGCCGTTGAGGTAATCGTGCTCGGCGATCATCTGGACCAACTGCGCGTACTCGGTGGGCTGCGCCAGACGTGAGGGGAACGGTACCGAGGCCTCGAGGCCCTGACGGTATTCCTCGGTGACGCCGGCCAGCATCGGGGTGTCGACGATGCCGGGCGCGATCGTATTGACGCGGATGCCGACCTGGGCCAGGTCGCGAGCTGCGGTGATGGTCATCGCGTGCACGCCGCCCTTGGACGCGGTGTACGCGATCTGGCCGATCTGGCCCTCGAACGCCGCGACCGACGCGGTGTTGATGACGACGCCGCGCTGGCCCGCATCGTCGACGGTCGACTGCGACTGCATCCGGTTCGCGGCCAGCCGCATCACGTTGAACGTGCCGAGCAGGTTGATGGTGATGACGGTGCGGAACAGCTCGAGATCGTGCGGTCCCTTCTTGGACAGGATGCGTCCCGCCCAGCCCACGCCTGCGCAGTTGACGACGATGCGCAGGGGAACACCGGATGCGACGATGGTATCCAGCGCGGCCTCGACCTCTGCTTCGCTGGTCACGTCCGCGGGGAGCAGTGTCACCCCGGCCGGGACGCTGTCTCCGGCACGCTCGATGGACTGCGGCAGATCGAGCCCGAACACGGTGACGCCCGCGGCGGCCAGACGCGCTGCCGTAGCGGCTCCGAGGCCCGATGCCCCGCCGGTGACAAGTGCTGCTGTTCCTGAAATCTCCACGTCGTACGATCCCCTTCGCTCACAGTGACGGGCCGCGGCACAGGCAGCGACCTCGTGGTCGTTCTGCACCATAACCGGCGGGGGACCTCATGTGCCGTCGGGCACCGAAGATCCATCACCGCCGGATGTGACCGGAGTGGTCGTACTCGACTCGGTGCGCACCCTCGCCCAGGTCGTCGAGCAGAATCGTCGCCGCCACGGGGCGGCCCGGAGGCAGGAGCCGGACCGTCACCGCGCCCGCTTCGGCGGCATCGAGCGCACTCGACGCGGCGGTCACGATGCGTTCTCGGACGTCGTCGTCCAGTGCGTTCGGGGATCGGTCGTCGAGCATCATCACCTCCACCCCGCGGGCCCGCGCAGACCTGGCGGCGCGAGCGAGGTCGGGCCGAACCAGACCGCGGGCGCGCAGGGTGTCGCGAAGTTCGGCTTCGAGCAGCCGACACGCGAGGACTTCCTCGTCGGTGGGATCGGGACCGTCGGCGATGCGCTGCAGCAACGGACGGGCCAACGCGTCGAGACTGGCCAGGCGAGCGTCGCGTTCCTCGAGTACGGCCGCCGCAGCGGCCCGAGACGCGATACGAACCGTCGACTGGGTGCGCAGCGCGAAAATGGCCGCAGCCAGCGGACGTATGGTGAACGCGAAGAACGTCGACATCAACAGCGGTGCGATGTTGATGGCGCTGAACGAGAGCCCGTACAGAAATCCTTGACCCGTCATCGCCGCCCACCCGATGGCCACGGACATGGTCAGTGCCAGCCCGAGCCACGCGGCCAGGGTGCGACCGCGCACGCACATGAAGGTGTAGATCACCACCGACATCCCCAGGGGCCAGGTCTGCAGGCTTCCGGTCAGTGGAACCGGCAGGACGGCGAAGACAGCCGATGCGGCGACCGGTCCCGATACGGTCAGCAGAGCTGTTGCGCGTGTCCCCAGCGGATCACCTGGGGCACCGAGCAACACGACGACGGCTCCGGCGAACACGAGAACCGCTGCATACGGTGGCCATACCGCCGACACCCCGTCCAGCGTCGCCGTGGCGCACACCGCACACGCGAGGACATAGAACACGGCGACGGCATAGGCGGCCGTCGACTTCATCGACAGCAGATCGCGGATGTCCTGGCCGTTCATCGCTTCCAGCCCAATCGCACGATGGTGCCTGCGGCGGAGGATTCGATCTCGGCCGATCCGCCCTCGAGCTGACGCATCCGGCCCTCGATGCTGACGGCGACGCCAAGTCGATGGGGCGGCACCGAACGTCGATCGAAACCGATGCCGTCGTTCTGCACGGTGATGTGCATCGACGACGGGGCCAGCTCCACGACAACCGAACGGTGCGATGCCCTGGCGTGAATTCGACTGTTGCGGAGCGCTTCTGCCAGTGCTGCAGCGATGGCTCGTACCGTGTCGGCCGGATAGGCCTCCGTGAGCTCGGGCGCGCCCTCGTTCACGGTGAATTCGATCGATTCGTCGACCGTCGTTGCGGCAGAACGAAGCTGAGCCAGAGCCTCGTCGGCCGAGAATGTCTCGGAGACGGTGCCTGTGGTCAGCTCGTCCAGATGTGTCAGAGCCGAGCGGGCCTGACGGGCCAGGCTCGGCGTGCGGCCATGGCGGGCAACGGCGAGCAGCGACGACATGACCTCGTCGTGGATCAGCGCATCGAACCGTTCGCGTTCGACCTCGCGCGCGGTGGCCGCGGCCGCCCGGGCTGCGTCGTCGTGCGTCGTCGAGATCGTGGCGTCGAGAATGCGTCCGGTACGTACCGCGGCCAGCGTTGCGGCGACGAACACCGTGCAGAACATCATTGCGAAGAAGATCTCCGCAACGATGTTGCTGCGGGGGAACGGTTCTCGGACAGCGTGATTGGTGAGCTGCACGAGAACGACGCTGACGGTCATGTGGACGAACGCCGGGACGGGGTGCCACACCGTGGCGGCCGCGAGTGCCGCAAGGCCGGGAAACACCGAGAGAAAGGTCCCGGCCTGATCGAAAGTGGTTCCGTCCCAGGCCACCCACCACAGCGCGGCCATGATCGGGAACGTCGATGCTGCTATCGAGCCGGCGATCCTGATGGCGGCGATACTCGGATGAAAAGTCATGGCCCCGAACGCGAAACCACTGCCGAACACGACCGCAACAGTGACCGGAGTCCACCAACCGGGAACCACCTCGCTGCTCCGTGCGATGTTCGGGATCAGCAGAAGCAGATAGATGAGATAGCCGGTACCGACGAAACGGCCGAAGATTCTGATCAACCGATCGGTCGAATGGTGCGCCGCGTCGGTCTTGCTCACCTGCTGGTCGTTGTTCATGCACCCCTCCCGGGAGAGGAGTGTAAACCAAGGTCAGGCGCGTTCGGTGGTGGTCTGCTTCTCCGATTCCCGCGCTGCCCTGGTGCGGGAGCGCCGAACGAACACGGCGACGACGACAGCGGAGATCACGACGACCGCTCCGGCAGCGATGTACGGGGCAGCGGTGCCGGGCATCAGGCCCTCGAAGAACAGGACGGCACCGAAGACGAAGAACAGAATGGCCGCGCCGTACTGGATCATGCGCTCCGGCAGGTGCTTTCCGAGTACCGCGCCGACAACGATGGCGAGTGCATCGGCCGCGACCATGCCGATCGTCGAGCCGATCCACACACCCACCCAGTCGTTGTCGGCGGCGAGAGTGACGGTGGCCAGCATCGTCTTGTCACCGAGCTCGGCAAGGAAGAACGCCGACGCGATCGCAAGGAACGCGGATTTGGTGACCCGGGAGGCTTTCGCGCCTTCGTCGTCGGACAGGGAGTCGCCGCGCAGCGTCCAGAGTCCGAAGACGACGAACGCGATGCCGCCGACGATGGAGATCAGCTCGGTGGGGATCGACACCCCGAGGAAGTGGCCGACAGCGACCGAGACCAGGTGCACGACGGTGGTGGCAACGGTGATGCCGCCGATGACGACGTACCACTTGTAACGCAGGGCGAACGTCATGGCCATGAGCTGGGACTTGTCACCCAGCTCGGCGACGAAAATGACAGCGAAACTCAACAGTAATGCGGACAGCACAGCGGACTCCTCGGTCGTCGAACGGACCGAAGGTCTCGCCCACCGAATCTCTCCGGTTCACCGTGCCGGGCAGCAGAAGCGGCCAGTATGTCGACACGATGATTGGGGGCTACTCCCCTTCGCTGCAGACGACTGTAGGGGCCTCGACGCGAAATGTCCAATGCGCCAGTAAGTTTGGGTTCCCGAAAATTCGTGTGCGGACAGCGGTCAGGATGCGAGGAGCATCGCCAAAACTGCAGTATCGGGATCGCTGATGGGATCGAGACCCACCCGACTGACCATCGAGGTCACCGTGCCGTCGGACTCGGCCTCGACCCAGGCCGCCCGATGGTCGAGCCCGAGGTGCGGAAGGCCGGGGAGCAGAACGCATCCGGACGCCGCACCCGCACACTCCGGGAGCGACGGCGTCGTCTCCGACGGCGGATGCAGCATCAGCAATGCGGCCGGTTGATGCGCGGCGAACCGTCCGGGAGCCAGCGCGAAATCGCCGATCACCGGCCCCTCGGCGACGACCAACCCGACCGTCCCCGGCGCGGGGTCGTCGGGCAATTCCTCACGCACCCCGAACACGGTCGACGTTGCCAACAGGCCCGGCATCGAGGCCACCCGCACGGCGAGGGCCAGAAACTGCGCCCATTCCTTGGTGGTGTCCGGCCAACGGCCGGAGATCACGAATCCGCGCAGCAGACCGGCGGCATGAAACGGTGAAACACCGATGAGATCTCGCTCGTCCATCTCGATCGTTCCTCCCAGACAGGTACAGGGCTCGAAGCCGGGTACACGACGTTGGGTAGGAAGAGAATGACGCGAAAACGGCTGGCACACAAGATGGGGAGAGTGCCAGCCGAAACGTAGCCGCCCCGCGGTGGATCGCCGCCGGATACTCTTCTTCGATGAAATTCGGAGAAAGAGGTGGGCGGCTCGGCGTCGCGGCCGCGTCCTGCATCGTGGCTTTCGCGGTGACCGCGTGCAGCGCGGACGCGTCGAGCACGCAGGAGAACACAGGTGACGTCCGCACCGCGCAACATGCCTTCGGTGAGACGAGCATTCCGGTGGATCCGCAGCGCGTTGCCGTGCTCGACGGAGACCGCACGCTCGAAGCGGTCGTGGCTCTGGGAGTGCAGCCGGTCGCAGCAGTGAAGCCGCCGCTCACCGGAGACTATGCGCCCGTCGTGCGTGCCCGTCTCGCCGCCGAACCGGTGGACATCGGATCGGCCGACTCCGACATCGACATCGAGGCCCTGACGGCTGCCGGACCGGACCTGATCGTGATGCGAACGGAGGGTGAGGACGGTCGCGCGTTGTTCGACCGCGTCGCCCCGATCGCACCGACCGTCGTCGTGGACTACGCGCCGGCGTCGTGGCAGAGCACTCTCGAGCAGGTGGCGGAATTCTTCGGCCAGCAGGACACGGCCGAGAACCTGTTGGCCGACTATCGGCGCACGGTGGACGAGTCGCAGGCTCGGGCACCGCGCGAGGGCAGCACGTTGACCATCGCACGGGTGCGCGCCGACTCGCTTCGGTACATGACGCAGGACGGCTCGTTTCCCTACTCGGTGCTCGCCGATCTGGGCTACCGGGCCCCTGCGCAGCAAGACCGCGGATCGGACGCGATGCAGACCGTCGACGTCAGTCCCGAGCTGATCGACGTGATGGACGCCGACGACATCGTTCTGCTGACCGACGCGGGTACGGAGGACGCCGTGGCGCAACTGCGGCAGAACCCGCTCTTCACCGGACTCGGTGCCCGGGTGACCGAACTGCCGTCCAAGGACTACCTCTTCGGCAACGTACTCACCGCACAGGCGTTGGTGGAGACCGCGTCCGAACTCGGTGGGTGAGGTGTCGGCATCCGAACGCTGGGGCGGCTGCGCTGCGGTTGCCCGAGAGCGAGACGAATCGTTGCGCGGAACGGCAGCACGGGCCGATGGGTGGGTGCTGATCGAACATCGAGGCCCCTGGGGCCGCGAACCGTGGGGGCCGGACGGTCCGCTGGGTCGAATCGGCGTCGAACTTGCACGTCGCTGTGCGGCGGCCTCGGTACGTCCCCAGCTGGTACGTGACACTCGGCTGCCACGGAATTCGACCGATGTGCGGCGAATCTTCCTCGTGCATTCGGGCCGTTCGGGTCCGTGGGCGGAGCAGTACACGGTCGACGCGGTCGAGCAGGTGCTCGAGCTGCCGCTGGAAGCCGCTTCGGGCGATACCCCACCCGGCCTCGGGATATCTGTCGAGCAGCCGCTGTACCTGGTGTGTACGCACGGGAAAAAGGATCCGTGCTGCGCGGTGTTCGGTCGGCCCGTCGCGGCTGCGCTGAGTCGGCCCGAGGGGCGGGTATGGGAATCGACGCATCTCGGCGGCGACCGGTTCGCAGCCGGAATGGTGGCACTGCCGGAGGGCAGCTACTACGGCAACCTCACGCCGGCGAATGCTCAGGCAGTGGTGGACCGCCACGACCGCGGACAGCTGTCACTGCAGAACTACCGCGGCCGGTGTACCGACGACACCGCAGGTCAGATCGCGGAACACGCCGTGCGCACCGAATACGACATGACCGGAATCAACGACGTACGTCCGAGTGCGGCCACATCCTCGGACGGCGGCACCGACGTCATCGTCGCAACGACAACGGGCTCGGTGCACGTGCACGTGACTCCGAGTCCCGAGGCCCCGCGCAGAACGACCTGCCGCTCCGAGGCCTTCGCGACGCCCGACCACGGAATCACCTCGATTCGGCCGATCCCAGCAGCCGACCGGGCCTGAATTCGAAACGAGACAGGGCCACCGCATTCGTTGCGGTGGCCCTGTCTGCGATTGCTCGACTGTCGGCAATCTCGTCGGTTACGGGAAGATCAGACCCGGGGTCTTCGACGTTGCGGCCTCGAAACGAGCCTGGACGTCGGCCCAGTTGACGACGTTCCAGAACGCCTTCACGTAATCGGCCTTGACGTTCTTGTACTGCAGGTAGAAGGCGTGCTCCCACATATCGACCTGGAGCAGCGGGATGATGCCCAGCGGCACGTTGGCCTGCTGATCGTAGAGCTGGAAGGTGAGCAACTTCTTGCCCAGCGAGTCGTAGCCCAGAACGGCCCAGCCGGAGCCCTGCAGGCCGTTGGCGGCAGCGGTGAACTGTGCGCGGAACTTGTCGAACGAACCGAACTGGTCGTCGATCGCAGCAGCGAGCTCACCCTCGGGCTTGTCGCCACCGTTGGGCGAGAGGTTCTTCCACCAGATGGAGTGGTTGACGTGGCCACCGAGGTGGAACGCGAGGTTCTTCTCCAGCAGGAAAATGGCTGCATGATCTTCGTTGTCACGCGCTGCCGCGAGCTTTTCGACCGCGGTGTTCGCGCCTGCGACATAGGTGGCGTGGTGCTTGGAATGGTGAAGCTCGTTGATCTCGCCCGAGATGTGCGGCTCGAGGGCGGAGTAATCGAAATCAAGGTCGGGCAAGGTGTACTCGGACACGTGGTTCCCTTCTCTAACGACGCCGTACCCATCATGTGATGCGGGCACGTTCGTCCTACTGCGGATCTTTCGTAGGGTTCAACCCAATCTCATTCCTACCCCCAGTGCAACAGTTGTAACCGAGATGCTTTTCTCGGAATAAATTCGTGTGAACGAGACAGTCGAATTGTTCGCCTGTGAATCCGCTCCGAATATCACGAAACAGTTGCGGAGTAGCTGCGGATTGGTCCAATACATGAACGGAACCTAAACTCGCGGGTGTGAATGGGGACCGACCGAGCCAGAACACGGTCGACGAGTCCGCCGCCACCCAGCCCGTCGATGCGCCCCGAGTCCAGATGGACGGTGCCGACCTCCTCCGCGTCATCGCCGTCCTCGCGGTGTTGTACTCCCACATCTCGTTCTATCTGCTCGACGACATCGGCGGCGGCTGGTGGATGATCGACGTCGTCAACACCGTTCTCGTCGACGGTGCCGGCCTCACCCTGCACCTGTCGTTCGTCGGCGTCAGCATCTTCATGCTGCTCACCGGCCTGCTGATCACCCGATCCGCCATGCGGCAATCGCGTCGGGACTTCATGGTCGCGCGCCTCGCCCGTCTCGTCCCCGCCCTCTGGTTCGCCGTCGCGATGGCCGTCATCCTCGTCAAACTCGGACTCAACGGGATGTTCAGCGGCCAACCCGGCATCACCAACGGCGAGGCGTTTCTCAGCTTCTTCCTCGGCGGCTTCTTCCTCCGCCCCGAAGTCGCCGTCCTCGGTGTCACCTGGACCCTCGTCGTGCAGATCGCGTTCTACCTCTACTGCGTCTCGATGCGCGGAACGCTGCGCACCAGGCCCATCGTCGTACCGCTGGTCGGAGCCGCACTGTGCGCGCTGGTGATCGTCTACAACCTCTACCTACCTCAGCCCTACACGGTTCCGTTTCTGACCAAGGTCGCAGGAGTGCTCCCCACCCTGTTCCTCGGACAGATCGCCTACCTCGCATGGGCACGACTCGTCACCTGGCGATGGGTCGTCGTCGGCGTCATCGCGCAGATCGAAGTGATTCGACTCGCCATCGAAGTCCACACCTTCTGGATGGATGGCACCTACCTCTGGACCCTGCTGGTCGTCACCGCCACCGTCCTGATCCTCGCCCGATACGACGGACCCATCACCCGCTGGCCCATCGTCCGATGGATCGGCACCCGCAGCTACGCGATCTACCTGATCCACACCCTCGTGCTCTACCGCATCTACGCAACCGTCGAACCGCACCTGGGCCCCAGCGCCGCCGTCCTGGCATTCCTGGCCGGAACCGCCGCACTCGCCGAAATCACGTACCGATGGATCGAACTGCCCGCCGCACGACACATCAGCGCGCACTACGCACGCCTACGCGCCCGATCCGCCGCCTGACCGAGGCCCCCTGGGTACTCAATGTGACGTTCAGTGGACTTTTGGGCACTCAATGTCACGTTGAGTGGACTTTGGGCGGCGCGATTCGGTGGGGTCAGAGCTGCTGGAGAACCTCGGATGCGACGAGTTCGAGGTGATCGAGGTCGGTGAGGTCCATGGTCTGCAGGTACACGCGTGTCGCGCCGATGGCTCCGAAGCTGCCGATTCTGTCGACGAGTTCGGCGGGGCTACCGGCGGCACCGTTCTCGCGTAGCTCCGATACCTCGCGGCCGATGGCGGCGGCGCGTCGTGCAATTTCTTCTTCGGTGCGGCCGCAGCAGAGGACGAGGGCGTTGGAGTAGACGAGCGAGTCGGGGTCGCGATCGGCGGCTGTGCAGGCTGCGCGGACTCGACCGAACTGGGTCTCGGTGTCGGCCAGGGAGGCGAAGGGGATGTTGAATTCGTCGGCGTACTTCGCGGCGAGTGCTGGGGTGCGCTTCTTGCCTCCGCCGCCGATGACGATGGGCGGGTGGGGTGTCTGCACCGGCTTGGGGAGCGCAGGGGAGTCGGTGACGGGGTAGTGAGTGCCTGCGTGCGAGAAGGGCTCGCCGACGGGTGTGTTCCACAGTCCGGTGATGATGGCCAGTTGCTCCTCTAGTCGGTCGAAGCGTTCGCCGAGCGGCGGGAACGGAATGCCGTAGGCCTTGTGCTCGTCCTCGAACCAGCCGGCTCCGAGGCCGAGGTCCACGCGACCACCGCTCATGGCGTCGACCTGGGCGACGCTGATGGCGAGCGGCCCCGGGTAGCGGAAGGTCGCAGAGGTGACGAGGGTGCCCAGTCGAATGGTCGAGGTTTCGCGGGCGAGCCCGGCCAGGGTGATCCACGCGTCGGTGGGTCCGGGGCCGCCGTCGCCGCTCATCGCGAGGTAGTGGTCGGACCGGAAGAATGCGCCGTAGCCGAATTCCTCGGCAGCTTTCGCGACGCGGAGCAGTTCGTCGTACGTGGCGCCCTGTTGCGGTTCGGTGAAGACGCGTAGCTCGATGGAAGTCATGTTCGTCAGCCTAAACAGAGGATTCACGGGACCGCTGACGGTGGCTGTGTCAAATCACCATCGATCCACAGCCCGAGTTGGTATTCGGTACACCGCGAGACCGACTCGAAGCTTTGACCTGTGGATAGAAACCGGCACAGGCCCCGATTCTGTGGATCGATCTGTGGATACTGTGGATAACTTCTGTGACTGCAGTGACGTAGGTCATAGCGAGGCGACGCTTCCGTCGCGAGGACACGGGTGGCAGGCCCGCGCGGACGCGTGACAAGATCGAGGTGTGTCTCATCCCGAGCAGTCGCCTGCCGTCACCGTCGATCGTCTCCCGGTGCCGTTCCCGACGGCGGCCATCCTGCTCGACGTCCGCGAGGACGACGAGTGGCGGGCCGGACACGCACCCGACGCCGTTCACATCCCGATGGGCGACATTCCGTCCCGCGCCGGTGAGATCGACAACCAATCCGAGGTGTACGTCGTCTGCAAAGCCGGTGGTCGCTCGGCTCGCGTCGTCGAATACCTCAATCGCGTGGGCTACGACGCGATCAACGTCGACGGTGGGATGCTCGCCTGGCAGGCCGCTGGTCGACCGATCCAGCGCGACGACGACGCCCACGAAGCGAGAATCATTTAGATGTCGGCACCGCAGGGACGCGCTCAGGCGTTCCAGGTCTGTGCCCGCTGCAGCACCCGCTGGGCTGTCGGCGCACGGCCGGGCACCTGGTGCCCCCGCTGCCACGGCGTGCTGCTCTCGCCGGTGTCGACCAGAGCGCCCGCGCAGGGCACCCGAAACTTCCGATGGGTGGCCCGCCCGGCGACCTCGTCGAGGAAAGCCGAGCGTCGCAGCCGATCGGCATCCCCGACTCCGACGCCGCGCTACACCTCGACGCCCACCTGGGGGTTGCGCGACATCCCGCGCGATCCTGAGGCCGATCGCCGCGTCGGTCGCGTCGAGCGGTATGCCGCCAACGCTCAGAACCTGGTCCTCGTCACCGCGATGTTGCTGGCCCTCGCCGCGTTCGCCGAAGTGTTCCGTTACGGCATCCTGCTGCACAACCGCGTGCGACTGATTTCGCCGATCACCCTGGCCGTGTCCGACGCACTGGTGTATTTCGCCCAGGTCGGTGCACTCCTCATCGGTCTGGCGGCGCTGATCACGTCGTCCTGCTGGCTGATCGACCAGCGCAGACGTACCTTCGCCGCCGCCGGCTCCACCGATCCGCGATCGGTGCGCACGATGTTGCTGTTGTCGATGTTGCCGCTGGTCCGCATCGTGATGCCAGGGGTCTACCTCACCGAGGTGGTCCGTCTCCGCGGCGGTGCCGATGCCGACGTGCACCGCGAGCTGACGCTGGTTCGTATCTGGTGGGCCGTCTGGGCAGCGAGCAATGCGCTGGTCGTCGTCCAACTGCTGTGGAACCTGCGCGATTCCCTCCAGGCCCGCGCCGACGGAGTTCTGCTGTCTGCTTTCGTGGCACTGGTGGCGACGGTCTCGGCCGTGCTGACCCTGGCCGTGATGCGCCGACTCGAAGGTCGCACGCTGCGCGGCTCCGCCCTGTCGCGACCGACCCGCTGGGTGATCGCCTCCGGCACCGAACAGAAGCCGAAGCAGCAGCCCGGAACCGAGAAGGCCGGAACCGAGAAGGCCGAGACGGACCGGCCGGAAGAGAAGCAGCCCGAGGCGGTGACGGCGTCGTGAGTCCCGATCGGCGTGGGCCACTGGTAGTCGCGCATCGAGGTGCGTCCGCGGCCAAGAAGGAACACACTCTCGCCGCCTACGACCTCGCACTTCGGGAGGGAGCGGATGGCGTCGAATGCGACGTGCGGCTCACCAAGGACGGGCACATCGTGTGCGTGCACGATCGCCGCGTCGATCGAACCTCGAACGGCACCGGCATCGTCAGCGAGATGGACTTCGCCGATCTCGCGCGACTGAACTACGGCGACGCCGACGAACCCGCCGAACTCCTGACGCTGCACGACCTCATCTCGCTCGTCCTGGACTGGACCAGCAAGCCGGTCAAACTCTTCATCGAAACCAAGCACCCCGTGCGGTACGGCTCGCTGATCGAGAGCAAGGTTCTCGCCGAGCTGCACACGTTCGGCATCGGTGCGCCCGCGTCGGCCGACCACTCGCGCGCGGTCATCATGTCGTTCGCACCGTCGGCCGTCTGGCGCGTCCGGCGGTCGGCTCCGATGCTTCCGACGGTGCTCCTCGGCGACAGCTCGCACTATCTCGGTGGGGGAGCGGCGACGACCGTCGGGGCCACCGCCGTCGGCCCGTCGATACGAGCGCTGCGCGAGCATCCGGCCATCATCGACCGCGCAGCAGCGTCCGGCCGGGCCAGCTACGTGTGGACCGTCGACGAGAAAGAGGACGTGGACCTGTGCCGCGAGCTCGGCGTCGGGTGGATCGCCACCAATCACCCCGGCCGAACGCGCGCCTGGCTCGAATCGAAGAACGTGTAGGTTTTCGGGCGTGGGTAAGAGCAAAAGAAACAGTGGACCGAAGCAGGACAGCAACCGAGCAGCGAAGCTGGCGCAGCGAGAAGCGGAACGCGCGAGCATCGAATCGGCGTCGACCCGCCCGTTCGAAGGCCTTGCTGCCGAATGCGACATCGTAGCACTGCGTGAGTTCGTCCCGTCGGCAACGGCAACCGCGCCGATCACCGTCGACGGTCGCACGATCACGCTGGCAACGGTGCTGCCCGGTGCCGTCGCAGCATTGGTGCGCGAAGACGCGGATACCGTCGAAGGATTCGTCGGCCTTCAGGTGCAGAACCAGTCGAAAGACGTTGCAGCAGATATCAGTAGCGCGCTCGGATGGGTGTCCACCGCATCCGCGGGCGAGTCGCTCGAAGCCGCGAAGATCACCGACAGCACCCCCGCGTTGACCGATGTGCTCGACGCGTCCGCGCTGCTCGAGATCACCGTCCATCAGGACTTCAACTGGTGGATTCCTGAAAATGCCACTCCCGCAGCCGATGTGACTGCCACCGTGGAGCGCGCGAACCAGGCGATCATGCCCTCGGCGCGGATCGAGGCCGACGGCGTCGTCGCAGCCTGGTGGGTGGATGCAGGCGACAAGGCGCATATCCGGTGGGTTCGTCCCGAGAGCGAGGACGACGTGATGCTCGCCCTCGCGCGTCTGCACGCTGCGGGTGATCTCAACTTGGGTGAGGGCTCGCGCTACGCCGGTTCGTTCCGCACGCACGGGCTGCTGGTGCCGGTGTTCGATCTCGATCCCGAGATGCACCCCACCGAATGGGCTGCGCCCACAAAGGAATTCGGCGAGAAGCTGGGCGAGGCTCTGGCTGTCGATGCTCCGCTCACGGCGGCGCAGTTGCGTTCGCGCGACGGCCTACGCGGACGTCAGGTCACTCTGCGCTAGAACGCGAGCCGGGTGGCCGCCGAACAAGGACTGCTTGTTCGGGCGGCCACCCGTATGAGCGCGAGGGTTCGCGCGTTACTCGTGTTGCGTTGCGGTGTCGATCAGAGCGATCCGCCGGCGACGGTGGGTGCGCCCGAGTCGGCGGTCACGCTGGTGTTCATCTCGCGGGCGACGAACTGCTCGAGATCGAACAGGTTGTGGCCCGCGCGATCGGCGATGTTGAGCAGCGTCTTCATGCTGGCAACTTCCTCGACCTGCTCCTTGAGGAACCACTGCATGAACTGCTCGCCGAGGTAGTCGCCCTCTTCGCGTGCGGTGCTCGCCAGCGCGATGATCTGCTCGGTGACGGTCTCCTCCTGCGCCAGCGCCAGGGCGATGGCCTCACGCGGATCGGTGAAGACGGACTTCGACGCGTCGACGCCGGTCAACTCGACCGTGATGTCGCGATCGAGGAAGTACTGCACGATCATCATTGCGTGGTTGCGCTCTTCGACGGACTGCGCGTAGAAGTGCTTCGCCAGCTGCGGCAGGTCGACATTCGCGAAGTAGACCGCGGTGGCGATGTACTGCTGCGAGGCGTTGAACTCGTTGCGAATCTGGTCGCGGAGAAGTGCGTGGAACTTGGTGTGGCTGGTTTCCTTGATATCTGCGCTCATGCACAGGACGATATGCCTGGTCAGAGGGCATTGTCATCCAAGTCCAGCCTTATTGAGGCGAACGTGGCCTAATACAGTCGATCCTAAATGTCTGCCCTGAGCAGGGCGCAAACTACGCCCTTCCGGCTTCTTTCGGGGCATTGGTGGCGCGGATCACCGTGGAGCCGATCTCGCGAGCGACGTACTGCTCGATGTCGAACAGGTTGGATCCGGCTCGGCGAACGATGTTGAGCAGACTCTGCATCGCTGCCACCTCCTCGACCTGCTCGGTGAGGAACCAGTGGGTGAACTGCTCGCCGATGTAGTCGCCCTCGGCCCGGGCAGCGCGCGCCAACGCGGTGATCTGTTCGGTCACCGTCGACTCCTGAGCCAGCGCCAGTTCCACCGGTTCGATGACCGACTGGAATACCGTCACCACGTCGTCGATGCCCGACGCGTCGACCTCGAGCCGATTGTCGATGAGGAAACGGATCATCATCATGGCGTGCCGACGTTCTTCGGCGGACTGAGCGTAGAAACGCGTGGCCAGCTGCGGCAGATCGTTGCGGTCGAACCACACCGCGATGGCGACGTACTGCTGCGATGCGGTGAACTCGTGCCGCACCTGGGCGCGCAGAAGATCGTGGAACGACGTACCGGGTGTGGCGGCGGGCGGGGCAGACGGCGATGTCATGGTCCACAACCTACCGTTGTGCTGTGGCCCTCAGGGGCCGCCGGTCAGCAGTTCCGGCGGGATCTCGCGGTCCTGCGCAATGGCGTCGAAGAATGCCGGAGCGCGAGTGTCGTCCCACAACAGCACGTTTCCGACGTCGGAGTCCTGGAATCCGCCGACGGGCACCGTTGTGGTCACCGGACCGCTGCGCATCGCCCAGGCCAACGCGGCGAGGTTCCAGATGTGATCTCCCTCGTCGACGCTCAACGACGACGCGGTGTCGGACACCAGCGGCCACAACCGCAGGGGGTTGAGGAAAGTCGAAGCGCTGGTTGCCTTTTCGAGCAGTGCAGACATGAACGCGCGTTGGTTGTTCATGCGGTCGATGTCGGCCAGTGCCGTCGCGCGGGATCGCACGAATCCGAGCGCCTCGGCTCCGGTGAGATCCTGGCAGCCGGCGGCGATGTTGATGCCCGCCAACGGATCGTCGATCGCATTCTGCACGCACACGTTGACTCCACCGACCGCGTCGACGATCCCGGCGAAGCCGCCGAATCCGATCTCGGCGTAATGATCGATGTGCACACCGGTTGCACCCTCGACCGTCTGTACCAGCAGTGGTGGCCCGCCGAATGCGAAGGCCGCGTTGAGCTTGTCCTGGCCGTTGCCCGGAATCGACACGTACGAGTCGCGCGGCAGGCTGACCATCGTGGGCGCACCGCTGCCCTCGGGGATGTGGATCAGGATGATCGTGTCGGTGCGGCTCGGGCCCACCTCGCCGCCGGTCGCGAGCGAGGCTTCCTGCTCCGGCGTCAGGCCGGCTCGCGAATCCGATCCGACGAGAAGCCAGTTGGTGCCGGGGGTGTCGCCGATGCGCCCGGGATACGAGGTGAGGGCGTCCACGCGCGTCAACGAGCTGTCGACGTAGTAGACGACGCCGCCGATGCCCAGCACGAGAACGAGCAACACGATCAGGAAACGTCGCCCCCAGCGTCTGCGCTTGCGCGGCTTCGCGACCTTGGGTGGACGCGAATCACGTTGTGGCCGAGCAGGTTCAGGTCGGCGCAGGGCTCGCTGTGCGGGTGCCGCCGGTTGCCTGCGCTCCTCGGTGAACGGCTCCGGCTGCTGACGCGGCGCATACCCGGTGCGACCCGGTGGATCGTCCTGGGAACGTGAGTACTGACGCGTCGAACTCGGAGGATTCGACTGTGCTGGATACGACTGTGCCGATCGGGGTTCGGGTGCCTGCGACCAGGCCTGCTGAGGGCTGTGGCGCGGGAGTGGTGCCGGCCGAGGTGGCCCTTCCGGCCTGGGAGTGGGGCGGCCGTCGCGTCGGATGAACTCGGTGCCCTCCGGTGGCGGCTGGCCCGGACGATACCCACGCGGGGGCGGCTGTTGGCCGGGAGGCGGGCGGTTGGGCCGTGGCGGGGCGGCTGGTGACCGGGTGGCTGCTGACGGGGCCGTGGTGGAACCGGTGGCTGCTGCGGGGGTGGACCTGCGGCGCGACCGGGTTGTGGCCGGGGCGCGGGATCGGGACGACCGTGCCGGCCGGGTGGGGTTCGGTCCGGAGGCGGCGTTCGACCGGGAGGCGGCGTGCGCCGGTCCGGCGCGCCGTGCCGTCCGTAGCGATCGTCGTCGTTCACGGATCGACTGTAACCGTCGTCGCGGGAACAGCGGTCTTCCTCGACGTCCGATTCACGGGAGCCACGACAGATGTTCGCGCAGGAGGGCGTAACCGACGAAGGCGACGATGTCGATCAGAGCGTGCGCGATCAGCAGTGGCCACAGTCTGCCGGTGCGCTGCCAGTAGCGGCCGAACACCAGACCCATGAGGAAGTTTCCGACTCCACCGCCCACGCCTTGATAGAAGTGATAGCTGCCGCGCAGCAGCGACGAGCACAGCAGGGAGGCGTTCTCGCTCAGACCGAGTCTGCGAAGGCGAGAGATCAGGTACGCCACCACGATGATCTCCTCGGCGCCGGAGTTGGCCAGCGCGTACAGGATCAGTGCAGGCACGCGCCACCAGTGGTCGTCGAGGGCGCTGGGAACGACGTTCAGATTGAATCCGAGCGCATTGCCCACCAGATACAGCGCCAGGCCGGGCAGCCCGATCAGTGCGGCCAGTCCGACGCCGTGACCGAGGTCGATCTTCAGTCGCGGCCGGGCCAGCCCGATCGCTCGGGGTGCCAGATCGGCTCGCCACAGCAGATACAACCCCAGGGCTCCCCAGGCGCTCAGTCGCAGAATGCTCAGCAGCTGGAACAGTAGATCGATGAGGCTGAAGCTCGACCGCGACGAGTTCAGCGCCACGGTCTGATCGGACAGGGCAGCGGTCTGCAGCGCGTCCTCGACGAGCGAGAGGATGCTGCTCATACCGCTCAGGCCGAACGTCACCAGCAGGACGATCGCGATCTCGACCTTGATGGTGGTGCGTTCGCGGGCATCGGGCGGGGGAGCCGTGCTCGCGGGCGGCGGTGGCGTCAACCAGCTCTTGAAGTCGATCACCGCACGAGTCTGCCCTAGTTTCGTGCAGTGAGGTGTCAGCCTCGGGCCCGTAGGCCGTTCAGAAACGGGCAGCCGGCGAGAACGCGCAGCGCGCGACTGAGCGAGAGGACGTCCTCGACGGGCTCGGCGAATCCGAGCCGGACGTCGTTGTCGCCGCATTCGCCTTCGATCCGCAGCCGAATCCCGTAGCGGTCGATGCCGAGCGGCCGGATTCGACCCTGCCGCAGCGACGGCGGGAGGCGTCGGGCCAATTGGGCGAGCAGGTCCGGGTGGTCGGAGTCGAGGTGCTCGAGCCAGCTGGTCTCCATTTCCCAGAAGGGATCGGGCTCGGCGGCCAGCAACGTGTCGACGTCGACAGGCTCCGCTCCGGTGCTGTCGGCGACCACGGCGGAGGTGACGATCAGCCGCATCAGCGACGTGGTGTGGCCGACGTCGAGCAGGGCCGGATGCGGATGTTCGGCGGCCACCGCTCCGGCCATGGGCCGCATCAGCGATTCCGGAACCGGGCGGAGATCGCCGCGAAGCCACACCAACGATCGCACCGGTTCACGCAGAGCGAGCGGCGCGTGATCGGTGAGTTCGAGGACGGCGGGCGTTCCGGCACAGGAGGACTGCCAGGTGACCGCGCTGTGGAGGGAGTCGGTGGGGACGGCGATGATCATCTCCCCGTTGGGTCGCAGGTGGTGCAGGGATGTGATCACCGGGTCGCTGCCGTCGATGGCCAGGGCGGCACCCTCGGCGCGCATGCAGGCACTGCGCACGCGTTCGGCAGTGGTCGGTCCGGTGGTGGTGGTTGCGCCGAGCATGGGTTCCTCCGATGCGATCGGTCAGACGAGTAGGTGAGGCAAACCTAAGTTAGCGCGGTGTGGCGAGGATCGCAAGGCCGTGCCCGGGAGTGGAGCCCGCGGAACGACCCAGGCCACAGGAGTGGAGCCCGCGGAACGACCCAGGCCACAGGAGTGGAGCCCGCGGAACGACCCAGGCCACAGGAGTGGAGCCCGCGGAACGACCCAGGCCACAGGAGTGGAGCCCGCGGAACGACCCAGGCCACAGGAGTGGAGCCCGCGGAACGACCCAGGCCACAGGAGTGGAGCCCGCGGAACGACCCAGCCCCGGGTCTACGGTGAAAGCGTGCCGATTCCGCTGACCCTCGGTGTGCCACACCGACCCGATCCGAACGCGCTCGTCCACGGACTGCTGCAGCCGATCTGTGCCGACGCCCACTCGCTGGCCGCGGCCCCGCGTGGAGCCGAGTACGGACCGCCCGTCGTCCGGGCGTCGGCCCTGCTCGCACTGCCCGAATCGGACGACCTCGGGCGCATCGTGGTGCACCTCGACATCGACCCCGACGAGCTCCGGGCAGGTCGGACCGGCGGCTACGAGGCCGTCCGGTTCGACGTCGATGCCCCGGCCGAGCACCTCGCCGATGCGCTCACGCTGCGGTTGCCCTCGCCGTTGGTCGTCTTCCCGGTGTTCGACGCGATCGACGTGGCCGAGACCGCGGAGGCCGTCGTTCTCGCCCACCGGACCCCGGGCATCAGCGTCGCCGACACCCCGCGGCGCATCGCCGACGTACTCGCCGTGGTCTCGCACGCCGATGTTGGCCTCGTCGCCCGCGCCGACTCCGGCGACGAGGTGCTTGCGATCCTTGCCGCGACGGTGGCGTCGCTGCGCGGAGACGACATCGCTGCGGCCCTCGCTGCTCCGAAGGTTGCCGCATTGCGGGCCCTCATCCCCGAGGCCGCCGAGGCGGTGCGCGAGGTGCTGCTCGGAATCGAGATCGTCGACGCCGCCCGTGCCCGCGCCCGGCTCGTCGACGTCGGTTTGATCGCTTCGTCGACGTCGACAACGTAACCTCGGGGCGTGTCTCGCATCGCTTACTTCGGCCCATCGGGAACGTTCACGGAGATGGCGCTTGCGCAGTTCGAGAGGCTCGGAACGTTCGGCGCAGTCGGTCTGGACGGGACGGTCGAGCGGATCTCGGCGTCGAACCCGCCTGCAGCGCTCGAGGCCGTGCGATCTGGTGCGGCCGACGCGGCCGTGGTCCCCATCGAAAGCTCCATCGAGGGAGCGGTTCCACCGACGCTCGACGCGTTGTCGGAGGGTCGCCGGTTGCAGATCGTCGCCGAGACCGAGATCGAGGTGGCCTTCACCATTCTCGGCGGTCCCGGTGTCACCCTCGATTCGGCTCGCACGGTCAGCGCCTACCCGATCGCACTCAATCAGGTGCGCCAGTGGCTGCAGGCAACCATGCCCGATGCCGTGGTGCAGTCCGCGTCGTCCAATGCCGGTGCAGCAGAGGACGTTGCGGCCGGAATGGTCGATGCGGCGGTGTCGACCCGGCTCGCCGGTGAGCGCCTGAAGTTGCCGCAGTTGGCCGACGGGATCATCGACGTGGAGGGCGCGCGGACTCGCTTCGTACTGGTGACCGCGCCGCAATCGGTGCCTGCGCGCACCGGTGCCGACCGCACCTCGGTGGTACTCGAGCCGCCGAACGATCCGGGCACGCTGCCTGCCGCGTTGGCCGAGTTCGGAATTCGCAACATCGACCTGACCTTCATCGAATCACGGCCCACCCGTTCACGATTCGGAACGTACAGGTTCTTCATCGACTGTGCCGGGCACATCGACGACCCGCTCGTCGCGGAGATGTTGGCCGCATTCCACCGCAAGATGCCTTTGCGGTTCCTCGGATCCTGGCCCACCGCAACAGGAACGGGTGGTTCGGTACCGCCGCCGATCGACGAACACGTGCAGTGGGTCGCAGACATTCGTGCCGGACGCGGTGATCTGTGATGGGCAAACTGATTCTGGTCCGGCACGGTCAGACCACAGCCAACGTCGCGAAGATACTCGACACCTCACCGCCGGGAGCCGAGCTCACCGAGTTGGGGCACCAGCAGGCCGAGGCCTATGCGCAGACCTGGATCGGTCGCCGGCCCGCGGTGCTGGTGTCCTCGATTGCGTTGCGCGCCAAGCAGACTGCCGGCTACATCGAGCGAGCGGCCGGGGTTCCCCTGCTGGTCACCGACGGGATTCACGAGACCTTCGCAGGCGATCTGGAGGACCGCGACGACCCGGACGCGCACCGCGAGTTCACCGAGATCTTCAGCCGCTGGCACGCCGGAGATCTGGCGGCGACCGTACCCGGAGGCGACAGCGGACATTCGGTGTTGGAGCGCTACGTCCCGGTGCTCGACGGCCTCCGCGCGCAGTACCTGGGTGACGACACCGCAGGCGACGTCGTTGTCGTCAGTCACGGTGCCGCAATCCGACTGGTGGCGGCGGTACTGGCCGGCGTCGAGGGCACGTTCGCGGCCGACAACCACCTCGACAACACCCACACCGTCGAGCTGCTGCCGCTACCGGGCGGAGGATGGTCCTGCGCCAAATGGGGCACGTTCCTGCCGCCGTTCGAGGGCAAGGGCAGCAAGAAGGCCGACAACCCGATCAGCTAGCGGAGATGCTCTGCGCCGATGCGATCAGCTCGGCCAGGGCAGAGGTCACTCTGCGATCCGTTGCGCCGGTCAGTGAGCTCCACGACGTGCCGTCGGCGGCGAGGGTGGAGGTGGCGACGATGCGTCCGGCTCGGGTGTCGAACAGGGCGACGGGTCTGCCGGCCACGTGGCGGGTGCCGTGCCTGCGGGCGACGGCCGTGATCTCGGTTCTGCCGGCGCAGGTGGCCATCGCCGACGCCAGAGCCGCGGCGCGGTCGTCCGCTATGCCGATGCCGCGGAGCCGAGACGCGGTTGCTCCGACATCGGTCGGTGCCGCATCGAGTGCTTCGGCCAACAGATCGGTGGGCGCGTTGATGCTGCCCGGGTCGAACGACGCGGCCGAGCCGATCGACACCGCGAGGTCTCGGGCCGGATCACCGTCGACGGCGCGGACGGTGATCATGTCGTCCCGCCGCACCGCGGACACCGTCAACCGACCGTCGGATGCGACGCAGATCCGAGTTGCCGGAACGGGCTCGGCGCTCTCGACGTCGAACACGCGGACCGAGACGTACCAGTGAGGTTGTTCGAGAACCCGCATCCACTGCTCGAGATCTTCGTGGACGCGGCCGCCGACCAACAGTCCGGCCGAGTCGAGTGCGCCGCGGCCACGTTCCAGTGCGGAATCCCGCGCCGCAGCGTCGTCGAAGCGCGGGAACACGTTCAGGACGACGGGTAGCTCGGCGATCGACAGCTCGTCGACCAGGAAGTCCATCTCGTCCGCACCGAGTTCGGCGATCGGCAATGTGTGGCCCACCGGCACGGTTCCCAAGTCGATCAACGGCCGTTCCCGCTGGTGTCCGGCACTGTCGGATCCGCGCCGATGACAGACGGCGCAACGGTGCGGCCGTCCGCGAAGTGCTCGAACTGCTTGAGGTAGTCCGGGGTCTCGTGTTCGTCGTCCTCGGCCTGCCCGCGCGTGCCGGAGGCCGGAGCACCGGCCGCGCCCGTCCCGCGCTGAGCGACGCCGCCATCGGCCGAGGCGGGTGCGCCGAACGCGGTCGGACCGCTCTGGCCTGCACCGGCCGGCATCGAGCCACCACCTGCGGGACCCAACGCGGAACCGGGCATTCCGACGCCACCGCCGAGCCCGCCCGCTCCACCTGCCCCGCCGCCGAACGACACCGGACGCGTGGATGCCGGACCGACGGCGGGGGATGCCGAACCTCCGGGTGCGAATCCAGTACCGGTGCCGACGCCACCGGACAGTGCACTCGACCCGATGTTGGACGCAGCGGTGGCGACGGTCGAGACGCCGGTACTGGCGATCGAGGTAGCAGCACTACCGATCTGACCTGCCGCCGCGGCGACGCCGGGGTTCTGGGTTGCGGCCATCAAACCGCCGATCGCGGCCTGAACCGGAGATGTCATCAGCGCGCCGTTCGCGAATTTGCCGAGGCCGCTGCCGGAATCGGAGACGATGGCCGGCGGCTGATCGAAAGTGGTCTTGACGATGCGGTGCGAGGAGACCAGCTCGAAGCCCTCCATCACCATCGCGGCGCGGATGTCGAGCAGTCGGTCGGCCACCTCGGCTGCCTCGTAGCTGCCGTTCATCACGCCACCCGTCGAGGCTGCGGCGACCTTGGCGGCCTGCACGGCTCCGATTTCGACGAGCGAGGGCATGGTCGCCAACGCGACACCGTAGGAGGTTCCTGCTGCGGGGGCCTCGACGGATAGCGCCGCCGCCTTGACTGCCGTGGCGGCGGTCCAGGTCGCGAAACGGCCGAGCGCAGCCTGAGCGAGCAGCGCCGACTCGCCTTCCCAGCCTGCGGTCAGAGCTGCGGTGACGGCGGCGATACTCGCCGATGCCTCGGTGAACGCCGCGGCGACCGACCCCCACGCCCCGCCGGCGACATGCAACGGCACCGGTCCTGGCCCGAGCAGTCGCGTCGAGTTTCCCGTCGCCGTGCGTGGCAGCCACACCACACCTGTCACTCCGAGCGTCATCCTCTGGCCCCCATGATGTTCGAGCGTTGTGTCATTTTCTCTGCTGCCGTCGAGTTCGGTGCGTCAGATGCCGGGTAGGCCGGGCAAGCCCCCGGCCGTGTCGTCATCGGTGGCCACGTAGTCCGCGGCCTGTTTCCGCAGTTCCTCGGCCGCCCGGTGCAACTCCGAAATGCCCTGCGCTGCAGCAGGTCCGAAGGTCTCGGCCGCGGTACCGAAGAATCGCTCGGTCAGCAGCGAGACCTCGTCGGTGCCGGGCGGCAGTGGCCGCACGGGGATTGCCGTCGCAGTGACAGCTGCTTGCAAGCGGGCGGCGACCGCATCGAGCTCGGAGGCAGCGAGCTGCAGTGCCACCGGATCCACCTTGATGACGGTCATGAGCCACGCCCCCTGATCGAAGAACTTTGCGCTGTCGGTAGGTAGGACGCCGCCGTGTTCGGTTTGGTTCCCTCGACGCGAGAAAAATTCAGACGAACTTCTGAGCCGTCGAGCCCACAGTCCACGCGCCGCCTCGACGGCTGACCGATGTGCGCGTGAGCGGGGAGACGTCGATGCGCCAGAACGAGGACACCGGGGCCGCCAACACCAGCACCACCACGGCTCGGACGACGGCAGGAGAGGTCACCGCCAGCGTGCGGCCTGGCGTGGATCCGACAGTGCTCAGCCACGTCTCGACGCGGGAGAACAACGCATCGAGGGATTCGCCACCCGGTGGAACGAACGCCGGATCGCCAAGCCAGGCCAGCGCGTCGGCGTCGGGCAGATCGGTCATCTCGAGGCCGGACCACCGGCCGTAGTCGATGTCGGCCAACGCCGGTTCCACCGAGATGTCCGAGCCGAAGATGCGGGCAGTGGAGATCGAGCGGGTTTCCGGTCCGGACAGGACGCGGTCGACGCGGGGAAGATCGGTCACCGCAGCAAGGTCGCGCAGCCCCGCGTCGTCGAGTGGTTCGTCGCCGGGGAATCGGCCGGTGCGCATCGCGGCGGTTCTGGCGTGGCTCACCAGGATCAGTCGGGTCACGGGCGCAGGCACCGTGTCATTGTGGCGCAGGCACCGCGTCATTCTGGCATCGAGCTGCAGTAGGTCAGGACAGCGATTGACACAGCGTCGCGTTCGGTGCCACAGTTCGCAGGTTAGACGCGATGTACGCAGGTAATCCGGTGAAAATCCGGAGCGGTTGCGCCACTGTGATCGACGTCGGGCTGATGTCCGAATTCGAGAGTCAGAAAACTCGTTCATCGCATGGCCGTCCCCGTTCTTCGAGCGGGGACTACGGGACGCATATCCCAGGAGGACACACCATGGCAATCATTCACGCACCCAGTAATACGACGGAGTCGGCTGCCCTTGCCGTCATCGTCGCCGCAACGATCTTGCTCGCCTTCGTCGTGCTCTACCTCGTCGGCTTCGATCAGGGCGCGATCTCCCGCAGTGGCATGTACATGCACGAGTTGATGCACGACGGCCGCCACCTGCTGGGCCTGCCATGCCACTGACCGACACCCACGGCCCGACGCTGCAGGGCACCTTCGTCCAACTACTGGTGCGAGGTCTGCTCGCCGGACTCGTCGCCGGGTTGCTCGCCGGAGCCGTCGCCTTCGTCGTCGGTGAGCCGCACATCGATTCGGCCATCGCCATCGAAGAAGCAGCCGGAGCCGATCACGCCGGAGCCGATCACACCGGAGCCGATCACACCGAGGCCGCCCCTGCCGTGCACTCGCACGGCGACGAGGCGCTCGTCGGTCGGGACGGACAACGCGTCGGACTGTTCCTCGCCACCGGACTCGCCGGCCTGGCACTCGGCGCGATCTTCGCCTCGGCGCTGCACTACGGGCGACGCTTCAGCTCGCTCCCGGGATCGGTACTCGCCCTCGTCGGGGCCGGTGCCGGATGGTTGGCCATCGAAGCGGTGCCCTTCTTCAAGTACCCGGCCAATCCACCGGCCGTCGGAGATCCGGAGACCATCACCGAGCGCACGTGGCTGTGGTTGGCGACGGTGATTCTGGGTCTGCTGGCCGTCGCAGTGGGAATCTACGTGGCGAAGGTGGTGGCATCTCACACCTCGGTGGCGATTCGCGTCGGCGCGCCGCTGCTGGCGTTCCTGGTTGTGGTCGGCATCGGCTACGCGCTGCTGCCCACCGTGAACGAGGTGGGCGCGGACTTCCCGGCAACCCTGCTCTGGGAATTCCGACTGTCGTCCCTGGCCACCCAGGCGACGCTGTGGCTGACACTGGGATTGGGCTTCGCGTTCCTCACCGACCGCGCAGTTCGCCCGATCCGCCAGGACCGCGTCGCGGCTTGATCTGCTTTCCCGGCCCCCAGTTGGAATCAATGCGCCTTTGTTGCAGTCTGACCGACTGAATCTCACATTGATCCCAACCTGGGGGTGAGCGGGCGCGGGGTCGGTGCGCTCAGCCGAATCCGAGTTGATGCAGTCGCTCGTCGTCGATGCCGAAGTGATGTCCGATTTCGTGGGCGACGGTGATCGCGATTTCCCGTCGGGCCTCGTTTTCGTCGTCGACCATCTCGAGGATCGGTTTGCGGTAGATGGTGATGACGTCCGGTAGGTGTCCGCTGTACTCGTAGCGTTCGGTCAGTGCGATGCCCTCGTACAACCCGAGGATGTCCTCAGTGGGGTGTTCCTCCTCGACGAGAACGACCACGTTGTTCATGAAGTCGGTGAGCTCACGCGGCAGGG
This sequence comes from Rhodococcus sp. SBT000017, assembly GCF_003688915.1. Taxonomy (NCBI): domain Bacteria; kingdom Bacillati; phylum Actinomycetota; class Actinomycetes; order Mycobacteriales; family Nocardiaceae; genus Rhodococcus; species Rhodococcus sp. SBT000017. Next base: position 3,798,940 of record NZ_REFU01000001.1, read on the forward strand.
TGTCGAGGGCGTCGGACACGGCTTCTTCGAAGTCGACGCGGGTCATGTGGGTGGGAATGTCACCCTCCGGTGGTGATCGGGGCGGCACCGGGCAGCGGTGTCGGAAGTGCGCGGCCGTCGGGAGCGGAGGGCGGCGGGACGGGAGCAGCACCGTTGATGAGGATGTCGCCCTTGGCGGTGCCGACGATGGTCGCGAAGCCGCCTGAATCGAGTTCGGCACCCACCGAGCACGTCACCTGGCGACTACCGGCGAGCCAGCTCGCGACGTCGATGGTGTCCCAGAACAGGGTGAGCGTCTTGTCTCGCAGTGCGGTGTCCGAGCCGAGATATCCGTTGACGGCGTCGGTGCACGTGCCTTCCAGGTATGCGTCCTGATCGCCCTCGGACGGGTGTTCGCCGGGGAACTGCTGCGTCAGGTTGATCACCGACGCCACCTCGTACGCGTGCGGTGCCGAGCAGTCCACCGGATCGGCAGGCACGTTCTGGTTGATGCCGACGCAGGTGCCGGTTGGCCAGACCTTCGACTGGTCCTGGTCGAGAATCGAGCCGGTCATCTCCATCAGTGCGCCGGTGTTCGACGGCATCTGCACCCCGCAGCGCAGCGTCCGCTCTCCCTTGGCCCAACCGGCCTGGCTGGGGAACATCAGCCCGACGCCGAAGCGTCCGTTGGGATCGAACTTGGCTCCGACGTAGTCGTCGACGGCTGCCGCGCAGTGTTCGTCGCGTAATTCGCTGAACCGGATGGATCCGGGATACGGCGAGCCCGGTCCGAATTCGACGCCGGGGTAGACGCTCATGTCGATATCGCGAGCCACCTCGAAGCGATGGGGATCGGCGCACGATACTTCGGCGAGATCCTGTCGGTCCGTCTCCGGATCGTCGGTGGGCGTCCACTGCAGGCATGCGCCCGGATCGGCAGCACCGAAGGAGGACGCCGAAACTGGCCCATCGGTCGCGGGCCCACTGGCCGTCGCATGGGTGGTGATCTTTTCGGGCGTCGAGAACCCGTCGGAAAGAAAGACCGTCGCCCCCGCGGCCAGCACCGCACCGACCGCAACCATGGCGAGCCCACGTCGAGCTGTGAGTGCAGACAGTGTTCGCCGAGACTTCTCGCTCGGCGGGGAGTCTGTTTCGTATCCGGACATCGCCCTCCATCATGCCCGAGTATGTTCGGTCCTCATGAGCGACCCAACAGGTGACGACGACCTCAGCGAGCTCGCCGGCCGACTGTTCGCGATGGCCCGCACCGGTGACGCGGCCGCTTTGGCGAGTTACGTCGACGCAGGTGTTCCGGTGAATCTGCACAACGAGTCGGGCGACACGCTGGTCATGCTCGCGGCCTACCACGGGCACGCCGACGCGGTGCGGGTACTGGTCGAGCGCGGTGCCGATGTGAACAAGCCCAACGACAAAGGGCAGACCCCACTCGCGGGCGCGGTCTTCAAAGGTGAGGACGACGTGGTGCGCGTGCTCGTCGACGGTGGAGCCGATCCGCACGGCGGCCACCCGTCGGCAATCGATGCCGCCACGATGTTCGGACGCGAGGACTACCTGGGGTTGCTCGGCAAGTAAGGTTCCCTCTCGTGATCGACCTGAAATTCCTTCGCGAAAACCCCGATGCCGTGCGTGCCTCGCAGCGCACCCGAGGCGAGGACCCCGCTCTCGTCGACGCACTTCTCGATGCCGACGCATCCCGCCGGGCCGCGGTTCTGGCCGGCGATCAGCTGCGTGCCGAGCAGAAGGCGTTGGGAAAGCAGGTCGGCAAGGCTTCCGCCGAGGACCGTCCGGGTCTGCTCGCCGGAGCATCGGAGCTTGCTGCCAAAGTGAAGGCCGCTCAGGCTGCCGAAGCCGAGGCCGACGCTGCCCTCGACACCGCCCACCGTGCGATCTCCAACATCGTCCAGGACGGCACGCCCGCAGGCGGCGAGGACGATTTCGTGCTGCTCGAGACCGTCGGGCAGATCCCGGAGTTCGATTTCGAGCCCAAGGATCATCTCGAGCTCGGTGAGTCGCTGAATCTGATCGACATGGAACGCGGAGCCAAGGTCTCGGGCTCGCGCTTCTACTTCATGACCGGCTACGGCGCATTGCTGCAGCAGGGATTGCTCCAGCTCGCCGCGCAGAAAGCCGTCAAGAACGGGTTCACGATGATGATCCCGCCGGTGCTGGTGCGGCCGGAGATCATGTCGGGAACCGGATTCCTCGGCGCACACGCAGACGAGATCTATCGCCTCGAAGCCGACGACCTCTACCTCGTCGGAACCTCGGAAGTTGCTCTTGCGGGCTACCACTCGGGCGAGATCATCGACCTCGCCGACGGCCCGAAGCGGTACGCCGGATGGTCGTCGTGCTTCCGCCGCGAAGCGGGCAGCTATGGCAAGGACACCCGCGGCATCATCCGAGTGCACCAGTTCGACAAGATCGAGATGTTCTCCTACATCAAACCCGAGGACGCAGCCGCCGAACACCAGAAGCTGCTGGAGTACGAGAAGGAAATGCTCGCCGCCGTCGAGTTGCCCTACCGCGTCATCGACACCGCAGGCGGCGACCTCGGCTCCTCGGCCGCTCGCAAATTCGATTGCGAGGCATGGGTTCCCACCCAGCAGGCCTACCGCGAGCTGACCTCCACCTCGAACTGCACGACCTTCCAGGCCCGACGCCTCGGCGTGCGCTACCGCGACGAGAACGGCAAGCCGCAGACCGCAGCGACCCTCAACGGAACCCTCGCCACCACCCGCTGGATCGTCGCGATCCTCGAAAACCACCAGCAGGCCGACGGCACCGTCCGCGTCCCCGAGGCGCTGGTTCCTTTCGTCGGGACGGATGTTCTGCGCTAGTTGGGTCGGCTCAGGCGATGTCGCCGATGCAGTAACCCTCGCCGCCGATGGCCAGCACGAACGTGCGGTTCTGGTACACCCCGGCTGCGTCGATGATGTCTGCGTTGACCTGGGTGTAGATGCCGTTCTGCCCGGTGACGAACACGCTGTCGGGGTCGAACGAGGTGATGCCGGGCAGGATGTCGGGATCGGCCACCAGCGGCGGGACAGTGGGAACGCCGGTGCCGAGAGCATCCCAGGTCTGACGGCCGTCACACACCAGTGGGTACGTCTCTTCCATATCGCTGGGGTTGACCGGAATTCCGGCGAGACGCCCCAGATAGCGATCGACGGTGTAGACCGCGTCCGCCGCGTCGAACACGGGGGCGGTGCCGGTGGGGTAGACGGTGGGGCATGCGTAGCCGGAGGCGATCTCACTGCGCTTCACGCTGACCGTCGCGGTGGGCCCGGTCCACGTCACCGCGTACTGGCCGTCGACGCCGGGGGCGGCAACGGCAGCGAGGATGGCCTCGGGGTCGACGTACATGGTCGGAACGTCGGTGGGCGGAACCGTCCAGCACCGTGCCGTGACGACGCCGATTCCGCCGCCGGTGAGGTCGCCCACGAACGGTCGCAGCGCCATCGCGGCATCGGGGTTACCGGGAACCTCGCCGACGGGTGGGCCGGGCGGAATCGGTGGGGGCGTGGTGGTGGTCGCGGAGGCCGTGGTCGGAGTTGTCGTCGACGTCGTTGCCTCGGTGGTGTTGCTCGTCGCCCCGGACTGTTCGGACGGCAGTCCGACTGCGGAATCGCAGGCCCCCACCAGGGCCAGCGTTGCGATCAGCGGCAGCGCGGTTCGGACGACCCTGGTCCGCCGTGGTGATGCCGCAGTGTTCTTCACTTCGTTTCTCCCCCGTTGCTTTCGACCGGACCTGTCATCTCCCGGACCTTTTCTCCGGCATCGTCCACCGACTACGCTAACGGACTGTGGAACCCGTCTACCGATCAGTCATCGGCATCGCTCGTGCAGTGTTCGCGTTCGAGGGCCTGAAATTCGACGTCGAGGGCGAGGAACACATCCCTGCCACCGGCGGAGCCGTCATCGCCGTCAACCACACCGGATACATGGACTTCACCTACGCCGGGCTACCGCCGCGACGGGTGAAGCGCTACATCCGGTTCATGGCGAAGAAGGAAGTCTTCGACAACAAGATCTCCGGCCCGATCATGCGTGCACTGCGGCACATCCCCGTCGATCGTGGAGCAGGCGCGGAGTCGTACAAGTCGGCCGTGGCGAGCCTGCGCAACGGCGAGCTTGTGGGCGTGTACCCGGAGGCGACCATCAGCCGCAGCTTCGAGATCAAGGAATTCAAGTCCGGCGCAGCGCGCATGGCCATCGAGGCAGGCGTGCCGATCATCCCGACGGTCATCTGGGGTGCGCAGCGTGTGTGGACGAAGGGATATCCGAAACGGTTGGGCCGCACCAACACTCCCATCTCGATCGCCGTCGGTGAGCCGTTGCCGCCGGTCGGCCCACCGAACGAGCTGACCGAGAAACTGCGCACAGTGATGCAGAAGATGCTGCTGGAACTGCAGGAGAGCTACCACCACGAGCCGGGCGCGTACTGGGTTCCGGCGCGATTGGGCGGCAGCGCACCGACCCTCGAAGAAGCAGACAAGCTCGACGCCCAGGACCTCGCGGCACGTGCGGCCAAGCGGGCCGAGTAGAGCACGGCGATGAACCTCCGCGGTGAACGGGTCGTGTTGCGGCCCGTCACCGCCGAGGACGTGCCGGAGCTACGCCGGATACTGCACACCCCCGAGGTGTACGCGCGGTGGGGCGACGAGGACGCCGACGAGAACTGGCCGTTCGACAACCCCGAGGAGAAGCGTCTGGTTGTCGAATTCGACGGCGCAACAGTGGGATTGATCCAGTTCAGCGAAGAGACCGATCCGATGTACCGGCATGCGTCGATCGACATCTTCTTGGACCCGGCAGTGCACGGCCGCGGCGTCGGAAAGGACGCCGTCGGCACGCTGGTGCGGTACCTGACAGTCGACCTGGGGCATCATCGGTTGGTGATCGACCCCGCTGCCGACAACGCTGTGGCCATAGCCTGTTACAGCGCAGTCGGTTTCGAGCCCGTCGGAATCATGCGCAAATACGAGAAGGGTCCGGGCGGTTGGCACGACAGCCTCTTGATGGACCTGATCGTCGAATAGCTATCGGTGGTTCGCCGGAGTGGAGCCCGCGGAACGACCGGTAGGGCTGGGAAGTGTCAGACGGAATCGTGCGCCGGTAGGTCCTGCGGCACAGACGAGTTCGCCGCCGTGAGCGCGCGCCAGCGTGCGTGCGATGGACAACCCCAGCCCGACGCCGCCCGAAGAACGGTCACGCGCAGAGTTCAGTCGTACGAGCCGCTCGAAGACGCGTTCGCGATCGGCTTCTGCGACGCCGGGACCCTCGTCATCGACGGTGACGAACGCCTGTGAATCGGCTCCTGTCGTCACTCGGACGGTACCGCCGGGCGGTGTGAAACGAGCGGCGTTGTCGAGGACGTTCGAGACAATTTGCTCGACGCGGCCCACGTCCACCCTGACCGGCACCGGTTGCGATCCGTCGACCTCGAACCGGACCTGAGGGGACAGCAGGGCCGCGCGATCGACGGTGCGCCGAACCACGTCGGCGAGGTCTGCGTCGGTCACCTCCAGCTCCGAAGTGTTCTCTGCACGAACGGAATCGAGCATGTCGCCCACCAGCCGCGACGCCCTGGCAGATTCGCCGACCAACAGCTCGCTCCATCTCCCGACCCGATCGGGGCGGTGCTCGGCGTCGCGCTGCAACGACTGAGCCAGCGCCGAGATCCCGGCTACCGGCGTACGCAATTCGTGTGCCGCGTCGGCCAGGAACCGTCGCATGTCCTCCTCTGCTCGACGCGCCGACTGCGCGGCCGCAGCCTCCTTGCGCTCGGCATCCTCGAGGGCGTCGAGCATCTCGTCGACGGCTGATGCTGTGCGGCCCAGGTCCGTCTTCGGCTTGGATGGAAGAAGCCGTCGCCCTCTGTCGCCGTTGGTGATTCGGCGCGCGACCGACGTCATGGAGTCCAGAGGTGACAGCGCGCGCCGCACCGCGTAGGTCAGTGCGGCGGCGGCCAGCAGCAGAGTGACAGCACCGGCAGCCACCATCAGGATGCGTAATTGCCGGCGGACATCGGCGATCGCGGTGGTGTCGCCGAGTAGCGACAGCGTCGACCCGTCGGGCAGGGGCTCGGTGATCTCCAGCGAATCCGACGGCGGGGCAGGAGGATCGGGTGGACCGGGAGGGCTGGGAGTCTTCGACTGTCCGGCAGGCGGGGCCGGGGTTGCGGGCCTGATATCCGGCCCGGGCGGTCCGCTGCCGGGTGCGCCGTAGACCGTGCCGTCTGCCGCGGTGACACGTACTCGGATGGCGTCGCCCTGGAGGGACTGCACCAGATCGCTGGACTCGACGCCGCTCTCCACGAGCTCGATCGCACGGGATGCCCTGTCGGTCAACCGCGCTTCCAGATCGCGCCGAAGCTGTTGACCCAGAACGACATCGACCGATGCCCCAACGATCACCAGAAGTACCGCGAACAGGACGACGACAGTGGCGACCACTCGCGTACGCAACGACGGCGTCGGTGTGCGGTTCACTGCGGGGCCCGCAGGGCGTAACCGAGGCCGCGGACGGTGTGGATCAACCGCGGTCCATGGGCTTCCATCTTGCGACGCAACGCACTGACGTGCACTTCCACCAGGTTGGCGTCGTACGCGCCGTAGCCCCAACCCGATTCGAGGATAGATGTTTTCGAGACAGTGCGACCGCGCTGCGCGACGAGGAAGGTTGCCAACCGGAGTTCGGTCGCCGTCAGATCGAGGACGTGACCGGCGCGGGTGACGACCCCCGCGGACTCGTCGACCAGTAGATCGCCCACTTGGATGGCGTCCGAGGATCTGCCGCGTCTACGCAGCACCGATTTCGCTCGTGCGACCACCTCGTCGAGCTGAAACGGCTTGACCACGTAGTCGTCTGCGCCGTCGGTCAATCCACGCAGGCGGTCTTCCAGCCGATCCTTCGCGGTGACCATGATGATTCCTGCATCGCTGCTCTGGCGGACGATGTCGATGAGCGCAAACCCGTCCCGCGCGCCGGGCAGCATGACGTCGAGAATCACGACATCGGGGCGGAAGCCTGCCATCGTGGTCTCGAAGTCGTCGCCGTCGGGCAAGGACGCGGCGGTGAATCCCGCGTCCTCGAATGCGGCCATCAGCGCTTCTCGGATGGGTAACGAGTCCTCCACCACCATCACCCGGGGAGCGGAACTGTATGTCATGCCTCGATTGTCACCCACCAGCTGAAGTGATCCTGAAGATGCGCGCGGCTTCAGGGTGACTTCAGCTAGCCGCGGCAGGGTCGATGACAGACCGAAACGAACGACACAGACCAGAACATGGAGTGAACGTGAACGATCAGACTCAGCCGATCCCCGCCGCCTCGAACCCGGAGCCAGTCCCCGGCAACGCGGTTCGAGAGACCAGTCCGAAGCGGTGGAAGGGACGGGTACCGCTGGTGGCGACGGCGGCAGCGGGACTCGCAGTCGGTGCGCTGGTTGCATCGGCAGTCTTCGCTGCGACTGGGCCGGACGTCTCGCCCGGAGTGTCCACGGTGGCGTCGACTTCGACCCTCGGGCAGCGGACCGACGGAGGTGGCGGGTCGGATGTACCTGCAGTGCCGGCAGCTCCGGATTCCGGTGACGGAGCTACGGTTCCCGCTGTTCCGACACCACCGGGATCTGCGGACGGTGCTACTCCTGCGACCCCGGGAGATGGGGCGACGCCGCCTGCGCCTCCGGCTGAGGGTGACGGTGCGACGCCGCCTGCTCCGCCCACACCGGGTGCTGAGGGTGACGGTGTGACGCCGCCTGCTCCGGCCGATGGCGCGACTCCTCCCGCTCCGCCGGCAGCTCCCTCGGGTTCCTGAATCAACCTCGTCCAGCCCCGCACCGTTCTCGGTGCGGGGCTGGATTGTTCGTTCGGTTCGTGTCGGCAGGCTCAGGCGATGTGGGGGCCTGCTCGGGCGTGGGATGGTCGAGGTTGTCGGTAGGGGTCGACGGTTGCTGGTGGTACGATCCCCCGCAAGCGGGAGGTGCCCCCACAGGGGTGGTTGTCGGTGCCGATGAACACTTCCCAGTCACTGTGGTGGATGAGTCGGTGATGGAATCCGCACAGTAGAACGAGGTTGTTCATGTCGGTGGGGCCACCATCGGCCCAATGCCAGATGTGATGCGCCTCTGTCCACGCGGCGGGTTTGCCGCAGCCGGGGAACGCGCAGGTGTGGTCTCGTGCGATGAGGGCTTTGCGTTGTTTGGCGGTGACGGTGCGGGCGGTGCGGGCGAGGTTGATCGGGGAGCCGTGCTCGTCCATGACGATGGCGGTGAGGACGCAGTCGCAGGCGAGTTGCCGGGAAGTGTTGTGGGACAGTGGCCCCATCCAGGGCAGCCACCCGACGGTGGTGCCGTCGCCGAACAGGTCCCTGTATGCGTCACGATCCGCGGCAGGGTGGCCGTCGTCATCGGATTCGTCTGCAGTGCGGGTGTTCTCGTCGTCGGTGATGTCGTCGGTGTCTGCACTGTCGCGGAGGTCGGTGAGATCGCGCAGGCTGATGTGCAGGTTCAGGTGGGGGCGTTCGCCGCCTTCGGTGGGCCGGCTACTGGAGGCGAGGTACTGGTCGAGGATGTGGCCGAAGGCGTCGGCCCTGCGTCGGGCGGGGCTGCGGTCGTCTGCGATTTTGAGTGTCTCGGTGCCGTCGGCTGCGGGTCGGGGTTCGGTCAACGGTGAGAGTGCGGTGAGCAGCTTCTCGCCGGTGATCGCATCGAAATCTCCTTTGAGCACCAACCGCCCGTTCAACGTCTTCGAGGCGAAGAGTTCGTTGCGGTCGGTGTTCTCGGGTGGTGGGGTCTTGCCGCCGAACTCGTCCTCGAGCTTGGTGATCGCTGCACGGATCCGGCCGGTACGCGCGTCGGGCCCGGTCGCGGCGGCGATCATCGCGGTGCGGGCTATATCGCGACCCTCTTCCGGGAGGTCCTTCGGTGGTGTTTCGACGAAGGTGAGGATCAGCGCGGCGTGGTCGACGGACATGACGCCGGTGTTCACGGCGTCGGCGATGTCGGGGAATTTCTTCAGTCCGCGGGCGAGAGCGACGATCTTGGTGGCCTTGGCCGGTGAGAGAAGGGTGGTGGAGGTCAGCCAGCCGGCGGGGCCGGGGAAGCCGAGCTTCTCGCGGCTCACGCGGGTGTCGATTTCGGCGACGAGGGCGATGCGTCGGGCTTCGAGCAGCTGGATCTGGTGGGAGATCGCGGCAGATTCGGCGAGGAGTTCACTCTCGCTCAGTTGCCAGATCTCCGTGGTCATGGAAGCAAGTGTATCGAACGCGCGTTCGACTGGCAACCATAGTGCAATCGAAAACTATTGCCACGCTTAACTATTCGCTATCCAGAACCTGTCGGTGGCGTGTGGTATCAGACCGCCACGCCGTCGTGCGCGTGCGATCTGCCGCCCTTGCGGCTTACCCGTACGCCCTCGGGCAGTCGATCACCGACGCTTGAGTCGTCGTACGGTCCGCTCAAGATGTCGGACTCTGCCGCATCACGCTCCATCCATCTATAGACGGGAGTCGCCGGCAGAAGATGTCCGCGTCGATTCCTCGGTACGACTGGAATCCGTGGGGTGCGTATCTCGAACGAACTGGTATTTCAGTCCGTCATGTCTTCGGATGAACTATCAATCATATTCTCGCGCAACAGTTTCCAGCTCATCTCGATATGCAGCCCACCATGCTGCGTCGCCGTCGGCCATGTTTTCGTTGCCCGATCGGAGTCCGACGGAATCGTCGATGAGTTCGCGCACGATGTCCGCATGCCCAGCATGGCGGTTGGTTTCGGCGACGAGGTGCACGAGCACGCGGTGCAGAGTTATTTCCTGCCTCTCGACGGGCCAGTGCAGGACGCGTCCGACAGTGTCGAGGTCGTTCGATTCGATGGTCTTGTCGGCGTGCAACCAGGCCTCGCGGTACAGGTCGACGATGGACTCGGAGGATTCGTCGGCAGCGGCCCACATATCGGAGTTCAGTCGCGCCTCGGCTGATTTCACCAAATCCGCGAATGGGGCGGGGAACTCGCGGCCGAAGGTGAGACCGAAGTAGCCGTATTCGACGATCGCCAGGTGCTTGATCAACCCCAGGAGATTCGTCCCCGTGGGCGTCATCGGTCGTCGTTTCTGGTACTCGGTGAGGCCGTCGAGCTTCCACAGCATGTTTTCGCGCGCGATCCGCAGGTACTGGTGCAGGTCGTCTTTCATGTCTTTCAGCTCACCGACGCGTGCCAGACCAGCGCAGCAGCCAGCGCGCCGAGTCCGTTCAACGACCAGTGCAGGGCGATGGGCGCGATCAAACTTCCGCTGCGGCTGCGCAGCCACGTGAACACCACACCCGCCGCCGCAGTGGCCACCACGGCCAGCGCGATACCGACGATCTGCCCGAACAGCCCGCCACCGAGAAATCCGCTCAGCCCCACGTTGCCGGCCGTCAGTCCCAGCGAGGACGCGATGTGCCAGAGACCGAACAGCAGAGATCCGGCGGCGAACACACCCCGAGCTCCGTAGATGCGACCCAGCGTGCCGTGCAGCACCCCGCGGAACGCGAGTTCTTCCGGGATGACGGTCTGCAGGGGGATGACGATCATCGATGCGACGATGGCGGCGGAGACGGTTGCGTACCGGTCGGCCATGAAGAACGGCCGAGTCAGTGGCAGCAACGCACCGATCGCGACGACGGTCAGGACGACCCCGACGGCTCCGAGTGCGTACAGAGATCCGGTCTTCCACTGCTTAGGAGACAGTCCCAGTTCGGCCCACCCCAGACCGCGACGGTTCGCCAGGACGACCAGCAGAACCGCGGCGATCGGAACCGTCGCGATACTGGCCCACACCGTGGTGAAGTGCGCGATGAGGTTGGTACCCACGAGTACGAGTACGACGATCGCGACGTCGAGGTAAGCGTGGAAGGCACGTCGGGGTACCACGCTCCCGGCCGTATTCACAGCAAGCATTGGATCGAGTGTACTGGCGTCAGCTGAGAGCGCCGGTCGAATCGAGGCTCCGGTCGAGGCCTTTGCCGTCGTAGATGCGGGTGAACACCACACCGAACACGAGCCCGATGAGCAGTCCGAGAGACGTCATGCCCACCGAGTGCAGCAGCCCTGCGTCGAGTGAGGCGTTGAAGTACAGGATCGAGCGGGTGCCGAGGAAGATCTGGTGCATTGGCTCGAACTGCGCCAGCCAGGTGAACAATCGCGGGCTGGCTTCGAGGGGAATGGTGCCGCCCGAGGACGGCAACGCCAGAATGATGAACACGATCAGATTGATCAGCAGTCCTGCCGTGCCGAATGCGGACATCACCGCCAGTGCCGTGATGCCGACCGCGGCGATCGCGTACGCGCCGTACATCCACAGAGTCCAGGCATGGGTGATCGGCATACCGAGCAGATGGCTGATCAGCAGATAGAGGGCAGACACCAGCATGGCCAGGACGATCATCACGAGCCATTTCACGAGCAGCGTCTGGAAGCGGTTGATCTGGGTCGGTCCCCGATGGATGTACTTGGGGCCGATCTCGGTGGGCGTGAATCCGAGTAAACCGTCGACGAGGGCGCTGACGATGGTCGCACCGGTGAAGCCCGCCAGGACGAGCAAGAGCGCGTAATAGAAGGCGGACAGGCCACCGCCGGTGCCGTCGGGCAGAGGATCGTATTGGGCAACGATCACATCGATCGGCTGCGCGAGGGTGAGAGCGCTTGCACCGGCGAGCTGAGTCTCACCGAGCTGCTGGCGCACCTGCTCGGTGATCTGCTGTCCCACAGTCTGATTGACCGATTCGAAGGCCGGTGTCGCCACTCCGGTCACGAGTGACATCCCGAAACTGCCGGCACGTGGGTTGGTGTAGACCGTGATGATCGGCTTCTCGACGTCCCCGGGAATCACGCTCGCCTGGGCGAGAATTCCCATCCTCTTGGTGAAATCGCTCGGGATGACGATGGAACCGTAGGCCTCGGCCGTCGACAGCAATGATTGCGCCTGTGCCGGACCGACTTCCCGAAAATCGACCTTCTCCGGATCGACGTTCTGCAGCAGACCCGCGACGATGTCGTTGCCGATGTTGCGCTGCTCGCCTGCAAGGGTGTCGCCCTCGTCCTGGTTGACGATCGCGATGGGTAGGTCGTGCAGATTGCCCCTGGGGTCGAGCACGCCGCCCAGATACAGCGCGGCGAGAAACGACATCAGCGCTGAGACGACCAGGATCGGCGCAAGCCAGAAACGCGGCGAACGAAGGACGTCGGCCATCGACCGAGGGGTTCTGTCGGAAGTCACCGGATCAGTGTCGCAAGTTCCGCCGACACGTGCGCGGCAATTCGTAGCAGGCTACGAGACCGGAGAGGAGCCTGCGGAACGACCGCAGGCTCCTCGCTCAGTGCGGCGCAGCCGCTCAGGCCCGACGCGGCAGCTTCCACTCCGGACGCACCCAGTGGCAGGTGTAGCCCTCGGGGTACTTCTGCAGGTAGTCCTGGTGCTCGGGCTCGGCTTCCCAGAAATCTCCGGCCGCGGTCACCTCGGTGACCACCTTGCCCGGCCACAGTCCCGACGCGTCGACGTCCGCGATCGTGTCCTCGGCGACGCGCTTCTGCTCGTCGCTGAGGTAGAAGATCGCCGAGCGGTAGCTGGCGCCGATGTCGTTGCCCTGACGGTTCTTGGTGGTGGGGTCGTGGATCTGGAAGAAGAACTCGAGCAGATCGCGGTACGTCGTCTGGGTGGGGTCATAGACGACCTCGAGGCCCTCGGCGTGATTGCCGTGGTTGCGGTACGTCGCGTTGGGGACCTCGCCTCCGGTGTATCCGACGCGGGTCGAGATCACTCCCGGGAGCTTGCGAACGAGCTCTTCGGCTCCCCAGAAGCATCCTCCGGCGAGAATGGCGGTTTCGGTGGCTGCAGACATCTTTGCTCTCCTAGCTCATTATCGGTCGATACGTGGGGTTCAACGAACGAGACGCCGTCATAATTCCGAGTCGTGGGTGCGTTCGCCGACCTCGAGCACCAACTTGCCGGTGTTGGCACCGTCGAACAGCAGGTTCAGCGTCGATCCGAAGGCGGTGACGCCGCCGATCTCGATCTGCTCGCGTGCCGTCATTCTGCCGCTGGTGAGCAGTTCGGACAGTGCGTCGATGCCCTCCTGGTAGCGGTCCAGGTAGTCGAAGATGATGAACCCCGTCATCGAGGCCCGATTGATGAGCAGCGACAGGTAGTGCGCCGGGCCGGGCTGTGGATCCGTTGCGTTGTAGCCGGAGATGGCTCCGCACAACACCACTCGTGCTCCCTTGCGCAGCCGGGAGAGGGCCGCGTCGAGGATTTCACCGCCGACGTTGTCGAAATACACGTCGATGCCCTTGGGTGCAGCCGCCTTCAGGCCCTTGTACACCGACTCGTTCTTGTAGTCGATCGCCGCGTCGAAGCCCAGTTCTTCGGTGAGCCACGCGCACTTCTCGGGTCCACCGGCAATGCCGATCACAGTGGCTCCCTTGGCTTTCGCGATCTGACCCGCGATGCTGCCCACGGCTCCGGCAGCTCCGGAGATCACCACGGTGTCGCCCTCGGTGAGCTTGCCGACGTCCATCAGGCCGAAGTACGCCGTCAGCCCAGGGAACCCGAGCGCTCCGAGCCACGTGGGTGCCGGTGCGATGGATTCGTCGACCTTCTGCACGCCTGTGCCGTCCGACAGTGCGTGCTCGGTGACGCCGAAAGACCCCGAAACGATCTCTCCGACAGCGTAATCGGGATGCTGGGATTCCAGCACCCGACCGACGGCGTGCGCCCGCATCACCTCGCCGATCCCGACGGGCGGTACGTACGAGCGCGCGTCGTTGAGCCAGCCGCGCATCGCGGGGTCGAGGGAGACGTAGTCGACGGTGACGACGAACTCGCCGTCGCCCGGCGTGGGAATCGGTTCCTCGGTGAGGTTCCACGTCGACTCGTCGGGACGTCCCACCGGGCGCTGAGCCAATCGGATCTGACGGTTGACAGATGTCATCTACCGTTCCTTCCACATCGAAGACGTGCATGTCGAAAACAGGGTGCTTCGACACTAGGGCAGAATGACGTCACGATGACCAACGCGCCGAACACCTCCCGCCTCGCCCCCGCCTCGCCCCCCGCCTCGTTGCCAGCGATGTCGACGGCACCCTGCTCGACCAGCACGAACGCGTTACCGAACGTACTCGGCGCGCCGTTTCGGCCGTCGTGGCCGACGGAGTTCCCTTCGTCCTGTCCACCGGCCGGCCGCCGCGGTGGATCCATCCCGTCGTCGATCAGCTGGGATACGCGCCGATGTCGGTGTGCGCCAACGGTGCGGTGATCTACGACGCCGCCAACGATCGTGTGCTCAGCGCCGAGACCCTCTCCGTCGAGACGCTGCAGTGGTTGGCCGACCTCGCCTACCGCGCGTTGCCCGGCTGCGGACTTGCCGCCGAGCGAGTGGGCCGGACGGCACACGACTCGGCCACCCCTCAGTTCGTCAGCTCCCCGGGATACGAGCACGCCTGGCTGAACCCCGACAACGTCGAGATGACCGAGGACGACGTGGTCGACGTTCCGGCCGTCAAGCTGCTGATCCGGCTGTCCGGCTCCACCAGCGGACACATGGCCGACATCCTGTCCCCGCTGATCTCCGGTCGAGCCGACCTGACGTTCTCCACCGACAACGGACTCATCGAGCTCTCGGCACCGGGCATCACCAAGGCGTCGGGCCTGGCCAAGGTCGCCGAGACGCTGTCGGTGGACGTGAAGGACATCGTGGCCTTCGGCGACATGCCCAACGACGTGCCGATGCTGTCGATGGTGGGACTGGGCGTCGCGATGGGCAACGCGCACCCCGCTGCCGTCGCGGCGGCGAACGAACAGACCGTCACCAACGCAGAAGACGGAGTGGCGCACGTCCTCGAACGCTGGTGGTGACGCTCCGGCCCTGGGGCGTATCGAACACGACGAGGGCCGAGTCACCACGGTGACTCGGCCCTCGTCGACTGTCCGAACTCAGCCCGCGGGTGCGGGTTCCGGTGCGGGAGCAGGCTCGGGTACAGGAGCCGGTTCCACCGGTGCTGCGACGGGGTTCTGCATCTCCGCGTTGTAGGTGTCGTTGTACGTCTTGATCACCGTGGTGACGATTCCGGTGAGCTCGTTGAAGATCAGTGAACCGTTCTCGAAGTCGGTCCGGAAGCCTTCCGGCACCCGGAACTCGTCGGTGAGCGGCAGACCCAGGATGCCGTCGACGCCACCCTGCTGCACGTACTGCTGGAAGATCTTGCCGATGACGGCCACGGCCTGGCCGGCCATGTTGGTGATGATCTCGCCGTTGGCGAACTGCGCCTTCTCACGGCCGCCGCTCACCTGCACCAGACCGCTCACCGGAACGCCGAGCGAGCCGGTTTCTCCGCCCGACGCCAACCACTTCTGTGCGACCGGACTGGTCGCCGCCAGTCGCTGCAGCTCGGCGACCAGGGCCGGGATGTTTTCGCCCAGAGTGGAACTGACGTCGGTGCCCGGACGTGACGGGGTCGAATCGGTCACTGCGGTATCGGGAGCAGTGTCGGTCACGTCGGGCGAGACCGGAGTTGCATCTCCGCCGCCGCCGAGGTTTGCCGCAGCGATGTCGCGGATCTCCCCGAGTCGTGCGTATCCGGCGTCACCGGGGCATTCGGTGTTGCCGACGTCGCGGTGACCGAAGATCACCGGCAAGTCGACGCTCTGGCCGCGGCCGACGAACGTGAAATCCGTTCCCTCGGAGGTCATCGTGGTGGTGCCCTCGGGGTCGAGGCCGGCCTTGCCGAGTCGCCATCCGAGGAACTTGCCGACCGAATCGATGGTCTCCTGCGAGGGATCGACGTTGGAGTAGTCGCCCATCATGGCGATGCCCATCGTGTTCTCGTTGAACCCGCCCGAGTGTGCGCCCTGAACCGGCTTGTCCAAGCCGCCCGCACGACCCTCGAAGATCTGGCCGTACTTGTCGACGAGGACGTTGTAACCGATGTCGCACCAGCCGAGCGTCTGCGCGTGGTACGCGTAGATGGCGCGGACGATCTCGGCCGATTCGGACTTGGAGTAGTCGTTGCTGCCTGCGGTGTGGTGCACCGTGGCACCGCCCAGGAAGTCGTCGATCGTCGGTGTGGCGCAACGGATCGACTCGTCGGCACCCCACTGCGCGCGGGTGATGACCTTGGGGCCTGCGTCACCGGCGACGGGAGTGGCGATATCGCTCAATGCCGAGTCGACCGGCGACGTGCCGGGGGTAATGAGTACGGCGCTGATGTCGTTGACGGCCGCAGCCAACTGCTCTGCAGAACTCGCCTGGCCCGGATCCGCTGCCGGATCTGCCGGTGCAGGCTCGGCTGCGGCCGGATCCATTGCAGCCGGATCGAGTGGGGCCGGATCCTGCTGGCGCAGTGGCTTGCTCGACGATGCCGGGGTGTAGCCCAGTGGCTGTTCCGCCGCAGCGGGAGCCTCGGCTGGAGCGTCGGTGGCAGGCAGTTCGACGACCGGAACCTCGGGAATCGGTGCGGCACTACCGGTCAGCGGCGTCAACAGAACCTGCACGGCGTTGGTCAGTCCGACGAAGATCGGCTCGGTGCCCTGCTTTTCCGCAGCGGGAACGGCGTCGCTCGCAGTGGTATCCACCGGCGCGGTTTCCAGCCACGGGCCCCAGGAGCCGTCCTCCAGTTGCCGGCGGACCTGAGCGGAAGCACCGTCCAGCTGCTCGGACGTCAGGGCCACCATGCTGAACGGGGTGTCCTGCTTGATCTCCTTCACGGCGGCACCGAGCGGCGGGCCGGTCGGATCGGCAGCTTCGGGATTCACGGGTGCAGCTGCATCCACCCGAGGAATCGGCGCCTGTGCGGTCGCGTTGCCCGGCGCGGGCGTGGTGAGACCCGGGATGTCGGGGATCTCGATCGGCGGGATCACGATGGAATCCGGCAGCGGTAGGTACTTCAGATCGGAGAGCCGGAGATCGGGCAACGGCAGTCCGGTGAGCTCCTGCAGCGGAATCACGATGTCCGGTGCAGCGCTCAGCGCAGTCTCGACGATCTTGGTCGGCACAGTGACGGGGGTTGTCTCGTTGGCCGGTCGAACTCCGGTTGTCGTGCTGTCGGTGAGGCCTGCGACCGCAAAAGGGGTCGCGACGGCCAGCAGTGCGACAGCACCGAGAACGATCGACGGCTTCGTTCGACGGTTCGGCAAGGCGGTACTCCCTGGTTGTTGGTAGGTACGCGTCGTAGGATCTCCAGTTGCTGAACAACATGAATCACATCAGCAACATGAGTCCCATCAGACACAAGACTAAACCTTAGCTTGACAGTTAGCCATCGGCGGGAAGTTCGAGCGTCCCGGCGCGTCGAACATGTCCTCTACGCTCATCAGCTGTGACTGTGCACTTCATCGGAGCCGGACCCGGCGCTGCCGACCTGCTCACGCTGCGGGCCGTCGAGTTTCTGCGATCGAGCCCTGTCTGCGTCTACGCCGGTACCTACATCGACGACGCGATCCTCGAACATTGCTCCCCAGGCACCCGACTGGTCGACACCGCGAAGCTCGACCTCGACGCCATCACCGCAGAATTGGTCGCCGCCCACGAACGCGGGGAGGACGTCGCTCGCCTGTGCTCGGGGGACCCGTCCCTCTACTCCGCGCTGGCGGAGATGTCCGCTCGACTCGACGCCGCAGGCGTGCCCTGGGACGTCACCCCGGGCGTTCCGGCCTACGCAGCCGCAGCTGCCGCACTGGGCGTCGAGCTGACGGTTCCCGAGGTGACGCAATCGGTGGTGCTCACCCGTGCGCAGGCTCGCTCGACGGCGATGCCCGATACCGAGGCGCTGAAGAACTTCGCCGCCACCCGGGCGACGTTGGCACTGCACCTGGCGATCACTCGCACGCGGATCCTGACCGAAGAACTGACGGAGTTCTACGGCCCGGAGTGCCCGGCCATCGTCGTCTTCCATGCCAGCAGGCCGGACGAGCTGATTCTGCGCGGCACTCTGGCCGACATCGCAGATCAGGTCGAGGCCGCCGACCTGCGACAGGCGGCGGTGATTCTGGTGGGACCCGCCCTGGCTCGACGCGTCGTCACCGAATCCCACCTGTACGACGCGTGTCGGGACCGCTCGTGAAGATCCATCTGATCGGCATCGGCGGTGGCCACCCGGACCAGGTGACCGTCCAGGCCGTCGAGAAGCTGCGGGCCGTGGACGTGTTCATCGTGGCCGACAAGGGTGCGTCGGTCGGCGATCTCGCAGCAGCCAGGCAGGAGATCCTCGAGCGCCACCACGGTGGCAGCTACCGGGTGATCGAGGTGCCCGACCCGCCACGCGACCGTTCGCCCCGGCAGTACGAGAGCGCGGTCCTCGATTGGCACGACGCCCGCGCCCGCGCCTACGCCGATGTGCTCGACGGCCTCGCCGAGGGCACCGTCGTCGGGTTCCTCGTCTGGGGAGACCCCGCGCTCTACGACAGCACTGTCCGCGTCGTCGAGCGGCTTGCCATGTTGCGCGGTGACATCGAGTTCGATGTCACACCCGGCATCTCCAGTGTGTCGATGCTGGCGGCGAGTCATCGGCTCGTCCTCAACCGCATCGGCGGACCGATCGTCATCACCACCGGCCGCAACCTGGCGGGCGATGTCGCCGCCGGTCTCGACAATCTCGTGGTGATGCTCGACGGCAACCTGGCCTGCAGCGCGCTGACCGGCGAGGGATGGGGCATCCACTGGGGTGCCAACCTGGGGACGGCGGACGAGAAGCTGGTTGCGGGCCCGCTCGACGACGTGCTGGGCGAGATCCGCCGCGCCCGCCAGGAGGTCAAGTCCCGGCACGGCTGGGTGATGGACACCTACCTGCTCCGACGTTCCTTCGAATGACACCGGGCCCGGTGATCGGCGCCTGGTGGGGCAGAGCGGTCACGATCGTCGGATACCCTGGTTGCCCGTGACTGCTGTAAGCCCCGAGACCACCTCTTCCGACGCCTCCGTGACCGGCCGATACGACCTCATCGTCGTCGGATCCGGGTTCTTCGGACTGACCGTGGCGGAGCGGGCGGCGTCCCAGTTGGGCAAGCGTGTCCTCGTGCTGGATCGGCGGCACCACCTGGGCGGCAATGCGTACTCGGAGGCCGAGCCCGAGACGGGTATCGAGATACACAAGTACGGCGCCCATCTGTTCCACACCTCGAACAAGCGGGTCTGGGACTACGTCAACAAGTTCACCGACTTCACCGGCTACCAGCACCGCGTCTTCGCTCTGCACAAGGGCCAGTCGTATCAGTTCCCGATGGGCCTGGGTCTGATCTCGCAGTTCTTCGGCAAGTACTTCTCGCCTGCCGAGGCGCGGGCTCTCATCGACGAGCAGTCCAGTGAATTCGACTCGAAGGACGCGCAGAACTTCGAGGAGAAGGCGATCTCGTTGATCGGACGCCCCCTGTACGAGGCGTTCATCAAGGATTACACCGCCAAGCAGTGGCAGACCGATCCGAAGAATCTGCCCGCAGGCAACATCACAAGGTTGCCGGTGCGGTACACGTTCGACAACCGCTACTTCAACGACACCTACGAGGGACTGCCGGTCGACGGCTACACCGCGTGGCTCGAGAAGATGGCCGCCGACGAGAAGATCGAGGTCCGGTTGAACACGGACTGGTTCGACGTCAAGGCCGAGCTCGTGGCCGAGAGCCCCGACGCCCCCATCGTCTACACCGGCCCACTGGACCGCTACTTCGACTACTCCGAAGGCGAACTCGGCTGGCGCACAATCGATTTCGAGACCGAGGTGCTCCCGACGGGCGACTTCCAGGGCACTCCGGTGATGAACTACAACGACGGCGACGTGCCGTTCATCCGGATCCACGAGTTCCGGCACTTCCACCCCGAGCGCCAGTACCCGACCGACAAGACGGTCATCATGCGTGAGTTCTCCCGCTTCGCCAAGAGCGGCGACGAGCCGTACTACCCGATCAACACTCCCGACGACCGGCAGAAGCTCGAGGCCTACCGCGACCGCGCCAAGACCGAAGCAGCCTCCAACCGAGTGTTGTTCGGTGGTCGCCTCGGCACCTACCAGTACCTGGACATGCACATGGCCATCGCGAGCGCGCTGAACATGTACGAGAACACCCTGGTTCCGCACTTCGAGACCGGCGCACCCCTGGCAGGCGACAAGTGACCGCCAAGCACCTGCTCGCGGACGGTGTGGCCGATATCTCGCCGATTCTCGGAAAATCGCTTCTGCAGCGCGTACTGCTGCCGCGTTCGGGTGAACCGCTCGACGTGCGCACGCTGTACCTCGAAGAGGCGCTCACCAATGCCAAACGAGCGCATTCGCTGTCGCGGACCTCGGTCACGGTCGGTGCCGAATCCGAGGTGTCGTTCTGCACCTACTTCAATGCCTTCCCCGCGAGCTACTGGCGGCGCTACAGCATCCTGAAGTCCGTCGTGCTCCGTGTCGAGGTGTCCGGGCACTGCCGCATCGATGTCTACCGATCCAAGGCCGATGCCTCACGCATCCACGTCGAGGGCCGCGAGGCCGTGGACGGCGATGCAGCCCAAGAGTTTCTGATCGACCTCGGCCCGTTCGAGGACGGCGGCTGGATCTGGTTCGACATCACCTCCGATTCCGAGGTGGTTCTCGAGAGCGCGGGTTGGTACGCCCCGATCGAGGCTCCGGGTGACGCCACCGTCGCCGTCGGAATCCCCACGTTCAACCGCCCGACCGACGCCGTCAAAGCCCTTGTCGCCCTCGGCTCGGACCCGCTGGTTCTCGAGGTGATCCAGGCCGTGATCATGCCGGATCAGGGCACCCGCAAGGCGAAGGACGAGCCCGGTTTCGACGAGGCGGCAGCGGCGCTCGGCGGTCGCCTCGCCATCCACGACCAGGCCAACCTCGGCGGATCCGGTGGATACAGCCGCATCATGTACGAGGCGCTGAACAACACCGAGTGCCAGCACATCCTGTTCATGGACGACGACATCGAGATCGAACCCGACTCGATCCTGCGCGCGCTGGCCATGTCTCGGTTCGCCAAGGTCCCCACGCTCGTCGGCGGTCAGATGCTCAACCTGCAGGCGCGCAGTCACCTACACGTCATGGGCGAAGTGATCGATCGCAGCAACTTCATGTGGACCGGCGCACAGAACGTGGAGTACGACCACGATTTCTCCGAGGACCCGCTGCGCACCAGCAAGCTGCTGCACCGACGTATCGACGTCGACTACAACGGCTGGTGGATGTGCATGATCCCGCGGGTCGTCGCCGAGGAACTGGGGCAGCCGCTGCCGCTGTTCATCAAATGGGACGACACGGAATACGGCTTGCGCGCACGGGACGCCGGGTACCCGACGGTCACCCTGCCGGGTGCGGCGATCTGGCACATGGCGTGGAGCGACAAGGACGACGCGATCGACTGGCAGGCGTACTTCCACCTGCGCAATCGACTCGTCGTCGCCTCGCTGCACATGCCGGGGGACGGCAAGGGCCTGGTCCTCGACACCGTCAAGGCCACGATCAAGCACCTGCTGTGCCTCGAGTACTCGACGGTCGCCATTCAGAACCTGGCGATCCGCGACTTCCTTGCCGGTCCCGAGCATATTCTCGACATCCTGCCCACCGCGCTGCCGACGGTGCACGCACTGCGCAAGGAATTTCCCGACGCGATCGTCGTCGGCAGTTCCACGGAGCTGCCGCTCGCGTCCGGTGAGGAAGTGGGAGCCGTCGGGCTGCCGACCAACCCGCTCGCCAAGATCAGCCGGTTGGCAAAGGGGTTGCTGCACAACGCAAAGCCTGCGCACACCCAGCATCACGATCGCCCGCAGCTCAACGTCCCGACTCTCGACGCGCGCTGGTTCCTGTTGTCTCAGGTCGACGGCGTCACCGTCACCACCGCCGACGGCCGGGGCGTCGTGTACCGCAAGCGGGATCGTCAGCAGGCCGCGGCGCTGCTCAAGGAAGCACTGTCGCTGCGCAAGCAGTTGGCAGCCGAATTCCCCGCCCTCAAGGCTCGGTACCGCGATGCCGTGCCGCACCTGACCAGTAAGGAAACGTGGGAACGTGTCTTTCGTTACCAGGCGTAAGGGACAGACCGAGGCTCCGACGGAAGTCCGGATCCTCGAGAAGGTGCAGAGCACCGTCGGCAGTGCCCCCGGCGCGATCACCGTCGCCCGCGGCATGTCGCACTTCGGCGAACACGCACTCGGCTGGGTCGCGATCGCCGGTATCGGAGCTGCACTGGACAAGCCGCGTCGGCGTCAGTGGGCCTCGGTGGCCGTCGGGGCAGTCGGTTCCCACGCCGCGTCGATCGTCATCAAGCGCATCGTGCGCCGGCCGCGGCCCCACGACCCGGCCGTGCGCATCAACGTCTCGACACCCAGCAAACTGAGCTTCCCGTCCTCGCATGCGACATCCACCACAGCCGCCGCGGTTCTCCTCGGCCGGGTGACCGGGCTACCGTTACCGGCGGTCCTCGTCCCACCCATGCTGCTCTCGCGCTTGGTGCTCGGAGTCCACTACCCCACCGATGTGCTGGCCGGATCGGCACTCGGCGCGTTGACGGCTGCGGCCGTCGTGAAGTTCGAAGGAGACAAATGAGCGAGGATGCCGCACCCGTAGGCGCACCGCCGAAGAACCTGGCGGACGGCATCGTCAAGGCGCTTCGTCCGCGTCAGTGGGTCAAGAACGTCCTGGTGCTGGCTGCACCGTTGGCGGCGGGCTCGGTCACCGACCCCGACGTTCTGCTGTCCGTCGCGCTCGCGTTCGTCGTGTTCTGCTTCGCCGCGTCCGGGGTCTACCTGGTCAACGACGCCCTGGATGTCGAAGCCGACCGCGCGCACCCCACCAAGCGATTCCGGCCGATCGCCGCGGGCGTACTGCCGGTCAACATCGCCTACGCGATGGCGGTTGTCTCGCTCGGTCTCGCCATCGGTCTCTCGTTCATCGCGAACTGGAAGCTGGCGCTGGTCATCGGCGTCTACATCGCGATTCAGCTGGCGTACTGCTTCGGCCTCAAGCACCAGGCCGTGCTCGACATCTGCATCGTCTCCTCGGGCTTCCTGCTCCGGGCGATCGCCGGTGGGGTCGCTGCCTCGATTCCGCTGTCGCAGTGGTTCCTGCTGATCATGGCGTTCGGTTCGCTGTTCATGGCGGCCGGTAAGCGCTACGCGGAGCTCCAGCTGGCCGAACGCACCGGAGCGAAGATCCGCAAATCGCTCGAGAACTACACCACCACGTACCTGCGATTCGTCTGGACACTGTCTGCGACCGCCGTCGTCATCTGTTACGGCCTGTGGGCGTTCCAGGAAGATGCCGGCACGGGTGCCAACTGGTTCGCCATCTCGATGATTCCGTTTACTATCGCAATCCTGCGATACGCAGTGGATGTCGATGGCGGCGAGGCAGGCGAACCCGAAGAGATCGCGTTGGGAGACAGGGTTCTGCAGCTGCTCGCCATAGCGTGGATCGGAGTGGTTGGTGTCGCTGTCTACCTCGCCTGACCAGCGAGACGCGCGAGAAGAGAACTCCGCTCGGGCATCGATCACCAGGCCCGTCTTCTGGATCGGGACCGTGGTCACCGGGGCGTTGTTCCTCTGGGGTGCGTGGGAGCGCCGCTGGATCGCCGACGACGGCCTGATCGTTCTGCGTACCGTCCGCAACCTGCTGGCAGGCAACGGACCGGTGTTCAACGCGGGCGAACGCGTGGAAACCAACACCAGCACCATCTGGACCTACCTCGTCTACGCGGGCAGTTGGCTCAGCGAGGGCCGGCTCGAGTACGTCGTGCTGACGATCGCACTGGTTCTGTCCACGGCGGCCGTCGTTCTCGCGATGATGGGCACGTTCGCGCTACGTGGTCGCACCGCGTCGCAGACTCTGTTCCTGCCCGCCGGTGTACTGGTCTACATCGCGGTTCCGCCCGCCCGGGACTTCGCGACATCCGGGCTCGAGACCTGCCTGGTCATCTTCTGGCTGGCTATGCTGTGGCTGCTGATGGTCCGCTGGGGCCAGCGCCGCTCCGGTGGCGTCGAGCTACTGCTGCTGGCCTTCTTCGCCGGGCTCGGCCCGCTGGTGCGTCCGGAACTGTCCATCGTGGCGGTGCTGGCGCTGGCGATGATCTTCCTGGCCCCGCAGAGCTGGCTGTCCAGGCTGCGAGTGTTCGCCTTCGCCGGAGCCGTGCCGGTGCTCTATCAGATCTGGCGCATGGGCTACTACGGCCTGCCGTACCCCAACACCGCGGTGTCGAAGGATGCCGGCGGAGCCAAGTGGTCGCAGGGGTTCGAGTACCTGTCCAACCTCGTGGGGCCGTACCTGCTGTGGCTGCCGCTCGTACTGCTGGTCGTCGGTGCTGCACTGTCGGCCTCGCGAGTGCGGTTGTCCCTGCCCCGCACCGTCGGCGGCTGGCTCGCAGCGCTGCGGACGCCGACCGCCGTGGTCGTCTTCGTGTTGATCAGTGGTCTACTGCTGGCTTTGTACGCCATCCGCGTCGGCGGCGATTTCATGCACGGTCGGACATTGTTGCCGGCATTGTTCACGCTTTTGTTGCCGATTTCGGTGCTGCCGGTTGCCCTCCCGAAACGCTGGTCTGCAGATCGCGCCACAGCGGTTTTCGTCGCCGATCTTTTCGTCTGGGGTGGCATCGTGGTTTGGGCCGTCGCGGCTGCCAATACGACGGGTATGCCGCAGGGCTCGATCGTCGGCCGAAGCGGCATCGTCGACGAGCGGGCGTTCTACTCGCTCAACACCGGGCACGCCCATCCGATCCTGGCCTCGGACTACCTCGACTACCCGCGCATGCGGGGAATGGTCGAGGCGATCGAGGACACTCCCGACGGCGGGTTGCTGTTGCCGTCGGCTCAGTTCACGTATTGGGATGTCGTGCCACCACCGCTCCCCATCCCCGAGGGTGGGTTCGGTCACACCGTCTTCTTCCTCAACCTCGGAATGACCAGCATGAACGTCGGTCTCGACGTGCGGGTCATCGACCAGATGGGGCTGGCATACCCGTTGGCGTCACACACCGAGCGGCTCGAGAACGGCCGGATCGGACACGACAAGAACCTGTATCCGGACTGGGTGGTGGCCGATCTCGGACTCGTCGCCGTCTATCCCTACCTGCCCTGGTACATGGACGAGGACTGGGTCACCGAGGCTCAGGTGGCACTGACCTGCCCCGACACCCAGGAGCTGCTCACCTCGTATCGGGCCCCGTTGACGAAGGATTTGTTCGTCCGGAATTTCAAGCGCTCGCTGTTCTACGCCGGATATCGGTTCGATCGAGTGCCGAAGTACGAAATACAACGATGTGATCTTCCGGCCCCGATATTGAAGGCGGACAATTAGATGTCCGAACACGAAAAGGTCACCGGGTTGCGCCGAATTGGTCTCGACGCCAAGATGAGCTATCTCGATCATGTAACGGGGGTCGTCCTTCGTGCGATAAGTGCGGAGGATGTGTATGCGTCCGACCTGTGTGGTCGGGCGGCAGACATGGAGAACTTGCGAGATCAAGCGTTGATTGCGTAACCGATGTGACGATGAAGCAGCTGAGAGGTCGAGTGCATGCTGGGTAGAAGGAAGAGCCGGTCCGAGGACAAGCGGGGTGGGTCCTGGGGACGCCGCGCCGCCACGTCCATGCTGATGGCGGTGGTCCTCCCACTGGGATTGGCTGTAGCCGGCGGTGGCGCAACTGCCAACGCTGCCTTCGACGGCAATGCCATCGACGTCTGGACGGACTCGAGCATGGGTCCGATCAAGAGTCGCGTCTGGCGCGCCGCGGACGGCAACACCAACCGTGTCGTCTACCTCCTCGACGGGCTGCGGGCCACCACCGACATCTCCGGCTGGGAGCACGAGACCGACGCCGGTGCCGTTCTGGCCGGATACAACATCAACGTCGTCCAGCCGGTCGGCGGACAGTCGAGCTTCTACTCCGACTGGTACGCACCGTCGAACTTCAACGGCCAGCAGACCACGTACAAGTGGGAGACCTTCCTGACGCAGAACCTGCGTGAGAACCTGCGCGCCAACTGGGGCTTCAACCCCAACCGCAACGGTGTCATCGGTATCTCGATGGGTGGCTCTGCTGCTCTGACGCTCGCTGCCTACCACCCGGACCAGTTCAGCTACGCAGGCTCGCTGTCCGGTTACCTGAACATCTCCGCTCCCGGCATGCGTGAAGCGATGCGTCTGGCTTTGCTCGACTCCGGTCGCTACAACATCGACGCGATGTGGGGACCGCCGTGGGATCCGGCGTGGCTGCGCAACGACCCGTTCGTCTTCGCGCCTCGTCTGCGCGACAACGGAACCCGCGTGTGGGTGTTCGCAGGTAGCGGTCTGCCCGGCGGACTCGATCGCCCGCGGAGCTTCATCGACTACTACAACACCGGCAACGGCATGGGCCTCGAGGCCATCGCACTGGCGAACAGTCGGGCGTTCCAGATCCGGATGGCCAGCATCGGTGCCAACAACGTCACGTATGCGTTCCCGGCCGTCGGTACCCACCAGTGGGGCTACTGGGGCGAGCAGATCCGCATCATGGCACCGGACCTGAGCGCCAACATCGGTAACTGACCCGGTCACGGAACATTTCGGTTGTTTGGTCCGTTTTCCGGCCCTTAGTGAAACTTCACGACTTTTCAGGGCTGTTCAGCGGGGACCGAGCAGGATAGTCTCCTGTTCCAGGGAAACGTCGAGGTGAAACTGGGACGCTGATCACAGTTTTGCCTTGGAACCGCTCGATGGAATAACCTCCATCGAGCGGTTCGCCTGTTTTCACAGCAGAACCTCAGATTTTTCGGGACCACATCGTCCTTCGGCCCGGAGGGGCCACCAGGAAAGCCCTGTTCGATTGCCGGGGGCCGCATGTCGCGGAGACCGCGTAGATGAAAGAGAGCACGATTCATGCGATTTGCCGGCCTCAGCAGAACACCGAAGGCGTCTTCACGCTGGCGTCAGCGCCTGCTCGGCGTCGGTGCTGCAGCGCTCGTACTTCCCCTCGCAGCCGGTGTCGTCGGTGGAGCAGTCGCTGTTGCAGCGCCCGCTCCCGTCGCGCATCAGGCCCCTGCCGGTGGCCGTGAAGACCTGATCGTCCCGTCCGAGATGGGCCCCATCAAGGTCCAGGTCCAGTGGGCGGCCCGCGGCGGAAACGCTGCGCTGTACCTGCTCGACGGACTGCGCGCACGCGACGATCGCAACGCCTGGACGTTCGAGACCAACGCGCAGGATCAGTTCGCCAACGACAACGTGACCCTGGTCATGCCCGTCGGCGGTCAGTCGAGCTTCTACAGCGACTGGTACACCTCGTCGAACTTCAACGGCCAGGAAGTCACCTACAAGTGGGAGACGTTCCTGACCGAGGAGCTGCCCGCGTTCCTCGAGAACTACGGCGTCTCGCGTAGCAACAACGGTGTTCTCGGACTGTCGATGGGTGGTTCGGCAGCTCTGACGCTCGCCGCGTACCACCGCGATCAGTTCAAGTTCGCCGGTTCGCTCTCGGGCTACCTCAACATCTCGGCGCCCGGCATGCGTGAGGCCATCCGCGTCGCGATGCTCGACGCAGGTCGCTTCAACGTCGACTCCATGTGGGGACCGCCCTGGAACCCGGCGTGGCTGCGCAACGACCCGTTCGTCTTCGCGCCGCGCCTCGAGGGCCTGTCCCTGTACATCTCGGCAGCCAGCGGTCTGCCCGGCGAGTTCGATCGTCCGGCCGCGCCGATCGATTTCTACAACACGGCCAACGGCATGGCGCTTGAGGCACTCTCGCTCGCCAACACCCGTGCATTCCAGATCCGGATGAACACTCTGGGCATCCCGGCCACCTACAGCTTCCCGTCCAACGGCATCCACGCATGGCCGTACTGGGGAGCCGAGCTGTGGAAGGCTCGCGGCCAGATCCTGGACGCGCTCAACGCCTGACACCGATCGAGAAGTCGTTCTTCGAGAAATGCCGCCCCGCGTCTGTGCGCCGGGCGGCATTT